>JBJXFN010000217.1:0-27476 GCA_046155535.1 Burkholderiales bacterium
GCGACCATGTGCACCCACTGGCTTGGAAACAGCAGCATCGATCCGGCGCGTAGATCCGGGACGAAAAGGCTGGTCATGCGACCGTCTTCCGCCTGGCAGCAGCAACGGATGCGCGGATCGCAGAAGCAAAACTTGCCCGCGAACGGATCGACCGGCGCGCCGGTTGCGCGCGGGTCAGGCAGTTCGTCTCCGGGATCGAGCAGGTAAACGAGGCTCGTGCTGGTGCGCAGATGACTGTGCGGCATGCAGAAATCCCCGTGCCGATAGACACTTGCCCAGCTGTTGTCGATCATTGCCGCTTCGCTGCCGGTCACGATTCGATACATTGCGAGCGCGCGGCGCTTCAGCAACTCCGCTTCGAGAGAGCCCCAGCGGTCGGGATTGCGCACCTTGGTCCCGCAGCCGCCACGAAAGAAAAAATCGCGGAACTTGGGATCGCCTTCCATCGCCAGGATCTTTTCGATGAGCCTGGGATGATAACGGTCGATATCGGGAAAATCGGTCAACCAGACGGTTGGCTCGGCCAGCGGACCCATGACCATGTCGTCGGGCCAAATCGGTACCTTGCGGACACCGAGCTGCATATGCCCCTTGGGCGCGAGCGGATGGCGGGTGGTTTGCGTCGAATTCATTTCAGGCGCCGATTCTCCCATAATGTGGGTGCCATATCATGCATGGGAGAATCGCTCCGGCAGGACGGCGAGAATTGCTTTTGACTCAGTTGGCGGCGCGCGTCAGGGTTGGAGAATTTCCCACGAACCAGATCACAGAGAAGTAGAGAGGGCACAACAGTGATGATAAAACGCAGTGCCGTATTCCTGGCGTTATTTCTGTGCATGGCAAGGGCCCAGGCGCTTGAAAGCATGAAAGACTGTGAGGTATGTCCCGAAATGGTCGTTCTACCGACGGGCGAATTCATGATGGGCTCGAATGACAAGGAAAGCTCCCTTCCAGATGAAAAGCCTGCGCAACTGGTGAACATTGCGAGACCCATCGCAGTGGGGAAATTTGAAGTGACTTTTCGTGAGTGGGATGCTTGTGTTGTCGATGGCGGTTGCGGGAAGGTCGATGACGAAGGATGGGGCCGCGACACCCGCCCGGTGATCAATGTGGACTTCGAGGCGGCCAAAACGTACGCAAGGTGGCTTTCCCGCAAAACAGAAAAGAGATTCCGCCTTCTGACGGAAGCGGAATGGGAGTACGCGGCCAGGGGCGGCTCGAATACCGCCTGGTATTGGGGCAGCATCGAGGAAGGGATAGGGCTGCCAACGGGTTGTCTTTACGCCAACACGCACGACCAGACGAGCAAGCAGACGCGTCCGGACTATGCCTGGCTTGCGCACCCCTGTGATGATGGTTTTACCTATACCGCGCCGGTCGGGACGTTCCAGCCAAATGCGTTCGGCCTTTTCGACATGCTTGGCAACGTGGCGGAGTGGGTGGAGGATTGCAACATCCCCTATAAAGTTGCTCCCACGGACGGTGCCGCTGGTATCGCCAATGAATGCGAGAAACGCGTGACGCGCGGCGGGGCCTGGCTCCATGGGCCGACCTGGGTCCGGTCTGCGTTCCGTCATCCCCAACCGCCCGGCTACGCAAACTATACCGTGGGTTTTCGTGTTGCTCGAGAGCTGCCGTGATTTGCGGTCCGAGCACACAAGGGGGAGATGGTTGCGGCGATTTCGCCCGACGGACGTATGATGCGCAGATGCACGCATTGCAGCAAACCACTTTTTCCCGCATCACGCATTCCTTTTCATGACCATCCAGTGGTTTCCGGGTCACATGGATCTGGCGAGCAAGAAGGCCGCCGATACCATGGCATCGATCGACGTGGTCATCGAGGTGGTGGACGCGCGCCTGCCGCAGGCAAGCTGCAACCCGATGATCCGGGCGCTTCGCGAGCACCGGCAGCGCCCGGCGCTCAAGCTTCTGAACAAGGCCGATCTGGCGGATCCCGCGGTGACCAGGGCCTGGCTGGACTTCTACGGTCAGCAAAAGGGCGTGAGGGCCGTTGCCCTGTCGTGCAAGAAGGCGGCGGACGTCGCAAAGATTACCGGCTATTGCCGGTTGCTCGCGCCACATCGCAATGACATGACCAAACCGCTGCGCATGATGATCATGGGCATTCCGAATGTGGGCAAATCGACCCTGATGAATGCTTTGTTGAAACGCCGGGTTGCGGCGGTCGGCGACGAGCCGGCCGTGACGAAAGCGCAGAAGTGTTTCGACATGGGCGGTGGGATGACCGTCACGGACACGCCCGGCCTGATGTGGCCGAAGATTGCCTATGAGAGCGACGGCTTCATGCTGGCCGCCAGTCATGCGGTGGGGGCGAACGCGGTGATGCCGGAAGAAGTGGCGACGTTTCTCGGCGATATTCTCCTGTCTCGCTATCCGGCACCGCTGGTTGCGCGTTATGGCGTTGCGCCGAAAGGAATGGATGGCCCCGCTCTGCTGAAGGCGATTGCCAAACGCCGCGGCTGTTTGACCCGGGGCTGGGGCCTCGATCTGGAAAAAGCCGCCTTGATTCTGCTGGATGACTACCGCAGCGGTGCTCTCGGAAGAATCAGCCTGGAGACGCCGCAGACGCGAATCGCGATGGTGGCGTCCGCAGCCCCGGCTCCCGAATTGTCGGACTGAGCGCGAGACGCAGTCTGGCTTCGGACGGCGCACGCAAAGTGGCGACTGTGAAGAGGGTGCCCGCGAATTTTGCGCTACCATTCTGTCCATGCTTCGCCGATTTCTGAAACATGTGTTTGGAGGCCGGGGCGCGTCGGTGGAAGACGACGGCCTGCGCCTTGCCCGCAATCTGTATGACGAATCCCGGCATGAGGAGGCGATCAAGGTTTTGAACGCGTTGATCGAATTCAAATCCGGGTGGATGGAAGCGCTGGTCCTGCGCGGCGCCACGTACCGTGCCCTGGGCCGGATGGAGGAGGCATTCTCTGATCTGTCCCGGGCACTGAAGTTGGCACCGAATGATGCCCGATGCCTGTATGAGAATGCGATGGTCTGGTACAAATCTGGCGACAACCGGCGCGCGCTGGAATTCTGTGCGAGCGCGCGACTGGCGGACCCGGGATTCGCCACCCCACGCTGGCTGCAGGCCCAGATCGCGTTCGGGGGGGAAGCCTATATGGCAGTGCTCGAACGCATTCACGCACACTTGAGGCCACGCACCTACCTTGAGATCGGTGTTTTCCAGGGCGAGTCGCTCCAACTCGCCAGGTCGCCCACGCAAGCCATCGGTGTGGATCCGGAACCCAAACTGCTGAAGCCGGCCGCCGCAAACCACCGGGTGTACGCGCAGACCAGCGATGCGTTTTTTGCCGCGCACGATCTGGATGTCGAGTTCGGCGGCGTGCCGGTCGATCTGGCATTCATCGACGGCATGCATCATTTCGAATTTGCGTTACGCGACTTTGCCAACGTCGAGCGCCATTGCACACGCGGATCGACGGTGTTGATCCACGATTGTTATCCGCTTGACCGGGAAACGGCGCGGCGAGACGGCGCGCCCCCGTTCTGGAGCGGCGATATCTGGCGGCTGATCGTGTTATTGCGCAAGCATCGGCCGGATCTCTCCGTGCACACGATCGGCACCGCGCCGACCGGCCTCGGGCTGATACGCAATCTGGACCCGGACTCCCGGTTCCTGACGCAGAACCACGACCGGCTGGTGGAAGAATTCCTGGGGATCGACTACTCCTGGCTCGATGAAAACAAACCCGGCAAGCTCAATCTGGTCGCCAATGACTGGGTTACGGTTCGCCAATTGCTCGTGCAAAGTTGAGTGCGCGTTGCGCAATGTGCGCGGCGCATGGGCGTAGCCGCCTGCAAGACTTTCCGGGCGGGCGTCGCAATCCCCAATTTCTTCCGCCCCATTGTTGCGTCGCGCGAGTCGAATGATCCGAATACGAAAAAGCCGGAAGGTCGATTTCTCGAAGCTGCTGGCGATCATCAACAATGCGGCACTGGCCTATCAGGGCGTGATTCCACAAGACTGCTGGCAAGATCCCTACATGCCGCAGGATGCGCTGCGAAAGGAGATGGCCGATGGTGTCGAGTTCTGGGTTGCGGAGGAGAACCGACAACTGAAAGGGGTGATGGGGATGCAGGATCGAGGCGAGGTGGTATTGGTGCGCCACGCTTACGTTGCCCCGGCCTCGCAGGGAAAAGGCGTGGGAACGATGCTCCTGCGCCACCTGGAGGCCCTTGCCGCGAAACCGGTTTTGATCGGCACCTGGTCGGATGCAACCTGGGCCATCCAATTTTATCTGCGTAACGGATACAGCATCGTCCCCGCACAGCATCGAGGCGCTTTGCTGCAGAGATACTGGTCAGTCTCTGCCAGGCAAGTCGAAACGTCGGTTGTACTCGCCAGTGCGAGCGGAATGCAATTCGTCGGGGAGGCAAAAAATTGAACCTGAGCGCAGTCGAACTCAAGATTCCTCCGCCTGTGGTGACATTGGTCGCCGGCGTGTTCATGTGGTGCGTCGCGTCCTGGAGCGGGATAGGCGGGTTTTTCATTCCTGCTCGCCCGGTGCTGGCTGGAGGTCTTGCTTTGACCGGTCTATTCCTGAGCGCGTCAGGGGTTGTCTCGTTTCTCCGGGCAGGCACCACCATTCACCCGCACAAACCGCAGGAATCTTCGACACTGGTGGTGAAAGGGGTTTACGAATGGACGCGCAACCCGATGTACCTCGGGCTCTTGTTGGTCCTGTGCGGCTGGGCGGTGTTTCTTGCCAATGTGATGGCCTTTGTTTTCCCGCCGCTTTTTGTGCTCTACATATACCGCTTTCAAATCCTGCCGGAAGAAAGGATTCTTGCGCAGAAATTCGGCGGCACCTATGCAGACTACAAGGCCACGGTGCGTCGCTGGATCTGACGGTGCGACAACGATCGGCGTGGACAGGAAAGTTGTCTACGCGGTTATCAGGTAAGGCGCCAGCGCGACCCGAATTTCCTCGGAGATCGGCACCGGCTTGCCGGTAACGAGATTGGTCAATACGATCACGGTCCTGGCCACAAGGCGCTCGCCGTCCGGCCCGCGCAAGGTGTATTGCAGACCAATGGACGCGCCACCCAGTTTGAACAGTGCAATGTCAATTTCAACCTCGTCGCCATACCGGCTGGGTTTGCGGAAGTCGACTTCCATGCGCACCATTGGCCAGCCGATGCGCGACTCGTTGATCATCCTGTGCATCGGCTGCCCGATGTGCATCAGAAATTGTTCCTTGACTTCGCTGAAGATGTAAAAAAACTGCGGATAGAAGACGATTCCCGCCGGGTCGCAGTGATGGAACTGGATCATTCGTCGCGCAGTGAATATCAAGGATTTTTCCTCTTGTGGGTAACCCGGCGTTACTGAAGGCGGGAAGTGGACATGCCATCGAGCGTGCGGTGGAGGGAGGCGGACTCCGTCGGAGAAATGCGAAATGGTGATCGGATTGCTGCCCGAAAAAAAGCCCGCCGCGCAAGGCGCAACGGGCTTTCAGGGAGCAAACCTGCCGATCAGTATTTGTTTTCGAGCGTGTTCTTGACGTTGTCCAGCCCGGCCTTGTAGGCGCCATTGAGAAAGGCGATCAATTCGTCGTCGGTCATTTTGCCTTCGGAATTGTTCAGGTAGTTGCTGCGCCAGATGATGGTCGTGTGACCCCGGCGTCCCTCGATCACCTCGAATACCGAAACGTACTCTGCAATTGGCAGAGGGTTCGGGTCGAAGACTTTGTAGCTGAATTTTCTGTCTACATCGTCATAGGTCAGCAACTCTTCTTCAAAAGTCGGGCCGTCCTTGATGGTGATGCTGCGGGTGGAGCCGACTTGCCCATTATCGCCGGATGTCAGGTGCGAATCCGAAAACATGGGATGCCAATTGGCCAGGCCATCGAAATCTTTTGTTGCCTCCCACACGTCCTGGATGGACGCCTTGATATCCACCGAATGATGTGAATTCAGTTTTACCTGCGCCTGCGCCTGGATGCTTGCCAGACTTAACGCGACCAACCCCCACATGACAAATTTTTTCATGACCCGGATCTCCTCATTTTTCGATCGATTTTTGGTGTCACGGCGCCAGCATGGGACCCCGTGTCACGGGCAGTATAGGCGCGCCGATACAATGGTATCAACATCGAAAAAAAACACTGGCAAGTCTGCTATTTGGGTGCAATTCCTATCGTGGATTGCGAAGTATTCAAGGCCGGACTTGTCGCGAGACCCGCATCAAGCCTTCGCGGTGAGCCAGGCCAGCGCACCCTGGCCCGCCGCCCGGCCACAGGCAAGGCAGGCGGCCAGCAGATAACCGCCGGTCGGAGCTTCCCAGTCGAGCATTTCCCCCGCGCAGAACAATCCCGGAATGGCGCGCAGCATCAGGTTCTCGTCCAATTCCTCAAACACCACACCGCCTGCGGTACTGATGGCCTCGTCGACCGGCCGCGAAGCGCGCAACGTCACCGGCAAGGCCTTGATGAACGTGGAGAGCCGGACGGGATCCCCAAACGCATCAGCCGGGGCCAGTTCGCGCAGCAGGGCGGCCTTCACGCCCTTGATGCCGACGCGACTTTGCAGGTGGCTTGAGAGGGATTTCGATCCGCGGGGATGGCTGACTTCCTGGATCACTCTTGGCAGCGGGAGCCCCGGCAGCAGATCCATGTGCAACGATGCGCGGCCTGTCTTCTCGATGGCGTCTCGCAATACTGAAGACAGTGCGTAGACGACCCCACCCTCGATTCCGGTTTCGGTAATGACAAATTCGCCTTCGTGGCGCAGCGTGGTCGCGGTGCCATCGACGGTCGAAATGGCGATGGATTTGAGTGGCTGTCCTGCGAACCGCGAGCGCAGGTGCTCGCTCCACCCCACATCGAATCCGCAATTGGCTGGCTTGAGCGGCGCGACGCGCACGCCTCGCCCCTGAAGCAAGGGCACCCACGCGGCGTCTGAGCCCAGTCTTGCCCAGCTTCCGCCGCCCGTGGCAAGTACTGCTGCATCGGCGTCCACCACGGCCGGGCCCTTGGGTGTGGAGAAATGCAGAGCGCCCGCCGTGTTCCAGCCCAACCAGCGGTGGCGCATGTGGAATTTCACGCCGCTAGCACGCAATCGGTGCAGCCATGCCCGCAGCAAGGGGGCGGCCTTCATTTCCTTCGGGAAGACGCGACCCGAACTGCCAATGAATGTCTCGATGCCCAGCCCGTGAACCCAATGGCGTAATGCCGGGGTATCGAACGCCTGCAACAGGGGGGCGATGTGCTCCCGTCGCGAGCCGTAACGGCCGAGAAACGCATCCTGCGCTTCAGAATGCGACAGGTTCAGCCCCCCTTTGCCAGCCATCAGAAACTTGCGACCCGGCGAGGGCATCGCGTCGTAAACGTCCACCCGCAGGCCCGACCCAGCCAGCGCTTCGGCCGCCATCAGGCCTGCGGGGCCGGCACCGATGACCGCGACTGAGCGGCCCGCAAGAGCCGTCATCAGAGAGGTGTCACGCACGTTCGAGTCGGATAACCGGGTCAACTGTGATTGAAAATGGCGAACGCTTCCATGTTCCTGGCAATCTGTGCCATGGTTCCTTTCTGTGCAGGTGTTCATTGCTGTGAGCGGCTAGCCTATGCACTGGTGCTGCTTCGGTCAATGCGTGTGTGGCGGAAAGTGCAGCCCTTTCCCTGCCTGATGGCAGACTCGTGCCGGCAAGGAAGGAAATTCGCAAGGGTAATTCCGAAGCACCGAACTCAATTCTCCGTGGCGGGTGTCGTAAATACATAAATCGATGCGTGCCTGCGGATACGCAAACGCATCTCATGGAAAAAGCAAGGGCAGGAGACCAATGATGCACAAGTATTCGGATAGCAAGGAGTCCAGTGCCGAACTCCTTCGTCTGGTGTTGCCGATGATGGCCCAACATCCGTCGGCTTTTCATCCCGTCAGTTATTCGCTTTGGTACGAATATGTGGCCGGGAAAAATGTTCCGCTCAAGGAAAGTATCGACCTCGCGTTGAAGGCCGGGGAAACATTTACCGAAGAGAAAGTCGCCGCCCTTTATTTCCAGTTTATCGCCGAACGTGAGTTGGCCGAAGGGATGCGTGCGCAGAGCAACCTGGAACGGATCCTGGCCGATCTGGGCAAGACGGTGGCCGCAGCCAGTATTCAGACCAGCGATTACAAGGCATCGCTCGATCAGCATGGCGAAACCTTGAAGAAGGGTGGCGATATGCCGGCGCTGGAAGCGCTGGTCAAGTCCCTGGTCGCGGCCACTCAGACCATGCACGCGTCATCGGCGACCCTGAAAAAGGAGCTGGAATCCAGCAATCTCGCGGTCGAAAAACTTCGCGCGGACTTGGTACAGGCCAAAGGGGAGGCGCACACGGACCCGCTTACCGGCATCAGGAATCGTCGCGGCCTGGACGAGGCGGTCAGAAAAGCCGAAGCCGATGAAGAGAGCGCCGGCCTCAGCGGAGCATGCCTGATCATTCTCGACATCGATCACTTCAAGCGATGCAACGATTCTTACGGACACTTGTTCGGCGACAAGGTTATTCGCGTCACCGCACAGATTCTGGCGAGCAACGTCAAGGGCCGCGACGTGGTGGCGCGAATTGGCGGCGAAGAATTTGCAGTATTCCTGCCGCAGACACCTTTGCAGGGTGCGCGCACTCTGGCCGAGACGCTGCGTTCGACCGTCGAGAGAGGGCGGATCAAACGTGTCGAAACCGGGGAAACGGTCAACAACATCACCGTCTCTCTTGGCGTCGCTGCCTATGTGCCGGGTGAGTCATTCGAGAATTTCATGCGGCGCGCCGACCTCGCTCTGTATGCATCGAAGACGGGCGGGCGCAATCGGGTAAGTGTCGCCGATTCGGCGTCGGAATCGGCCGCAGCGAACATGTCGAAGAAGGCGGCGAACGCCTGACAAGGAATCCTGCCAACCCGGCGCAGGAATTTGGCCGGATGAATCTTCGCAGGCCCGACCCAACTACCACCACGGCGGCTGTCCATCCTGCGGAGCCGGCGCCGATGTCTGCAACGTCTGATAAATTCGTCGTTGACAATTTCGCACCGCCTCCGCGGTAGGAATTCACCAACTTGCGCAGATTCTGGAAGGCTCAATTGACCCTTGACTGATGGCCATGATATACAGCGCTCCAATATTGCCGCATTCGAAGTCCGAATGCGGCGTTGTCCGGCACAGAATATTGCCTCACAGGAGCTCTCCAGATGCCCGCCATTTCCCGCCGAGCTGACGATCTTGGCACCGAAAACGCTTTTGTCGTCCTCGCCGAGGTCAGTGCCTTGCAGCGCCAGGGCAAGGACATCATCTCCTTTTGCATTGGCCAGCCGGATTTTCCGACCCCGAAGAACATTCGGGACGCCGGGATCCGGGCCATCAACGAAGGCAAACATGGTTACACGCCCTCTGCCGGAATCGTGGAACTTCGTGAAGCGGCGGCCAATTATCTGAATCGAACCCGTGGCATCCAGGTGAGCGCCGACGATATCGTGGTGGGCGCCGGGGCCAAGCCTTTCATCGCCTATGCCATTCTTTCGACGACGGACCATGGCAGCGGCGACGAGGTGATTTTTCCGAATCCGGGATTTCCCATCTATGAGTCGCAGATCCGTGCCCACGGTGCGGTACCGGTGCCGATTTATCTTCGGGAGTCGCGAAATTTCAGTTTTGATCCGGCCGAACTCGAAGCCAAAATTACGCCGAAGACCAAGCTGCTGATTCTGAACTCCCCGCAGAATCCCACCGGGGGAATCATCCCCAGGAAAGACATGGAGGCGATTGCGGCGATTCTGCGGCGCCATCCGCAGGTATGGATTTTCGCGGACGAAATCTATTCGCAACTGTGTTACGAGGGTGAGTTCGTGTCGCTGGCGCAGTTTCCCGGCATGTTGGAGCGCACGATGATTTCCGATGGGGCGTCGAAGACCTGGGCGATGACCGGCTGGCGTCTGGGCTTCACCGCCAACAAGGCGCTGGCGCCGGTGTTCACCCGATGGGTGACCAACACCGATTCCTGCGCATCACAAATCACCCAATGGGCCGCGGTCGAAGCGCTCAACGGGCCGCAGGAAGAGGCGAAGAAAATGCGCGACAGTTTCCTTTCGCGACGCGACCTGATTGTCGGCCTGCTGAACAAGGTGCCGGGCGTGCGTTGCCTGAGTCCCGGGGGCGCGTTTTACGCCTGGCCAAACGTAACCGAGGCCTGTGCCATGATCGGGGCCAAGGATTCCGAAGAGTTCCGCAAGCGCTTGTTGAATGAGGCCGGGGTCGCGGTGCTCGCCGATATTCACTTCGGCCCGCGGGTGCCCAACGAAGGCCAGCACATCCGCTTTAGTTACGCGGCCTCCAACGAGGCGATAGAGAAGGGCGTTGCTCGTATGGCGGATTTCATTCGCGCAAATACCAAGGTCAAACAAACCGCCTAGCCAGCGTACGGGTTGATACGCGTCAACAGGAAGGGCGCGAAGGTTTCACGAAGAAAATTTCAAACCGCGGGCGGAAGGCGCGTCTGAGCAGGAGCTGGGTAAACGCCTCCAATGGTCGCATTTGTTCCTTGACCATCCAGCATGATTTGCAGAGTTGTCTTACTTCGTGTTCCTTCGCGAAACCTTCGTGTCCTTCGTGTTGAAAATTCTTGTTTTTGACCGAAATTCAAGAATCAGGAGACATGCATCCCTGACGCAATCAAAACAACGGATAAACCCGGAAGCGCTCCGCTTCGCGCCGACACGCGTGCGGTGCGCCGGCGCGTTGCCACGGCTTTGACGCCGGTGGTATTCTCCGCCCTCCCAACGCAGGAGGCTTTCGGAACGCACGAGGAGTTCATCGGCACCATGCCGGTCCAGGAACGACATCGATTCGATGTCGCAGGCCTGGAAAGGTATATGCGTGCCCATGTCGAGGGTTTTCAGGGCAGCCTGGTGGTCGAGCAGTTCAAGGGCGGCCAGTCCAATCCCACGTTCAAGCTCCAGGCCGGCAACCGCCAATACGTGTTGCGACGCAAGCCGCCCGGAATATTGCTTCCCTCTGCACATGCCGTGGATCGCGAGTATCGAGTCATCAGCGCGCTGTTCGGCAGCGAGGTCCCGGTCGCCAGAACGTATTGCCTTTGCGAGGACGATTCGATCATCGGCACCGTGTTCTACGTCATGGATTGTGTGGAAGGCCGGGTGCTCTGGGACCAGAGACTGCCTGGCATGACGCCGGCGCAGCGCACCGGCATCTTTACAGAAATGAATCGCGTGATCTCCGCCTTGCATCGGGTGGATTACGAAAAAATCGGCCTGGCGAGTTTTGGCAAGCCGGGCAATTACGTCGAACGGCAGATCAACCGCTGGATCAAGCAGTACCGCGCATCGGAAACGGAGCGCATCGAAGCCATGGAAAATCTGATCGACTGGCTGCCGCGCAACCTGCCTTCCGGTGATGAGACCTCCATAGTTCATGGCGACTTCCGCCTGGACAACACGATATTCCATGCGACCGAGCCGAGAATACTGGCGGTGCTCGACTGGGAGTTGTCCACGCTAGGACACCCGCTGGCAGATTTCGCCTACCACTGCATGTACTGGCGGCTGACTCCAGGGGAGTTTCGCGGCATCGCCGGCGTGGACTTCAAGGCGCTGGGCATCCCGACGGAAGAAGAATACGTCGCAGAGTATTGCCGCCGCACCGGCCGCAGCGACATTCCGAACTGGGACTTCTACATGGCGTACAACATGTTTCGTCTGGCCGGAATTCTCCAGGGCATTGCCAAGCGCGCGCAGGATGGCACCGCGGCCAGTGCCCGGGCAGTCGAGCAGGGAAAACGCGCCCGGCCCATGGCCGAAGCAGGCTGGCGGCAGGTGGAGAAAATCCTCAAAGGCTGAAAAACGCCAACACGAAGGATCACGAAGGAAGCGCAAAGGACACGAAGGAAATCCCGAAAATATGGTGCTCAATCGAACTCGTGAAGAGGAAGAAATTGGGCGACAAATATTGGCCGCCGCGATGCGTGTGCACTCGGCTCTGGGGCCGGGATTGCTTGAAGGGGCGTATGAATTGTGTCTGGCGAGTGATTTGACCCGGCTGGGATTGAACGTGGAAAGGCAGGTCACACTGCCCGTGATTTATGGGGAGCAAAAGGTGGAAGCCGGATATCGGTTAGACCTTCTGATCAGTGGGCGCGTGGTGGTCGAGGTCAAGGCCGTAGAGAAATTGATGCCAATACATGTGGCACAAATTCTGACTTACCTCAGGCTTGGAAGCTACTCATTGGGCTATTTGCTTAACTTCAACGTGCTGCATATGCGTCAGGGAATAAAGAGAATCGTTCTGTAGGTTTTCCTTCGTGCCCTTCGTGTTACCTTCGTGATCCTTCGTGTGAAGAGAGGTTAATTAAAAGATGAAAGCGGTGTTATGCAAGGAGTTGGGTCTGCCCGGTAAGCTGGTGATCGAGCAGGTGCCGCCGCTGCGCGCGGCCAAGGGACAGATTGTGGTGAGTGTGAAAGCTTGCGGGGTGAATTTTCCGGACACGCTCATCATCCAGGGAAAGTACCAGTTCAAGCCCGAACTGCCATTTTCGCCGGGGGGCGAAGTCGCAGGTGTGGTCAAGGAGGTCGGCGAGGGTGTCACGAACCCCAAACCTGGTGACCGGGTGATTGCCTTCAACACCTGGGGCGGTTTCGCGGAGGAAATGGTGGTCGAAGCAGACCGCACGGTGCCCATGCCCAAGGAAATGGATTTCGTGCCGGCGGCGGCGTTGGTGCTCACCTATGGCACTTCCTACCACGCGTTGAAGGACCGCGCAGAATTGAAAGCCGGTGAAACCCTTCTGGTACTGGGGGCAGCCGGCGGGGTCGGGCTGGCGGCCATCCAGATTGGCAAGGCAATGGGCGCGCGGGTGATCGCCGCAGCCTCCAGCGACACCAAATTGCAGGTGTGCAAACAGAACGGTGCCGATGAAACCATCAACTATGGGTCGGAGGATTTGCGGGCGCGTATCAAGGCGATGACAGCCGGCAAGGGAGTGGATGTCGTGTACGACCCGGTCGGGGGGCCGTATTCCGAGCCGGCCTTGCGGGACATGGCCTGGAAAGGGCGCTTTCTGGTGATCGGTTTTGCTGCCGGCGACATACCGAAAGTACCGCTGAATCTCACATTGCTCAAGGGCTGCTCGATCGTTGGCGTCTTCTGGGGATCGTTTACCAGAAACGAGCCGGAGCGCAATCGCGAGAACAACTGGGAACTCATGGCGATGTACGCCGCGGGAAAAATCAAACCGCATATTCATGCCACCTATCCGCTGGAGCGTGCTGCCGAGGCGCTCAATGAAGTCATCAACAAGAGAGTGTCCGGCAAGGTCGTGCTGACAACTTGACGTCGAGCCGGCCCGACGGAAGGGCGTCGAATGGACGCAGCAGGCGGCGCAGTCTGGGGCAAGTCGCCAGCTTGCGTTGACAATGGCCGGTGCAGGATTAAACTGAACCAAACCCCGCATGCGCACGGGGCAGGGAGGTTGGCATGAAAACCGTACAGCAGCTTCTGGAAGGCAAGCGCCACGGCGTGGTGTCGGTAAGGCCCGACAGCACGGTACTGGATGCACTCCGGGTGATGGCAGAGAAGGAAATCGGCGCTGTCCTCGTTCTGGAGGGCGATCGCCTCGCCGGCATCCTTTCCGAACGTGATTACGCGCGCAAGGTGGTTCTGGAGGGGAAGTCCTCCAAAGATACCCCGGTTTCGGAAATCATGACCTCGAAACTGGTTTGCATCCAACCCGATCAGTCGGTCGAGGAATGCATGGGGATCATGACCGACAAGCGCATCCGGCATCTTCCGGTTCTCGATCATAAAAAGGTCGTGGGCGTCATCTCCATCGGGGACGTGGTCAAGGAAATGTTGTCGGACAAGGAAATGGTCATCAAGCAGTTGGAGAGTTACATTCACAGTTGAGTCGGCTGCTGACAGATGTTGGTCAGGCCTGCATGCAGGCCGTCGTTTCCCTGCAATGCCATTCCCGGAAATCAAAAAATTGTCTGCGTCGCGAATCTGTATTCTGATCTTCTGCCTGGCGGTGGTATCCGGCTGCAGTGGCAAAAGCGGAATCACCGCCCGCACGATCGGGTGCCCGAGCGGTGATGTCGACATCCTGAAGAGTCGTTATTCCCGCGAGGGGAGCACGACTATTTGGTGTGCCCGCTGCGGACAGAAGATCTACCGCTGCGTTTCCAATCCGGACCGCTCGCGCACGGAATGCCGCCCAGCCGATGCGAACGATGCCTGTGATGTGGAGCGCTGATGTCGCGACGCACGGCTGCCATCCCGGAAAGACCCCAGCCGGAGTAGAAAGATGATCGGTGCACTGATCATCGGCGACGAAATTCTGTCGGGTAAGCGGCAGGACAAACATTTCCCGAAGATCGTCGATTTTCTCAAGGCGCGCGGTCTCGGCTTGTCCTGGAGCATGAACCTGCCCGATGATGCGGAAATTCTTACTCAGGTTCTGCGTAGCACGTTCGCGCGCAAGGATATCGTGTTCAGTTTTGGCGGGATCGGTGCCACGCCGGATGACCACACCCGCCAGTGTGCTGCCAATGCGGCGGGCGTTCCTCTGCAACTGCATCCGGGAGCGAGGCGTGAGATCGAGGCGCGTTTCGGCGCCGAAATCAATGCCCAACGGCTCGAGATGGGCGTGTTCCCCGTCGGCAGCCGCATCATTCCCAATCCGTTCAACCGCATTCCTGGATTCAGTTATCGCCGGCATCATTTCCTGCCGGGGTTTCCGGAAATGGCCTGGCCCATGATGGAGTGGGTACTCGACAACGAGTACACGCAGCTGCATCGGAAGGACCCGCCGGTGGATCGCGCGATCATCGTGCGGGGCGCCGGCGAAAGCCAGCTCATCGACTTGATGAACGCGTGTATCGCGCGCTACCCGGCGCTCAAGCTCTTCAGCTTGCCCAGCGTCAGTCCCGACCGTCGCATTGAACTGGGCGTCAAGGGAGAAACGAAGCTGGCCGGCGAGGCGCTGACGTTTTTGCAAAAAGGTGTGGACGCCCTCGGGTTTGCCTGGGTACCTCGAGACTAGAAATCAGGGGCTGGGGACCAAAGTTTCGGGAGCTTGTCTTCATTCACTTATTCACCCATTAACCCATTCACCCGATTTCAAGTCATGACCTCACCACTTCTTTTTACGCCGCTGCGGATTCGAGAGACCACCTTCAGGAACCGCGTCGTCATTGCGCCCATGGCGACTTATTCCGCGGTGGATGGCATTGCTCAGGATTTTCATTTTGCGCATTGGGGCCGGCTCGCGCTGGGGGGCGCCGGTTGCGTGTTTGTCGAGGCCACGGCGGTGACCGAACAGGGCCGGATCACCAACGGCGATCTGGGTATCTGGTCTTCCGCCCATGTGCCACCGCTCAGGCGTATTACTGAATTCATGAGGGCCCAAAAAGTGGTGCCGGGGATTCAACTTGCGCACGCTGGACGCAAGGGCTCCATGCAAAGACCCTGGTTCGGCAATGGCGCATTGACGGAAGAAGATTTTGCCCGTGGCGAGAAGAAATGGGACACCGTTGGACCCACCGCCGAGCCGATGGCCGACGGACACATCGTGCCACGGCAACTGACAGTCTCAGAACTTACGGCCCTCAAAGGCCATTGGGTGGACGCGGCCAGGAGAGCGGTGGATGCGGGCTTCGAGGTTCTGAACATCCACAATGCGCATGGCTATCTGATGCACACGTTTCTGTCACCACTGTCCAATATGCGGTCCGATGCTTACGGTGGTGACTTTGCAGGACGCACGCGTTTTCCCCTTGAGCTGGCGGAAGCGTTGCGAGCCGCGTGGCCGAAAGACAAACCGGTTTTTCTGCGTGTTTCCGCGGTCGACGGCCTCGATGGCGGCTGGACACTGGACGACACGGTGGCCTATGCGAAAGAGCTGAAGGCGCGCGGCATCGACGTGATCGACTGTTCCTCCGGAGGATTGTTTGGCTCGGCCACCGCGGCGCGGGTGAAAAGAACCTGGGGTTTCCAGGTGCCTTACGCCGAGTGCGTGCGCCGGGAAGCCGACATTCGATCCATGGCGGTCGGACTCATCGTCGATCCGTTCTTCGCGGAAGACATTCTGCAGAAAGGCCGTGCCGACCTGATTGCCATTGCGCGGGAAGCTCTCGCCAATCCATGCTGGCCGCAGATGGCGGAAATTGCATTGGGGCGCAAGGCCTTTGATGCCATGGACGATTGGCCGGTGCAATACGGCTGGTGGCTGAAACATCGCGAGCGTTCGATCGAACAAATCCGGGCCGACGAGGCGGCAGCGCGTCAGGCTTGATTCAGAGAGAAGGCGAGAGAACCAACTCTCACCACGGTAACTTCGGAGGAAAAACCAGGAAGGACAAACGCGGGGAATAGGTACCGTAGGTTGGGCAGAACGTTTTTTGTGAAGCCCAACGAAAATCAGGACGTAATTTGGATCAAGGTTTCATTCAGCGTCTATCCAGCGGCGCGCGAGACGACGCCCAGGATCCGGCAGCAATATTCCAGCATTGGTGCGGCAACGCCGAGATCCTTCGCCATCGTCAGGGCGTATTTCAGTGTTTCGTTGACTTCCAGGCGCCGGTTGCGATCCGCATCCTGCAAAATGGACTGGCGAAAGGTGGGGGAGTTGATCTTCATTTTCTCGCCGTGTGCCTGGATGAACTTGACGGCGTGTTCTTCCGTGCCGCCGATGAAATCCTTGCTGCTGAATCCGCTGTCCTGCAGTGTCACGCCATGACGCATGGCGACTGCCGCAGTTTCGCGCATGACACGGGCGGCGATCAAGGCGGTATCCGCATCGACGAGGAAGCGCCAGGTCGGCTGGCGCGTCAGGATGGCCAGCGAGCTCAGTCCGGACCAGCCGACAAACTTGGACCACTCGACGCTGGTGATGTCATTCGACACTTGTGCCTTCAAACCGGATTTGACGAACGTATCCACAATTTCCCTGGCCCTGGTGGAATCGCCTCCGTCCAGTTCGCCGATGATCGTTGGGCCAGGAACACTGTAACGGATTGCAGCGGGCCGGCCGCCTTCGGCGGACAGCACCTCGCCGCCGACCATGCTGACGGCGCCCAGGGTCGTCTGTGTACCGAACACATCGGCGAGCAGCTTGTTTTTGAGGACGCCGTTCTGCACGGAAAACGCCGTACCGACCTTGAGTCCACGCAGTGTTGCCAATGCCTGCTCTGTGTCGTAGGTCTTGATTGCAACAATGGCCACATCGGCGTTTCGCAACGTTTCCGGTCGCGTCACGATGTCGCAGTGAACCGTGAAAGCATCGGCTCCCTCAATGCCGATACCGTGCCGGGCCAGTGCCGTGGCGCGTTCTCCCCGCGCGACCAGGGAAACCTTGTTTCCGTCGCGGGCCAGGTAAGCCGCATAAATGGACCCGAGCGCACCCGCGCCGACAATGACGAAGTTCATTTTTTCATCCTTGAATGAAAACCTTCAGCCCAAATCACGATTGAAGAATATATTGCAGGTGGTGCATCCGTATCGGAACTCCCGCACTTCAGCCCACAAGCCGCCACATCCCTTCGTCCTGACTTGCACGTCCGTCCACTTGAAGTTTTAGCAGATGGGCCAGCAGAGAACGCATCGCCATCGGATGGAGTCTTTGCGGCGTGTCGTCATAGACCGTCGTCACCAGCGATTCGACAGTCCCGCGGACGGCGGCGCGCAACGCATTGACTACCTTGTTCTCGCGGTTGCGCCGATGCACGATCAGACGCTCGACCATCTCGTGCGGGCGAGCCATGAGAAAGCCATGGCCGGGTGCCAGCCATTCGAGGTCTTCCTGGTAGAGCCGCTCCAGAGAAGCGAAATAGGCGGACATGTCGCCATCGGGCGGATTGATCACAACCGTCGAGCCCTGCATGATGTGATCACCGGTAAAAAGCATGCGCTCCTCTTCGAGCAGATAGCAAAACTGGTTCGAAGCATGGCCCGGCGTGTGCAACGCGCGCAGCGTCACGCCCGCCAGTGCTAGTCTCTCTCCTTCGACAACAGAGTGGTCGGGCGCGAAGGTGGGATCCTGCCCGGTCCGTTGCTGGGCAAGCATCCCATAAGTAGCGGCTTGCGTGCGTTCCTTGAGCAGGGCCGCGCCCGGCGAATGATCCACATGCGTGTGCGTGCATAGAATCCAGCGTATCGGGCCGGTAGCCGCTTCGACGATGCGCGCAACATGGCTTGCGTCGGCCGGGCCGGGATCGATGACTGCGATGCCCGTGGACGCATCTCCCACGAGATAGGTGTTGGTGCCGGGGCCGGTCATCATTCCCGGATTCGGCGCCGTGAGTCTTTGTACCCGATCCGAAAGCCGGACGGCCGCGCCTGGAATGATTTCGTACGAAGCGGAGCCCTTCTGTTCCGGGTCGAGCTTTCCCAGTTCCGCGTAAGCGAAATCACCGGGCACCAGAAGTTTTTTTCCGCTCTGACCGATGCCCATACGCGGCGCCATCGGGGGCATCGGGCGGGGCGAACGCGCGAACGCAATCGCGCTGTTCACATCTCGCAACTTCGCAATGCTTTCCAGCGTTTTGATCGTCGGAAACATCAGGTTCATTTCCCCGCCATGACTGCGCTCCAGCGCGTCGGTCGGGCGAATCCAGAGATGATTCACCAGTTCCTCGCCGTCATGCGAGGGCGTCTGCCTCGCCGGTGCTTCGGCCAGAAAGAACCGCGTATCATACCGACGAGGCCGGCCAGCCTGCGTGATCCAATGGCTGAAATAATGCAGCCGGTCGGTCGCAAGCCGCAGGTTGTGGGCTTGCAGGAGGTGCAGCAGGGTCGTCTCGCCCGCCGCCAGTGCCTTGCGCGCCGAGGCAAAGCGGGGTGCCGCGTGCCCGTCGATATCGATCAGCCTGTCGTCGTGCGCATGCGCGAACAGCAAACCGGCTTCCTCGAAGCATTCGCGAATCGCCGCAACCCAATAGCCGATCCCGCCGCGCTCAATACCCAGGCGCCGGCTCGCCGCCTCATCGTCCAATCCCGAAGCCAGCGCAGCCAGTTCCGGTGCTGCGTCGGCCTGATCCACCGCCCCGCCCGGAAATACGTATGCCCCCCCCGCGAAGTCGGCAAGCTGCGTGCGCTTGGCGAGCAGCACCTCCATGCCCTGTGACGCATCGCGCACGAGGATCAAGGTCGCCGCGGGCCGCGGCGTGACGGGGGCTTGGCTCATGAAGAGGGGAAGAAACTATCGAAATGGAGGCGATTGCAACGTCGCGCGATTATACGGGGCGCCCTGGCGACAGGGTACTGTGCGCCGACAGGGTTCTCGCTGGGCAAGAACCAAGGAAACACTGAATAAGTCAAAAATTGTCATTCCCGTGAAAACGGGAATCCAGGTTTTTCGAGGACATCTGGTTCCCCGCTCCCCGATTAAATCATTCGAGGACAAGCTTCGCGGGGAAGGCACTTGTTCAGAGTTCCCTTAAATTCCAATCTTGCTCGTGCCATTTCCCTCGACGCGCGATGCATGTCCCGCAATCACTTGTGCCACACAAGCCGTCAGTTTTCTTGCGTACGGAATATGCAGGAACTCGTTCGGCCCATGCGCATTGGATTTCGGGCCGAGCACACCGGTGATCAGGAACTGCGCCTGAGGAAACGATTTGCCGAGCATGGCCATGAAGGGAATGGTGCCGCCTTCACCCATCATCATTGCAGGCTTGCCGTAAAACTGCTTCGATGCGGCATGGACGACATTCTTCAACCACGGCGCGGTGGCGGGGGCGTGCCAGCCGCTGGCGCCCTGGTCGGCTTCGAATGTGACTTTGGCACCATGCGGCGGGTCGGCTTCGAGGATGCGTTTCAGGTCTTCGGTGGCGCGCCGGCCATCGATGAGCGGCGGTATGCGCAGGCTGAGTTTCAATGCGGTTTTCGGGCGCAGTACATTCCCGGCATCCTTGATCGCGGGCATGCCATTGGCGCCGACCACGGCAAGGAACGGACGCCAGGTGCGGTTGAGCACCGCTTCGCCGCGCTCATGGGTCATCGGCTGTGTCTTCCCGGCAAAAGGAAAGCGGGTGAGCATCGCATCGCCCAGCGTTTCACCGGCGAGTGCCGCCTGCTCGATGCGCTCGGCCGGAATGTCGCAGTGGAATTCCTTTGGCAGAATGCGCCCCGTGTGCGCGTCTTCGAGGCGATCCAGCAGCAGCCGGGCAATGCGGAAACTGGACGGCACCACACCACTGGCATCTCCAGAGTGCACGCCTTCGTTCAACACTTCCACGGTCAGGGTGCCGGCGGCGATGCCGCGCAGGCTGGTGGTCATCCACAACTGATCGTAATTGCCGCACCCCGAATCGAGGCCGATCACCAGATCGACTGTGCCAATCCGGGTTTTCAGCGCATCGAGGTAGGCCGGCAGGTCGTAGCTGCCGCTTTCTTCGCAGCACTCGATCAGGCCGACAATGCGGGCGTGCGGGACGCGTTGCTCCCTGAGCGCGGACAAGGCTGCCAGCGACGCGAAGATGGCATAGCCGTCGTCCGCGCCGCCACGACCGTAGAGCCTGTCCTCCTCCAGTACCGGGGTCCACGGTCCGTAACCCTCCCGCCAGCCCGTCATCTCCGGCTGTTTGTCGAGGTGGCCGTACATCAGGATCGTTCCCGGCGCCTCACCATCCAGTTCGAAGAAAATCAGCGGCGTACGGCCTTCGTGTCGCACCACTTCCAACTTCAGACCGGGAATTTTCTGGACCAGTGCCCATTTCATGGCCAGCGCAACCGCGGCCTCCAGATGGCCGTTGGCCGCCCAGTCGGGGTCGAAGTGCGGAGACTTGCAGGGAATGCGGATGTAATCCGTCAGTTGCGGGACGATATCGTCGTCCCATTTTCGCGTGATAAACGATTCAAGCGACTTCGCGTCGAGGGCAGCGCCGGAGGTTCCTGGCATGGACATTCCTGTTTGCGTGAAAAGTTCGATTGACGCATTGTATGCGCGGTGGTGTGCCCATTGTCCACTTCGACGCAGAGGCGGATTGATACAATGCCCCCAATGCAAACCCTGCTTTCATTAGAGTCGGAACGTACAGCGGCGACCAGTCTTGCCGGGAAACGGATGTGACGCCGGCAGCCGGAGACGGCCTGGGACTCTCGGGAAAAGTTGCCATCGTCACCGGCGGAGGTGCTGCCGGCGACGGGATCGGCAACGGTCGGGCGGCTGCGATTCTGCTTGCCCGTTCCGGCGCGCGGGTTCTGGTGGTGGACCGGCTTCTCGACCTGGCCCAGCGCACCGCAGAGATGATCGCGGCGGAAGGCGGCACCGCTGCGACGTTTGCCGCGGATGTCACGGACGAACATCAATGCCGTGCGATGGTCGATTGCGCACTCGCCCAGTTTGGCCGGCTCGATCTGCTGGACAACAACGTCGGCATCGACGGCAAGGGCACTGTGGTGGACGAAGACCCGCAGCGTTGGCGTCGCATCATGCAGGTCAACGTGGACAGCATGTTCCTCGCCTCGCGGTTCGCCATTCCAGCGATGCTTCGGACGGCTGGCGCGGGAGCCATTGTCAATGTGGCGTCCATTGCCGCATTGCGCCCGCGTGGCATGACTGCCTATTCGACTTCCAAAGGAGCGGTGATCGCTCTGACCCGGGCGATGGCGGTGGACCACGGTCCGCAGGGCATTCGGGTCAATTGTGTTGCGCCCGGCCCCGTCTACACGCCAATGGTGTATGCGGAAGGCATGAGTAACGCCGCGCGCGAGCGCCGTCGCGAAGCGTCCGTGCTCGGCACGGAGGGCACCGGGTGGGACATCGGAAACGCTGTCCGCTTCCTGCTTTCCGACCAGGCCCGCTTCATCACAGGACAGACCCTGGTTGTCGATGGAGGTGTCACGCTTGTTGGCCGACCACGCGCGACGGATACGCAGTAGCCGGAATCAGAATGAAATAAGAAAAGCGTCGACGCAAAGGGCGCAAAGGAAAGGCGGGAAAGGCCGCAAAGAAAAAATGCGCACGATGGGTGGCGCGTAGCGATCCCCATCCATGAATGCACAATTCATTAATTAGACTGCCGAACCTGAAAAATTCCCTGGGGAGGGGGTGCCGTGCGGCAACATGTGGTAGGTCAGATCGTCATTCAACGCATCGTCGAGTCCATCTGTGTGGAATTCGATGCGCTGGGCTTTTTTCCTCAAACGACCCCCGGAGACTGGGAAAAGCACGAGACCTGGATGCAGCCATGGGCGCTGGACCCGGCCTCCGGAAATCTTGTGCTGACGATACAGGCGTTTCTGGTGCGCACACGGCACCACACTATTCTGGTGGACACCTGCGTCGGCGAGCACAAGTCCCGCCCGGCCCGCCCGTTCTGGCATTTGCAGAAATGGAATACCTTCCTGCCGCGACTCGCCGCGGCAGGGGTTGCGCCGGAAGATGTGGACTACGTCATGTGTACACATCTGCACTGGGACCATGTGGGCTGGAACACCCAACTGCGCGACGGACGCTGGGTGCCGACGTTTCCGAAGGCGAAGTACGTCTTCGCCAAGGCGGAGCTGGACAGTGCCGAAGCCCTGCACCGGAAAAGTCCGCAACCGCACTTCGGGGACAGCATCCTGCCAGTGATCGAGGCGGGTCAGATGTTATTGGTGAGCAGCGATTTTGCGCTGGATGACGAAGTGTGGATGGAACCCACGCCGGGCCACACGCCAGGGCATGTCTGCGTTCGCGTCGCCTCTCAGGGAGAGCAGGCGGTGATTACCGGCGACTGCATCCACAGTCCGGTGCAGTGTCTGGAACCCGGGTGGTTCATGCGGGCTGACCTCGATCCGGCCCTGGCGAGTGCGACGCGCCGAAATTTCCTCGAGCGCTACTGCGACAGCGGCGTGACGGTATGCGCCACACACTTCCCGGAGCCATCCTTGGGCAGGATCATACGGCGTGAAAATGCGTTCTGGTTCGATTACGCCTCTGTTGGCACATGAGCCTGCATGTGCGAGGTCCGATTGCCGGATCATTTCCACTGAAGCCTGAAAGACCGCCATGCATCTGACTGTCCGTACCCCGACACTTGAAATTGCCTACCAGGAAAGTGGCCCCCGCAATGGTCAGCCGGTTATCCTGCTGCACGGCTGGCCCTCGGACGTGCATGACTGGGATGGCGTTGCGCCGCCTCTCGCAGCCGCCGGCTATCGGGTGCTGGTGCCCTGGCTGCGCGGTTTCGGACCGACGCGCTTCCTCGATCCAAATGCATCCCGCTCCGGCCAGCAAGGCGCCATGGGCGCGGATCTGCGCGACTTCATGGATGCATTGGATATCAACCGGGCGGTGCTGGCAGGTCATGACTGGGGTGGACGCGCCGCCTGCGTCGTGGCGGCGCTTTGGCCGGAACGCGTCAGCGGTCTGGTCACGATAAACGGATACGCGATACAGAACATTCCCCGCGCCGCCGAACCGATGGACGCGGCGCAGGAGCATCGCTTCTGGTACCAGTATTACTTCCACACCGAACGGGGGCGCGCGGGACTGGCGCGGAATCGCCGGGACATCGTCCGAATGCTTTGGCAACAATGGTCGCCCAATTGGCATTTCGATGAAGCGACTTTCGAAGCCACTGCATCGAGTTTTGACAATCCGGATTTTGTCGAAGTGACGATTCATTCGTACCGGCATCGGCACGGTAATGCGCCCGGGACGTCCGAATACCATGACATCGAACAGCGGCTTGCGGCGCAACCGCTCATTCCGGCGCCGACCGTGGTCTTGCATGGCATCTGCGATGGCGTGGGCCCGCCGGAACAATCGGAAAAACACGCACGCTTCTTCAGTGGCCCGTATGACAGAAAAACGATTCCCGTCGCCGGCCATTTTCTGACGCGCGAAACGCCGGAAGCGGTCGTCGAAGCGGTACTGGCGTTGACCGGCCGGCGTCGATGAATTCGAAGTCGGCGTTCAATAAATGCGAAACCGGGAAGACTGGCAGACGGATGTCAGGCCGGTACATGTGATTAAATTGCTGCATCCCGAACTTTTCCAACGGACCTTCCAGTGAGTACTGATTCCAACGCATCCACCCGCAAGGCGCAGATTGACGCGCTGCTCCTGAAACTGCCCGGCGCCAGCGCAAGAAAGATCAACGGCCTGGATGCCTATTTCGTCAGTGACCGGATGTTCGCGTGCATCAGTGGTGACGGGATCGGGCTGCGACTGCCGGCCGCGGTGGCCACCGAATTGCAGTTCTCCAGAAACAACGTCGTCTCGTTTCAGCCCCGCGGCCTCTCCAGTACCCGGGAATGGATCCAGATCAATTGTGCGGACGCCGCCGACTACGAAAAGGATTTGCCGCTGTTTCAGGCATCGTTGGATTTCGTCAAGACCGGCCGCCACGGCTAGTACGGCGAATCATGGATTTCGAAACATTGTTCTATGGAAGTTTTCATCAATCACGACAATGACTCCGATTCACCCGCTTCCCCTCACCCACTTCCCCTCACCCTCGATCCCTACCCGTGAACCTCCCCGTTCGGACGGGGAGCACAACACTCCCTTCTCCCCCCGGGACAAGGGCACACTTGAAGCGGAGCAGAAGGGTTGGGGATGAGGGAAGAAATCTCCCCTCTCCCCCCGGGAGAGGGGTGGGGGTGAGGGAGGTTCGTGGGTAGGGCTGGGGATAAAGGAGAACTTGTCGTGAAATGTCGAGGCATCAACACCGCCTGGATGTTTCAAAACTAACGTGTCGCAGTATCAGGAATCAGTGTGGTTGTGCCGGCACTGTTGTCTGACGCTGCGGAGCCGATTTCTTCCGATTGATGGGTGGAATTCTCAACGGACGCCCGGGTAAATCGATGCCTGCTGCACGAATCGCGACCCTGACATGCCTGGCCATGCTGGCTTTTGCAGGCAATTCCCTGCTGTGCCGGATCGCACTCCGGGACACCGGCATCGACGCCGCCAGCTTCACGTCCATTCGGTTGATCTCCGGCGCAGGGATGCTCTGGTTGCTGGTGCATTGGCGTGGCCACAACGTCGCAGGAGAGGGCAACTGGATTTCGGCAACGGCCTTGTTTGCCTACGCGGCAGGGTTTTCCTTTGCCTACGTGAGCCTGCCCGCGGCCACGGGCGCGCTCCTGCTTTTCGGTGCGGTGCAGGCAACGATGATCGGCCGAGGGATCTGGGCGGGAGAGCGTTTGTTGAAGCAGCAAGGGGTCGGCCTCGCGCTGGCCCTGTCAGGACTTGTTGGACTTGTTTTCCCGGGTCTGTCTGCACCGCCTCTGGTCGGCTCCTTGATGATGTTGGGGGCGGGGGCCGCGTGGGGCGTCTATTCGCTGCGTGGCCGGGGGGCGGGTGACCCCACGAAAGTCACGGCGGGAAATTTTTTGCGTGCAGCGCCGATCGCAGTCGTGTTGAGCGTGATGATGATCGACAAGGCGTCTCTGGACAGCGCCGGCATCTGCTATGCGGTGGCGTCGGGTGCTCTGGCGTCGGGTGTTGGATACGCCATCTGGTATACGGCATTGCCCGCCCTGAAAGCGGCCCAAGCCGCGACCGTGCAACTCAGTGTTCCAGTCATTGCAGCCCTGGGAGGAATTGTTTTTCTCGGGGAGGCCTTGACGCTGCGCCTGGTGTTGGCAAGCGCTGCCATCCTGGGCGGAATCGCCTTGGTCATTCTTGAGAAAGGACATCAGCGCGCAACGAGATAAGCCGGTGCCGCCGACGTTCGCCAGGCGCCAACGCGTCGCGTCCGGATTGGAGCTCCCAAGAAGTAGGCAACGCAGCGTAGGCGCTGGCAATCCTGGTGGATGCTGCCAGTTCTCACTGGCAGCGCGTCTCAGCGCTTGATTGGCGAATACATACCCGGGTTGACGCTGCCGACTTCCCCAGCCGTGGCGACGAGCTTCTGGAACTCGGGTTTCAGCCACAGCGCTTCCCAGTCCTTGAAGGACTTCCAGCGCGTTATGCCGACGAAGTCTGGTTGATTGCCCGTATTGCGGTTCTCCATCAACACGGTCTCGATGAAACCCGGCTGCTTGCGGATGAAGTCGCGGATCGGACTCATGCGCTGTTGCAACTGGGCGCGTGTGGCACCACTGCGCACCGAAAATTGCATCACCGTGACGACCGTGTTCGGATCATCCAGGGCAGGAACAGTCTGCGCAATGACTGTAGCGCTCGAGACGGCTAGCGCAATGGCGAGTACGGTGGTGTAAAGCTTCATGTGGGCGCCTCCATGTGGATCAGTGATTTGAATACTGCGGGGCGACACGACCCGCAGAGTTATAGTGTACTGGGCGCTATCGCACCGCAGAAGTTTGCAAAGTGGAAGTGGAAATGACTCTTCCATCCGTGGAATAGAATAGCATGAACTGCATGGGTGATCTGTTCGCGCTGCACGACATGACGCTGTTCGTTGGTGGCTCGCACCAATAGCTTCAACCGCACCAGCCCCAATCTCGACGTGCCGGGCGCTCGTTCGGCAGACAGTTCGATGTGGTTTCCTCTGGTGGAGAGGAGTGGGAGTGTCATCATGCTCGGTTTTCTAACAGTACCCCCCTGGACCCGTTATAGACGATTCCTGAGCGTCTTTCTCAACACCCTCAGGGTTATCGCTATGCCTGCGGGCATTCGCCCGGAGGTGGTAAGTCTGTGTCACCGGCAATCTAATAAAAATACGAGACAGTGTTTCGCAACGATTAACAGAGGGAGTGAATCATGACGAAGCGATTAGCAACGGTATTCCTGATAGGCGCAGCGATGTTGCTTGCATCCTGCAGCGGCGGCGGCGGTGGTGGTGGCAGCGCGTCGGGCAGTACCGCAACGGTCGGCGTGCTGCTCACCGATGCGCCAGTGGGGAGGTGGGATCAGGCTATCGCCACCATTACCGAGGTGACGCTGATCGGCGAGGCCGGCCAGGTGACCCTGTTCTCCGGGTCCAAGATTCTTGACCTGCTAAAACTGACCGATTTCTCCGAGCTCTTCGCCGTATCCAACCAAGTACCCGCGGGCAGCTACAGCAAGATCCGCCTGCACCTCTCCGACCTGGTCCTCAACGATCTGGACGCAAGCGGGACATTGGTGGAAAGCGTGCGCCCGCAGCTGGTTGGCAACGGCAAGATCGACCTCAACCCGCGTGGCCCCTTCACACTCAAGGGCGGCGACGTGATCTTCGTCGAGCTCGACTTCGACATGGACAAGTCGCTCAAGATCAGCAGCACCGGCAACGGCAAGATCATCCTGCGCCCTGTGGTGTTCGTGAACATCCGCACGGAGCAACTCGACGGCCGGCTGACACGGATCCATGGCCAGATCACCGACATCAAGGCTACTGACTCCTCGCTGCGCCTGTGCCAGAGCGACTTCGCGTCGGGTGAGTCCGTCCAGCCGCTGTCCGCCGGCGCGAGCGGCAGCAGCGGTGATCAGGTTGGTAACGACGACGACTTCGGCCCCGGTCACTGTGTGACCGTCCGCACCGACGGCGCTACCGGCATCTTCGACATCGACGGC
>JBJXFN010000218.1:0-4237 GCA_046155535.1 Burkholderiales bacterium
GCCAATAAATACGTGGCCGGCAACTGGAAGCGCGCCCATGCGCCGCAGAAACTATTGGCGTGGGTCGGGCGTTATCATGCGTGGATGCGAGGTTGAAAGACGATGAAGGGTGAACAGTGATGGGACCAATTCTGATGCGAAAATTTCTGGTTGTGTTTCTTGTGGCGCTGTTTGCGTCTACCACCGAAGCGGCGTTTGACCATTCTCATGCGCAATGGGATGCGCTGGCGAAAAAGCACGTCGTGTGGCTTCCCGGAGGCGGCGCCTCCCAGTCGGATTACCGGGGCTTCCAGGCGGACCATGCCGCGCTGAAAACCTATCTGGCGCAACTCTCCGCCGTGACCCAGGCGGAATACGATGGCTGGAGCAAACCGCAGCGGCTCGCCTTTCTGATCAATGCCTACAACGCCTTCACGGTGGCGCTGATCCTCACGGAATATCCGAAGCTCCAATCCATCAAGGATCTCGGCTCACTGACCCGCAGCCCCTGGAAAAAGACCTTCTTCACCTTGTTCGGCAAGTCCCGGCATCTGGATGACATCGAGCAGGGCATGATCCGGGCACCCGGCGTGTTTGACGAGCCGCGCATCCACATGGCGGTCAACTGTGCCTCGGTCGGTTGCCCGGCCCTTCGAAACGAGGCCTTTGTCGCCGAGAAACTAGATGCCCAACTGGAGGACGGCGTCGAGCGGTTTCTCTCCGACGCCTCGCGCAACCGGTTCAACCCCCAGTCCGGAAAACTGGAGATTTCAAAAATCTTCGACTGGTACGGAAAGGACTTTGCGGGCAAAGCCGGTTCCGAGGCCGCATGGCTCGCGAAATATGCCGAACGCCTGGCTTCTGAAGCTGCCGCGCGCCAATCCATCCGCGACAGGAAAGTGAAACTGATGTTTCTCGACTACGACTGGTCACTGAACGACAAACGATGAGTCGGGCGTCGCATCGACTCTCGGTTGTTGTCCCGACCCTGAACGAGGCGGAAGGGATCGCCAAGTTTCTCGCCGACCTCCAACCCTTGCGCCGCCGTAACGTGGAGATCATCCTGTCCGACGGTGGAAGCCGGGATGGGACGATAGCTGCCGCAGCCGGCCTGGCGGATCAGGTGATCGAATCACCCATGCCGGGCCGCGCAGCGCAGATGAATGCCGGCGCCGCGGAGGCACGCGCGGATATTCTGTTGTTCCTGCACGCGGACACCCGGCTTCCGCAACTGGCCGATCGTTCCATCATCGATGGGCTTTCGAAGCGCCAGCGTCAATGGGGGCGATTCGATGTTCGCCTGTCCGGCCGCGCGTGGATGCTGCGTTGTGTCGAAACACTCATGAACCTGCGGTCGCGACTCACCGGCATCGCCACCGGCGATCAGGCAATTTTTGTCGAACGGAGGGCATTCGAATCCGTTGGCGGATTCGCCGACATCGCCTTGATGGAAGATATCGAACTTTCCCGGCGGCTCAAACGGCTGGGCCCGCCGCTTTGCCTGCGTGAGACCGTGATCACCTCCTCGCGGCGCTGGGAACGCGACGGTATCTGGCGCACCATTTTTTTCATGTGGTCACTGCGCCTGCGTTATTTCTTCGGTGCCGCGCCGGGGCAACTCGCCCGCCGTTACCATGGAAAATAAGGCCGAATCCTCCGTGCTGCTGTTCGCTCGTGCGCCGGTGACGGGCCGGGTCAAGACTCGTCTGATTCCACTTCTCGGCGAACACGGTGCCGCCGCGCTGTATCGGAACCTGGTCGATCACGTGCTTGCGATGGCGCGCGAAGCCGCGGTCGGCCCGCTGGAACTGTGGTGCGCGCCAGATGTGCGCCACAAATTCTTTGCCGCCTGCAAGACCCGGTTCGGAGCCACCCTGCACACACAGTGCGACGGAGATCTCGGCGCGCGCATGCGTGGCGCGATTGCGGATGCGCTGACCCGCGCGAACCGGGTTCTGCTCATCGGCACCGATTGTCCCGCTCTGGGCACCGCGGATCTGCGCACTGCCCTGACGATGCTGAAAGAGGGAAACGACGCAGTGTTTTGCCCGGTGGAGGACGGCGGTTACTGCCTCGTGGGCGTACACCACGCCATGCCAGCCCTGTTCGACGCCATGCCCTGGGGCACCGGCCAGGTCATGGAGGAAACGCGCCAACGATTGCGTAACCTGGGGTGGCGATGGCACGAGCTGCCCGTTCGCTGGGATCTCGACCGGCCGGAGGATTACGAACGCCTGGTTCGGGAGGGCTGGGTCCCCGCACAAGAACCCGGCGGCGAACCGTGAAACGCGTGCTCGCGGTGCTGCTGACTTGCCTCGCGTTTCAGGCAAGAGGGGAGGAAGCGGGACCAGTGCCCTTCTCGCCTGCGAGTCCGGGAGAGGTATTGCCGGCGCCGTGGCACTTCACCACCGTGCCCAAGGTCAAGAAACACACCCGCTATTCGCTGGTCGAGGATGCGGGCGTCACGGTTCTGCGTGCCGAAGCCCATGCTTCGATGGCCACCCTCACCCATGCGCTTCAAATCGATCCGCACGTGCTGCCGGTCATCACCTGGCGCTGGAAGATCGGCAGTCTCCTCGAGAAGTCCGACCCGACCAGCAAGGACAAGGACGACTTTCCGGCGCGGGTTTATGTCCTGTTCGACTACGATATCCGGAAGTTGTCATTCGGCACCCGCACGAAAATCCGGATGGCCCGCGCGTTGTACGGCGCGGATATTCCTCTGGCAGCGCTCTGTTACGTCTGGGACGCGCGGCTGGCTCGCGACACGTCGATGTGGAATGCCTACACCGACCGGGTGCGCGTGATTGTCGCCGAGAGCGGCGCCGCCAATGTTGGCCGCTGGGTGGAAGTGCGGCGAAACGTGCTGGAGGATTTCCGCGCGGCCTTCGGAGAGGACCCGCCGCCGATATCCGGCGTTGCCATCGCCACCGATACCGACAACACCGGTGAGTCCGTCGTGGCGTGGTACGGGGATATTCGCTTTCTCTCCGGCGATGCTCCGAAATGAACCAAAGGAATTATTGCCACAGAGGTCACAGAGAACACAGAGAGAAGTTCATTGTTGTGTCAATGCTTAGAGGGCAGGGAATTGAGAATTTTCGCCGGATTTGTCTTACGGATTTCCTCTGAGTCCTCTGTGTCCTCTGTGGCAAACGGGTGTTCCTGAAATGAAGCGCCTCGTTCTGAGCGGTGGCGGGCACAGCCATGTGGAAGTGCTGCGCCGGTTTGCCATCGATCCCCTGCCCGATGTCGAACTCACCCTGATCGATCCCGGCAACGAGGCCGCTTATTCCGGCATGTTGCCAGGCTGGATTGCCGGGCACTATTCCCGGGCCCAATGCCATATCGACCTCGCCGCCTTGTCGCGTCAGGCACGCTGCAATCTGATCGTGACCCGCTGCAATGGTTTGCACCTGGACGCCGGTCTGGTGTTTTGCGAAAGCGGTCGTGCGCTGGGCTTCGATATCGTGTCCGTCGATACCGGTGGGCGCCCGGCAGTGTTCGATATCCCGGGCGCATTCGCGCACGCCTTGCCGGTCAAACCGGTGGAGACATTCATAGCCCGCTGGGAAGCATTGTGCGCAAGCGCGTCTCGCGGTGAAGGTCCGGAACGCATTGTCGTGGTGGGCGCTGGTGCGGCCGGCGTCGAAGTCTTGCTTGCCATGCAATACCGGCTGCAGCATCTGGCGCCCAATCACCGTGCCCGATTTGTCCTGGTCGGCGACGCGCCGGAGATTCTGCCCGCACACAACACTACCGTCCGCGGAATGTTCGACCGGATTCTCCGGCAACGCGGTATCACCATCGAAACCGGTTGCAAGGTGGAACAAGTGGAATCCGGCCTGCTCAGAATCCAGGGCGGCCGGACCATTGCGGCCGATCTGATAGTCTGGGCCACCGGCGCTTCAGCACCGATGTGGCCGCGCTCCGCCGGCCTCGCCACTGACGATCGGGGTTTCATCCTGGTCAACGGCTGCCTGCAATCCACCTCACATCCGCAGGTCTTCGCCGCCGGAGACATCGCCACGGTTCGCGATCATCCCCGCCCGAAGTCTGGCGTCTATGCCGTGCGCGCCGGCCCCCCGCTCGCGGAAAATCTGCGCCGCGCGCTACTCTCCCACCCCTTGCGGCAGTGGATTCCCCAGCCGGTGTCACTGGCGTTGATCAGCACCGGTGGCCGCCACGCCATCGCGTCGCGCGGCAATTTCGCGATTCAGGGAAACTGGGTGTGGCGTTGGAAGGACTGGATCGATCG
>JBJXFN010000224.1:0-10862 GCA_046155535.1 Burkholderiales bacterium
GGTGGCGATGCCGTAACTTGCGCCGAGGATCCAGCCTTTTGCATCCGTGCCGCCAAGGTGGAAATCGGACTCGGTGAATCCGTCGACAACTGCATCGCGTTCCAGATACTTGTAACCCCCGCTGACCTGCCAGTCTCCCCGCTTTTCCATCTTTTCCTGCCCGACAGTCAGGCGGAACTGATAACCCAGCGTCCGCGGGTCCTGATCGATCAGACCGCCGGTGCGATCGCGGATTTCATTCCGGTCGTATCCGATGTTCTTCACGGCGTCCCATAACAGCGTCAGGTGGCGCGCCTTGGGCAGATTCATATCCCATTGCCCAGTCAAACTCAACTCCCGGAAGTCGGCCGCCAGGCCCAGCAAAGGATTTCCGCCGTCGGTGCGCACGTCAAACATGGAGTTGCCTTTCTGGACGTATTTGGGAATGGAACTGCGATTGGCGGGGTCGATAATCGGATCGTTGAAAGTCCCGGCGATTTTCCTGAAATCATAAAGGGCAATGCCAATTTTCAGCCGGTTACCGCTGGAAAACGACTGTTCGGTTCCCAGTTGAAATCCGTAGATCCACTTGCTCTTCCCGCAATCGGCAATTTGGACGGTATTGGTGCAATCCAGCTTCTCCAACGGAAACGCGCCGATTGTCGTGAACAAACCGATCGCCTTTCCGACCGACGGACGCACCGTCGTCGCGACCCCCTCGAAATTGAGGTCCTCGTCCCAAACGAGGTCTGAATGGAAAAACGGATTCGCCATCCGTCCACCTATTAACATCCACGATGCGTTCGGTTCCAGCCTCACAAACGCGCGGTCCAATGCAAAATTGTTGCGGTTGAAGGTGTTGCCAAGCGTCTGATTGTCCGAAACCGGATTCGTATTGCTGCCTGTGCTCAGACGCATCCCCACGCTTGCCCAATCCGCAAGCCTGGCATCCATCGCGAGCCGAAGCCGGATACGCCAGAGGTCGTTGTTTTCGATCGTATTGAGCGGCACCAATCCGTTCCCGGCGTTGGTGTCCTGAATGTTCAGGTACTGTCTGCTGTTTCCGGGATCGAACTGATTGTATTGATAGCGCAACCGGAATTCGCCATGGAACTTGATGCGGCCAATCCAATCGGGCAGTGCCCCCGGTTCACCCCAACGTTCCTTCCTCGCCTGCTCGACGACCTCCTGGCGTATTTCTTCCTTAATGTCATCCCGCACAATTTGCGGAACATACGGAATCCGGATCACCTTTTCCTTTTCGTTCTTCGACGCGTCTCCAGCGGAGGCAGGATTGCCCGCCTCACGACGCGCCTCGCGCAGCAACTCTTCCGCCCTTTCCTTGGTCAGAATTCCGGATTGGACCATCAGTTCGATCAGCTTAATGGTCGTCTGCCGCTGGGCCTCCACTTCACCCTGCAGTGACCCTGCGTCCTGTGCCACGGCAGTGGCAATAGACGCCGCAAGCACCAGTGCCAAAGCGCCGGTCCCGAAAATCGAACCCGCGGCCGTCCACTTTCGTTTACTCATGAAATTGGCGTTGATTCTAAAAACGCGAAGTTACGCGCAAGCGGATCGGCTGCGGCATGTCGGCCGGCGGTTTTTCTCGCAGCGGCGGCAACTCAGCGAGCGCCAGTTTTATTTTCTCGTCCGCGTCGGCATTCCCGGTGGAGCCCGCGAGTTCGGAGCGTTCCAACTTGCCCTCGCCGCCCAGCCAGACGCTGACGACTGCCTTGAATTCGACGCCACGAAGCTTCTTGTCACGGGAAAGCAATTTCTGAATTTCCGCCTGGATCAGCCCGGCATACCATCGGTGCTGATCACCGCGGCCCTCGTCGCCGCCGATTTCGGTGATTGCCTTGCCGCCCGGCTTTCCGACCAGTCCAAACGAATCGCCGTTACCTGTGCCCTGCGCGTCCACGCCCAGATCCTGTCCGACTGGCGCAGCTTCCGCTTGCTGCGGCTCCGGCGGCGTATCCGGGTCAGGAAGTTTGACTTCCTCTTCATCGATTTCCGGTTCCGGCGGTTTTTCCCGTTCCGGCGGCGGGGGAGGAGGAGGCCGCAGTATCGCGATCTGTTGCACGATGTGTCGTTTCTTGGGCTTGCCCTCGGTCAAGAACGACATCGCAATGGCAGCAATCGCCGCTGTCAGGCCGAGTACGCCGAGGATCAGGAACAGCCTGTTCGCCCGACTGCGCCGTGGTTGCTCTTCGTTCAACATGGCCATTACTTCACCAGCCTCTGCGTGACAAGACCGATCTGGGTGATGTCGAGGCGTCCCAACAAGTCCAGCACTTCGATCACTTTTTCATACTGCACCTTGGAATCCCCCTTGATGACCACCGGAAAATCCGGATTTACCGCCTTGTTCTGGCGCAGTCGGGATTCCAGTTCCGCCATCGTCACCGGATACGTATCCAGAAAGATGCTTCCATTGTCGGTCACCGTGATGGCCTTGGTCGTCGGCTTGGCAAGGCTCGGTGTGTTGCTCGCTTTCGGCAGGTTGACCTTGATGCCTTGTACCGAAGCCGTGGTCATGATGATGAAGATGACCAGCAGCACATACGCAAGGTCCAGCATCGGCGTGACGTTGATGTCGGAATACGGCTCATTCCCCTGCTGATCCTGCATCGTGTCTTCCTGTCAGCCCGAATAATTTTCGGCAAGCTTGGTGACGAATTCGTCGGCGAACACCTGCATGTCCGCGGAAATACTCTTGGTCTTGCTGGCAAGGTAGTTGTAGCCGAACAAAGCCGGAATCGCGACCACCAGACCTGCCACCGTTGCCACCAGCGCAGCCGCGATGCCCGGTGCAATCGAATTGACGTTGACGTCGCCCGCTGCGGCGATGGCAGCAAAAGTGATCATCACCCCCACGACTGTTCCAAGCAGGCCCAGGAACGGTCCGCCGGAGATGGCGATCGTCAACAGCACCATCTGGCTGTTCAGGCGCTGGTTCTCGCGCACCATGCCGGAATCCAGCGTCGCGCGAATGGCATCGATGGCCTGCGGTTTGAGGTTGAGATCCGCATCACTGCCGGTATGCTTATCGAAGCGGGACCGCAGTTCCTGCACCCCCAGTTGATAGAGCCTGTACAGAGAGGAGTCGCCCAAACCGGTATCGGTTTTTTTACCGCGTGCGGGGTTGGCACGATCGAGCGCCAGCACATCGCTGCCGACTTTCTGAAACCGTTCGATGAATACGCGGTTGGCTCTCTCGGCTCGCACAACGAACAACGCCTTGCCCACCATCACCACCACACTCACCAGAGCCATCACGCCCAGAATGCCGATCACGATCCAGCCGTCGAGAGTCACCGCCCCAAGCAGAATGCTGAAATACGACGTGCCGCTGCTGCCGGTCTGCTCGTCTTCACCATAAGTCAGGAGTTTGCTTTCGGCACCCTGGCTGGCAGATGCGAATTTGAACCAGTCCGCGCTGCGCACCACCGGCGCGAATTGCACCTCATCGAGGTCGCCGCTGAAACCGGACCCGACTACGAGTTCCCCGCTCAAGGCCCTGGCCGTGGAGGACACCGGCACCGATCCCGTCTCCACACCGTCCTGGAAAAGGGACAGCTTGTCCGATAGCGTGACGCCGACGTGATGCCAGGAGTCGGCCGGCAAGGTTGCAGAGGACTGCGCCGTTTCGCCACCCGCCGTGCGCGCAACCAGCCGTCCACTCTCGATCGCGATGGTCAGGCCGTTGGCCGTATCCTTGCGTTCGAGCAGAGAACCGCTGCCCCGCACCCAGGCGGAAAATGTGAAGCCGCCGCCGGCAGCTGTCTGCAGCACAGGGGCTGGGGGAATCGTCATGCGCGAGGCGCCATTGAATCGGGCCGCCTGGCCGACCGCGCCATCGGTAATGTACTGGACACCGCTTAACGTGGCGCTGGCGGCGTTAGACGTTACATCGGCGGCCGGCGCTGAATCCTTGCCGTTGAAGTGAAACACCGCGCCAAAACTTGGATCGTAGGTACCTTTGCTGTCTTCCGCGGGGTTGGCGTCGGCATTGCCGAAATACATCCAGATGTGTTCGTTGTCCGCGCCACCGGCGAGGGCCGGCACCTGTACCCACACCAGGGCGATTTCGTTAATGGCATCAAAAAATTCGATATGGTGTTTGAGCGGGAGCTTGTCGTCCGCCGATAGGAATCGCAGGTCGCCCCCGTCCTCCTTGAGGTCCACAAAAGCCATGTTGCCGGTGTGCAGGCGCACCAGAACCACCGCGTTGGCCTGCGGCGCCTGGACATCGGCACCCGCGGGGGTGGTATTGAAGTTCACCTTCTTGCGATAGGACCAGTCGGCGTTCCACCACGCATGTGCCTGGGCGGATTGAAAAAAAAGCCACCCCGAAAGGGCGAGGATCAGGAATCTCACCGGTTGTTTCTCTTATGGGTCTATAAAGCGGACAGTCTTCTGTAACAATGTTTCAACAATATGGACATGTTGCCCGCGGGCTTTCCTGCCAGGCGTCCGTCCCGGCTATTTCTTGTCTTCTTTCCCCTGTTTTGCCTCTCCGATGCCAAGCAATTCCACAGTGAGGAAAGATGGCCGGAATGCCGTTTGCAGCGAGCCTTCATTGGCCTTGTCCGTCGCCGCGTCGCGGGTGGCCTCCTCCGCAGACTTGGTGGCAGCGGACGCCGCGGCTGTCGAACCCGAAAGACTGGCCGCCAGGGTCGTGCCGGAGGTCTGTGGCACTCCCACCGACGAGCCGCCCGCGGAAATATTGGTCGCGTTCAGAACTTGAAGGGCGACCAGCACGATATTGCCCCCCGAGGCAATACCCGCCTCGCCCGCGTCGATCACCCCTCTTGGCGCGAAAAGGTAGACGTCGCCCGCCCTGGGGGCTGCCAGCGGGCCGGCACCGTCGGCATCGGAGGTTAACGTACGAATTCCGGCACCCGACGCGTCCTGGGGCGGGATGAAGACGGTCAGACCGGTGTCGTCCTTGGTGCGCCGAGGCGGCTGCGTGGTACGCGAGTCTCGCGCACCCCGCCCAGCATCGATGCTCCCCTCACGGGTGTAGGCAATGATGTCCCCGCCTTGCAAGGTCATGACCTTCGACTGGTTGATGTTGAAATCGCCGCTCAGATAGGTGCGAACAGCGCCGCCCAGGGTGGTGACGATCCCGATTTCCCGCGCCTGTGTTGAGGTGATGCCGGCATTGATGTCGCCGCGCGGAACCACGATGTCGATCCCGCTGCCACCTTCAGTTTTGATTTTCGAGAAGATCATCGAGAGATTGCCTTCCGATAGCACCGATGCGGGAAACAGCGCATCGACTGCCCCATTGCCACGTTCAAGATCGTTGTCCTGGCCGGCCGCCAGTAATTCGGCGAACAAGGCATTGGTGTCGGCAGCGTCGAGATCTTTCCTGACGCCGGCTGCCACGATCACGTGGGCACTTTCCGGCCCCGGAAGACTGGCATTGTCCGCATCGCCGCGGGCGATGATGCCTTGGGTTGCGCCCAGTTCGATGTTTCCCGCGGCACGTACCAGCAGGCCGCCGGCGCCGCTGATTGTGATACCGCCGTTGTCGCTGCGTACACCCGCAGCATTGATGCCGGTGTAGCGGATATTGCGGCCGGCGGCCACGCGCGTCAGGTCCGAATCCCCCAGGTTCTGCGCAGTCAACTGGAGATTGACGATATCCCGGCCTGCCTCGAGTGACGACTCCTTGGGCAGAAATAATTGCAAATCGCGCAGATCGCCGGATCGGGCCGAAACGACGTAAGGTGTCGCGGGATCGGCATCCGGGGTAACAATGCGCGGCAAGGAATTGCCGGCAACCGCCAGCAACACACTTTCGCCCGGGGCCGCCTGCACGCCGCTTGCGGCCTCCACGCTGCGCCAATTCGGCAACCGGTCCGGCCGCACGTCGATCGCCTCGATCCAGAGATTTTCGATACCCTGTTCCGCAAGGACGCGCATGCGGCCGAGGACCGATGAATACAGCGCAATACGCTCCTGATTGTTGGGAGCGGTCAGCACCTTGCCGTCCAACGCAACCGCGGCAAGACGCGGCGTGAAGACACCCGACCATTCCGTGCTCAGGTTGTTTTTGCTCGGGACTCGGCTGCCCAGATCGATGTCGCCGTTGAGCGATTCCAGGGACACTTCCGAGTCGGGTGCGTAGGTAAAAAAAGCGGAACGCGCGCTACCGAATCCGGGCGTCGTCGTCGAGGGGGAACCCGGTACGGTTGACAGCACCAGCATGGTGGGATTGGCCACGGTCTGCAGGAAAACATCCTCGCGGGCCGCCAGACTGAAATGCGCGCCCCTGAGCGCGGCGTCGTGGTGCTCCCCCATGACAAAAAGGGTGGGGCGCGCCGCCGGCGTTCCGAGGCTGCCCGATGCTTCCATCCGTCCGCGGCCGTTGCCGAGCATGAACTCTCCACCGGTGACATTGTTGCCCGCCACGACCGTCAGGTTCCCGCCGGTGTTCACCTCCAATTGATCCGCTCCCGACAGGTCCTTGAAGACTCTTCCCGACGAGGGATTCATGGCGGAGAGGCTGGCAATGTTGGCACCGGCATGGATTTCGATATCGCCACCACCGAAAGATCCGACGTTCTGCCGGAAATTGGTCCGATGCACCCACCACTCCCCGGTTCTCCCGCGCAGCGTCTGCACGTTGCCCAGGGCCGGCAAGGTTGTCCGCCGCAGCCAGTCATTCACCCATTGCTGATTCGCCGTGCCCAGCACATCGCGGCCCGCCTCGATGCTGATGTCTCCCCCGTGGTTCGTGAAGCGATCGGATACGTTGGTTATCCCGGTGCTCAACACAGCGGCCGATGAATGGCCTATCCGGAAATCGCGTCCTGCCGAGACTTCGATATTCCCTGTGCTCGATCGGACCCGGCTGGCGGCAGTGCCCAGCACCACGTCGCCGGCATCCGGCGAGGCGAGGGTTCGCCGTGTATCCGCGGCGGAGAAGTCGGCGCCGCCGACCAAACGCAGATCCCAGGATGCCGCCGATACCGCATTGTCGGAGCCAAGTCCGAGCGCCGCATTGACAAGGAGATTGCGTGCGCTGCGCAGCGACAATCGACCCGGCATCCCTTGCTCCATCCATTGCGACTGCGAAAGATCCAGCTGTGCGGAAAGAATCATGTCCACAGCCGAATTGGAATTGTCCAGTCCGATGCCGGCGCGGATCTGGATCTGGCTCGGGTTCAGTCCGGTCAATCCCTGCGCCGAACGGATCGCGGCTGCATTGCCCATGAACGACTGGAATTCCGAATGGACCGTGCCGCCGGCCGCCATCGCGGCCGACACGTCAGTCACCCCGTCATAGGCACGCGCCCCTTCCACCACGACGAGTCCATCGCGCCCCGAGGCAATCAGTTCTCCAGCGGAACCGGTCCTTCGAAAACCATCAGTGTGAATTTCTCCGGACAAGGATGCGGCAATCGAAGTTCCCGCCGCATTCCGGTCGGCCACCAGGCGTACTGTGCCTCCGTTCGATTTGCCCTGTGGATCGGCCGACACGTCGATCTGCGCGCCCTGCATGAATTGCAGGTCGCCGCCGGATGCCACGATCGACACACTGCCGCCATGCGAGTAGGCGTCTGTCTCGCCGGTCAGAACGGACGTCCCGCGGGCGTCGATCAGGCTGCCGTCCGCCAGTATCACCGCCGCCGCGCCATCGGCGCGGCGGGCGGACAATTCGACCCTGCCCCCGCCGGCAGGGCCGCTCCCATCGATCACGCCCAGCAGCGAAATGGCGCCGGCATCCGTGGACAACTTCAGATTGCGCGCGACGACGCGGTCAGATTCCGCGATCGTCAAATTGCCATTTCGTACCCGGATGTCGCGCATTTCGGAGACGCCGCCCTGATTGAGCACGGCATTCAACGCGGAAAAGTTGTCGAGGGTATTCACGTCGAGAATGAAGCGCGCCTGTCGCCTACCCGTGCTGGCGGAGGCCGCAATCAGGCCATTCAGTTGAACGCCGCCCTCTCTGGCGGCGATCTGCAGCAATCCGGCGTCGCCCCCTTCCGCGTCGCCGGACAAATCGATGGAGGCAAGCGCCCCCATCGTCACTTCGCCACTGCTGTCCAGCACCAGATTTCCCGCCGGCGCATACGCACTGGCCTGGGCAAACACTTCCTTGCGTCCGGCGAGATTGATCTGCGACCCGTTGGCAAGCGTGACGTTGCCGCCGGCATTCCTGGATGTCATGTTCACGGTCCCGCCGGCCAGGTCGATGACGCCACCGTGAGTAATACTGCCGGCGGTGAACGTCAACTTCGCGCCGAGCCCGCCGCGAAACGCGTTACCGGAGGGAGCCTGCGTCCGCTGGGTGACAAGTGTGCGGTAACCTGTCTCGGAATCGCCGGCGAAGATGTTTTGCCGCGCACCGGATGTTGCGCCGATCCGCGGCGCAATCAAATCCACATCGGAACGGAATTGCAGGTCACCGGCACCATCGATGAGGATATCTTCACGACCCGTGATTGCCACCTTGGCGAATCCGTTCACGCGCTTGTTTCCCGCGCCAAGAACGACGCGATCGCCGAGGATATCGAGCCGACCCAATCCATTGCCGTCCCCGGCGGACACTTCTCCGCTGTTCTGCAGGCGGATGGACCTGGCGCGCAACGTGGCATTTCCACTCGTTCCGGCCACGGAGAGGCCACTGAGCGTCCCCGTGTCGATGACGAGTTCCTGCAGGGCGTCGCCGCCCAGCGTGACGTCGCCCGCCAGATCCAGGGAACTGTAACTGCGCAACCGCAAGGATCCCAGATTGGCGAACGCAAGAATCTGCGCGTTGTCGATGCGCAGCACGTCGCCGGTCGTTCCGTCGCCGCCAATCTGAATCCTGCCGGCCCCCAAGCTGACCGCGCCACCTTGCGCGATGTCGAGCGTTCCAGCCGAGGAATTCGAGCGCGTTGCATCGAGCAGGATCGAACCCGCCGCCGCCAACAGCGCGCCAGAGTGGATCGACAGGCCACCCTTGCTCCGTGTGGGATTTTGCCGCAGCACATTGACCTGCGCACCGTTCGCCACACGGAGCAAGGCGCCGTCGGCGGACGTGCCATTGCCGGAAATCAACAGGTCGCCGGCAACCGCGGCGCGCCCTTCGGCACGGATCACGGCTCCCGACTCGACGCTGATGCTATCGGTCGCCGCCAGGATGACTTCCGGTCCGGTGAATGGATTGGCCGCATCGTTTTGCACGACAATTTGCGACGCCCCGACAGCAACGGCTGTCCCGGCGTCCGAGTCGCTCCGAATGCCGCCCAGCATCAGGCTGGCATTGAGCGCGGAGAGTGTACCGGCCTCGATCTCGACGAATCCGTCCGGGACACCCGCCTGTCCTTTTCGGGCAACCACCGCGATGCGCTCGCTGGTGATATCGACTTGCGGACCGATGCCGCCGGTCGCCACATCGCCCGCCAGGATTCCGCGAAAATCCAGGGCGCCGCTCGCTGCAATCGCCAACCGCCCGGCATCCTGTGGCAACCTCGGCGCCACCCGATCCGCGGCTTTCGCCAGGTCGGCAAAAAACTGCGAGTTCGACAGTCGATATTCCGAAGCCTTTGCCGCATCCGTTCCAGGCCGGACCGAGAAGCCGGAGGTTCTGCTTTCCCGGATCGCGGTGCCGGCCACGGCGCGATAACCGGCCAGGACACTTGCCCCATCGGCAAGCCGCGAGGTGCGACCGGGCGCAAGATCGCGAAACTGCGCAGTCGGCAGCGCTTCGACAATATAGGCACCAGGAAGCAGCGCGTAGTAGCCGGGAAGCAGTGCATACACCCCGGCATCCAGACCGGCACCACCGGTCAGATAGACCGCGTCGTAGGCATTGCGGTCGGTGCCGAGCTGGAGATCTTTCATGGCGGAAAGCCCGCTGTCGTAAGGGCCGAATTCGTCCTTCAGCCAAGGCAGAATCGCATACTTGTTGGCGCCCAACAGGGTGTCCGTCGATCCTCCCGGGCCCGGCACAAACTCCGCCGCCTGAATTTCTCCGCCCGCCGAAACATTGATGACCGACCCGGCTTCGATATCAATTTGCGTTCCGCTCAGGCTGACCCGTTTGTCAGGGGGCGTACGCAAGTCGATGCCGTTGTAGTTCCAGGACAAGCCGTTGACGGTTCGACCGAATGGGACGATCAGTCCCGCGCCGGAGACATCGATCAGGCTGTCCTGCGTCAGTTGCAGACGACTGCCGGCGGCGAGGGAGACCTGGCCCAACGGCGCCATCAAGCTGCCGCCCTGGTCGATCAGATCCGCGGCGAGCGACAACTTTCCTCCGCTTGATATGGGCCTGGCCGAAACGCCTGTGCCACGAATCGTCAGCACTCCCCCTGGAACAATCGTGTCCGCAGCACCGGATCCCGAAACCTGTTTGATCGCAATACTGAATTCACTGAGGGAAGTCGGATAAAGCCGATCAGCTTCGATCAAGAGGCTGGCCGTGGTGGTCAACGATCCGACAAGGCGCGTTGCCTGAACGATGCCGTCCTGGAGATTTTCGTCCACGGCTTTCCCGGTCAACCGCACGTCGCCCGCGCTGCGCAGGCTGACCTGACGAAATCCGTTCAAGGTGGTGCGCCCGAACAGATCCATGATACCGGCACCGGCGGGCGGCGTGATTCCCATGTCACCGGCCCTGAGATCCAGAGTTGCCGCGCCGTTTCGGGTCGGTGCCGCAACCTGAACAGCCAGCGGATCGTTGAGATTGCCCGAACTGCCGATGTTGATTTTTGGCGCCGACAGTGCCACTGAGGACGCGTTCACGGCCCCGATCTCCGGCGCATCCAAGCGCAGCCCGCGCGCAAGCTGGAGGGAGACATCGCCGTGAAATTCGATCGCGTCTTCAGCACGCAGTCGCAGGTTGTCGAAGCCGCCCGAGGCAAGCCGATCCAAGCGCA
>JBJXFN010000010.1:0-2716 GCA_046155535.1 Burkholderiales bacterium
CACACATGGCTGATCCTCCTTGTACTGACGGTGACTTCAGACACCACCATCTTAACAATGCGAGGCTCTCAGCCACCCCGATTTCCTCGCACACCGAGCACTTTGCGGCTTAAGGTAGTGCCATGAGGGTCAGTGCCATTTAGAAGTCAGTGAAGGGTGCCCCACAAGGGGGTACCGGCCTGCGGCCATAATCTGTGAACAGTAAATGGCGACGCACAAGCCAGGAAGTCTACCGGAAGGGGCGTGACGAAAGTTACCGATCAACTGCGCTGCGCCTTGATGATCTGCCAGGATGTCCGCCCGGGCAACCGCCCTTCCCAGAACGTCGAGCCGTTGACCGGTTTGCCGGTAATCGGCGAACGGTGGAGAGCAAATACCTGAAAACAAAATACTGTGTGCGGCCGGCGCATCGGAGATCGAGCCGCGAAAGGGTGAGAATGGGTGGTGTTATGGGGCGCCTGGAAATGGGTGTTAATGGGTGCATCATTGGGTCATGCCTCGGCGGCAACGCCAGCGAAATCCTGTCCCCACATATCGCACGATTCTCCTCAATCCATGGATGAAAACGTCGATATAGAAAATATCATTTGAGGACAACACTTATGCGCCCGGTATTGAGCCTATTTATCGCCGTGACCCTGACCGCCGCAACGGGGTGCAGCACGACGAACACCCTGATTGCGGACCGCACACTTCGCATCAGCCCGGGCGTGCAGATTTCCCATCAGGCGGCCGCGGGCGCGGCCCTTGCCGGCGCGCTGGTCTGGTACCTGGCCGATCCCAGGGCGCCGACCTGGAAAGTCGAGCGCCGGCAACTTGCAGAGGGACGCTACCGTATCGAATTGCGTCAGAAACGTTTTGCGGCGGGTTGAGATGGCGAGGCGCAGCAGATCTTCGAACGCACTGCCGTTGCACTGGCAGAAGAGTACGGCTACACCGGCTTTGTGATCGAGTCCTACACCGAAGGCATCGAATCCGCGACGCCCATCGGGCAGCGAGTATCGCGTGGCGTGGTCATGCTGACCCGCGCGGATTGAACCAACAAACAGTAGTTGAACCACAGAGGCACCGAGAACGGAGAGAACAAGTGAACTACCCTCGCCTAAAGGCGAGGGCTTCAAATGACGGCTCAAGCCGGTGAGGGTCGGCCTAACGGCCGACTCGCGCTATCACCCTTCTTCCCCCGGGAGAAGGGTCGGGGATGAGGGGAACGCTCTCGATACAATTCCATCGCAGCCTGCACGCATAAAATCTTCCCTCACCCTGCACCCTCTCCCGGAGGGAGAGGGAAAAATCAACTCCCGTCGCCTAAAGGAGAGGGTTTACGGATCCCCTATCGGGGACTCTAAAACAAGCCGCTGAACGGCGAATGCTTTTCGCACCAGGCCGCGGTGGCCAGCAGATAATTCTCCTCCTCTGCCGCGCCCACCAGTTGCATGCCCAGCGGCAGCCCGTTGGGCCCCTTGCCCACCGGAATGGTAATGGCCGGCACGCCGACTAGGGTCCAGATGGTGCAGAAACGCGGGTCTCCGGTCACGGCCAGAGATGCCGGCGCTTCGCCCGGTGCGGGCGGAGTGATGATCGCGGAGTAACCCCGGTCGAAAAAATGCGCGAGGCTTTGTTGATACTGCAGGCGCATTTTCAGTGCCTCGCGATAATCCACCTCGCGCATATTGGCGCCTTCATCCAGAGCCTTGTTGAGATAGTCGGAAAACTTCTCCCGGAACGCGGCGCGTACCACCTTGGCGGCTTTCGCGGCCTCGAACAACATGATGGTTCTATGCACGGCATGGGCGCCGTCGAATTCTCCCGGAATTTCCAGCACATCCACAGCCGCGCCGGCTTTGCGCAATCGGAGAATGTCGGCCTCGAATTGGGCCCGCTGCTCCGGCGCCGCCGCGTGCCACACCGGAGAACGCACTGCGGCCAGACGCGGCGCACTGCGCAGCGGCCGGACCTCGGGCGCAATAGCACTGCGATTTTCGGTCAGGCAGGACGCCAGAAAGGCAGCATCGGCGACATCGCGGGCAAACACCCCGGGTTGATCGAGTGTCGGGGAAAACGGCATCACGCCGCGCGCCGAAATCAGTTCCGCACTGGGTTTGTAGCCGACGATGCCGCAAAAGGCCGCCGGTCGAATCACCGAACCATTGGTTTGTGTTCCCAGTGCCCCGGCAACAAATCCGGCGGCAACCGCAGCGGCCGAACCGCTCGATGAGCCCCCCGGAGTGTGCGCGATGTTCCAGGGATTGCGGGTTTTCGCCGGAACCATGAATGCCGCTTCGGTCGTTACGGTCTTGCCGACCATGATGACTCCCGCGGATTCCAGCCGCGTGACCACATCGGCCGTCTCGCGAGGCACGTAACCGGCATAGGCACGGCAGCCCATTTCGGTGGGAATGCCGGCGGTATAGATGTTGTCCTTCACGGCGATGGGAATGCCGTGCAGGGGATGCGCCAGTCGTAACGGTGTGTTGGCCGCATCCGCTGCACCTGCCAATGCCAGGGCCCGGGCGCGATCCAGCCACTGCCAGGCCTGCACATCCTTTTCAAGCGCATCGATACGCCGCAGCAGGGCCTGTGTGTAGGCAGTACTGGTCAACCGGCCAGCCCGGATACGCAACGCAGCTTCGCGCAATCGGAGTTTGTAGAATTCACTCATGGTTTTGGTCTCTCACCACATCTCGTGGCGATGGTTCAATGGCTGCGGAATTTG
>JBJXFN010000025.1:0-2612 GCA_046155535.1 Burkholderiales bacterium
TGCAACCTCGGTGAAGTCGATCGTGACTGTCGATCCGCCGACTTTGCGCTACACCCTCAGCTGATCTGGCGCGGCGCACCGCAGCGACGGTCACCCCTCGAATGACGGCAGTGGGCCGCACTCCGAAGCGAGGTGCCGTAGGCAGTTGTTCGGCTCTTCCCGACCAAAGGTCGTGGAACGGGTCCGCAAAGAGGAATGCATAGTCCGATCTTCGTGCGATTCGCGCAGCATTGCCGTGGAGCGCAGCACAACGCGACGCGATTTTTCAGTTCTCTCGGGCGCAGTATAGGACGGCCGAACAGCTAGCGTTGTCCTTCCCTTCAGGGCGACAGAAACGCCTCCCGGCACATACTCCTGATGAGGATGGTCAATCGTCCGGCAGGTTTTCCCGAAACATCACGTGCAGCCGGGGCTGCACCGGCACGTAGACGGCACCGTTCGTCGCCGCAATCAGCGTCGAAAGTGCTTCCCGCGCCTCGACTCTGGGATTCTGGTCGATCAACGCATCGAGCGTTCCGTCGAGGAGCAGCGTCTTGTTGCTGGCGGTCGCCTCGTGCCCGATCAGGACCACGGACTTGTCGCGCCCCCGTTCTTTGAGAGCGGCACCGATCCCGCTTGTCCCGCCTCCGACATTGTAGATTGCGGCAAGTTCAGGGTAGCGGTCAAGCAGTTGCAGCGCCTCGGAACGCGCCTTAGCGCGGTCGTCCAGCATCTCGCGCAACTCCACGATCTCGAGTCCGGGGTTTTCGTCGTGCAGGATGTGCCGGAACCCCATCTCGCGTTCCTGGTGCCCGCGATAGGCCAGAGATCCGGCGAAAAGCGCGACCTGCCCGGTGAAGCCCGGGCCAAGGAACCGCCCCATCAGATACCCCGAAAGCCGCCCGGCCTGGCGGTTGTCGACGCCGACATAGGCAATCCGGGGTACGTTCTGGATATCGGAGACGAGAGTGACGATCTTGACCCCGGAGCGGGCCAGATCCCGCACAGCCTCGCGCACGATGGGATGGTCGAGCGCGATAAGGCCAAGTCCGTCGACCTGTCCCTTAAGGCTGCGCAGGCGTTCGGCAAGGACCGGCGGATCGAAGCCCTCGATCGATTCGACCACTGTGCGGACCCCGCCGTGCGCCGCGCCTTGCCGGTCGAGCTGTTCGTGAAGGTTGGCGATGAAGCGGTTAGTGCCTTTGGGCAAGAGGAAGTGAATCCGCACCGCCGCGACCGGCGCCCCTTCGGGGACATATCCGAGCTCTTGCGCCACACTCAGCACATGCGCGCGCGTGTGTGCTCGCACGCCGGGCCGGTCGTTCAGGACCCGGTCTACCGTAGCGGAGGAAACACCCGCCTGCTTTGCGATATCTGCCAATGTCGCACGCATCACTCGCTCCTGTTCCCTGCTCGACTGCCACCTAGGGATTCGAGACCACGGTGGTCAACAGTTCGTTGCGGAAAGCCAATCACATTGATGGACGATCCTGATCTTTCCGGTCCGGCTGAGTCTGCGAGCCATTGGCAGTAAGACGCAGGACTGAGCCAAAGCGTCGAGATTGTTGCAGAAAATTCCATCGAATTTCGGCCTGATTCTGGGTGGGGCCTATCCTAGCGATAAAACACATCAGTATGATACCTCAAAATGATGTAAAACACTAAACAAATTGATTGACGTCCTGAGGTCATTTGGCGTTCTATGCTCGCACCAGACACAGAGAGGTCTGAAGGGAGGACAATGATGATCGGTCGTCGCATGACGCGGCGCGGGTTGCTTGCAACCGGCGCAAAGATTGGACTTTACGGTGCAGGCGCGCTGATCGCGCCGCGTTTCATCGGGCAGGCATGGGCCCAGGACCTTGGGCCAGGCATGATCGGCGGGCCGACCGGCTTTGCCGGTGCCGAACGCTATCAATATGGTCCCGACACGCCCGAAGGACGTGCCATCGAGGCCGCCCGCGCGATGAAGGGCAACGGCACCGCGCCCGCGCGCATCGTCCTCGGCCTCTCTGACGGGTCCATCGGACAGCTGACCCAGCCGTTTCCCGCAGGCGCCCCCAGCATCAAGGAGTTGTGGGAGCGCGAGACCGGGATCCCGATCGAGATCGTGGGCCTGCCCAACGGGCAGGAATTCACCAAGGTGATGCAGGACATTTCTACCGGCACCGGCGGCTTCGACATCTACTCTGTCGACTGGAACCGGTTGGGCGATCTGGCGGAATCGGGTGGTATCGCCAATCTGAACGATTTCGTGGCTGCCCATCGCCCGGAATGGGATGCGCCCGAGACCGGCTATGTCGGCGGCGCGCAGGGCGTGTCGCTGCTGAATACCTATCGCGGCAACACCTATGGTGTGTGTCTGGATGGCGATTTCCAGACCTGGGTCTACCGCACCGACCTGTTCGGCGACGATGCCGAAAGAACGGCGTTCGAGGCGCAATATGGCCGCCCGCTCGCTCCACCGCGCACCTGGGGCGAACATGCCGAGGTCGCGGCGTTTTTCCATCGGCCGGAAAAGGGCCTGTTCGGGTCCACCGACCTGCGCAATCAGGGCTGGGGCTATACCAACTGGTACCAGCGTTTTGTCAGCATGGGCAATCCCAACGCCTTCCTGTTCGGAGATGACGGCG
>JBJXFN010000028.1:0-14472 GCA_046155535.1 Burkholderiales bacterium
CGTCCGCAAGTCCTCTACAGATAGCCCTACATGCTTAGTCTGGTCATTTGATTTAACCCCTTCCACGCCGACTGACAGGCTGGGAAGCGGCGAGTCACCTTGGATTTAATACCGCAGCAAGTAACCCGCTACAGCACGATCTCACGTATATGACTCCACTGCTGGTTGCCCAGCCCGGCCCGTGAGAGAACCGGTGTGGAGTCCAGCCGGTATTAAGCGGCTAGAGCGTAACGTTCGTCGTTTGCGACTATACGTTTTCCAGATGGATTAACAAGGTAACTGGGCCTTGGCATGCACTACACTGCTTTGCAACCCACGTCGAAACCAGGTCGCCCCCGTGTGTGACTCGATATGGTGGCGAAGCGTGTTCTTTTCAATCGCCACCGGTGCCCAGTCTAGCAGAATCAACGGGCAATCCCGGCGGAAAGTACCGGGATGAGATCGGTCGGGGAATCGATCATCAGGTCGGCGTTCCAGCTGTCGGGCGGGCTGCCGCCCAGGTAGCCATATCGCGCCACTGCGACAACCATGCCGGCGGCGCGGCTGGCCTGCACGTCTCGCAGATCGTCGCCTACATAAAGGCAGGTGGCTGGAGAAGCGCGGATTTTCCTGGCGGCCGCGAGCAGGGGCGCGGGATGGGGCTTGGCATGGGGTGTGGTATCCCCGCAAATCACGCATCCGGCGCGCTTCCAGAGATTCAGGACTTTCAGCAGCGGAACGGTGAAGCGGGTGGCCTTGTTGGTGACAATACCCCAGGGAATTTTTCTTGCCTCAATCGTGTCCAGCAGTTCTGCCATGCCGGGAAACAGCCGGCTGTTGCGGGTCAGATTCTTTTCGTACTCGATCAGAAATTCATCGCGCATCGAAGCATAGTCGATGTCGTCCGGAACCATGCCGAAACCGGCGGCCAGCAGGCCGCGCGCGCCCGAGGATGCATGGGCGCGCAAGGCCGATTCGGGCAATTGCTGCATACCCCGGCTTTGCCGCAGGAGATTCAGCGCATAAGCGAGGTCTGGTGCGGTATCGACAAGGGTTCCGTCCAGATCGAACAGGAGGCCGCTCCATGCCGGTTTCAAAGTCGGTGCCTTCATCGATTCCTATCGGGTAAGCACGCCGAGGACATTGTCGTCCGCGACCAGGTCTTCGAGAGCTTGCGATACCGCGGTATTGACCAGAGCGGTGCTGTCTTTCTCAAAGGGCGGTGCGGCGCTTTCCTTTCTGGTGCGCACGTTGAGCTGACGGTCGTGGCGGTTGGGACCGTTGGTGGCGATGCCGCCGATCACGGCCCGCAATTCGGTATCGAAAACCAGCGCTTTCTTGACGGACTGCAAAGTCAGTTCGCGGACCTCGACCTGCAAGGTGCGAACCATGCCGTCACTGTACGGAACAATGGTGAAGCCCATTTTGGACAGCGCGCGCTCGACTCGCAGGTAGATGGCCGGAGATGGGTCTTTGGCGACGCGCACATCCACCATTTTATTGTTCGGATCGCCGACTTCGCCGAGTTTCTGGTCCGTGCGCACGTCGCTGACCTTCAAACCGACTTGGACGCCGGCGCCGACCTGGGATTCCGGCGCCTTGATTTCCGGATCCACCTGCAGATACTGCGGTTTCAGCGCACAACCCGCGAACAGTGGCAGGGCTATCAGAACGGCGGTTGCTAACCGGAAGCGAATGTTCATGGTGCTCTCCTTTGCAGTGACGGAAACAAATGCGGACAAATTCTTTGCATCAAGATTTTCGGGCGCACAGGATGTAGTTGACTGATGCGTCAGGGCCCAATGCGTACACCTTGGTCAGCGGATTGTAGGTCATGCCGATGACTTCCACCGGATCGAGACTCGCGTTTCTGCAATAGCGGCCAAGTTCCGAGGGTGTGACGAAGCGGGCGTAATCGTGGGTGCCTCTGGGCAGCAGGCCCAGCAGATATTCTGCACCGAGGACGGCCAATACGTAGGCCTTGAGGTTGCGGTGGATGGTGGAGAAAAAACAGTATCCACCCGGCCTGACGAGTACGGAACAGGAGGCCACGACGCTGGCCGGGTCGGGAACGTGTTCCAGCATTTCCATGCACGTCACGGTGTCGAATTGGCCGGGCATCTCCGCAGCCAGTGCTTCGGCGGTAACGCAGCGGTAATTCACCGCCAGGCCTTTCTCGAGAAGATGCAGCTGGGCCACTTTTAATGCGCGTTCCGATTGATCGATGCCCGTCACCTTTGCGCTCCGTGCTGCCATCGACTCGGCAAGGATGCCGCCGCCGCATCCCACATCCAGCACCTGTTTGCCGGCCAGTGGCGCCACACGGTCGATATAGTCCAGACGCAAGGGATTGATCTCGTGCAGGGGTTTGAATTCGCTGTGAGGGTCCCACCAGCGGTGCGCCAGCTGGCTGAATTTCTCGATCTCGACAGGGTCAACGTTGATCATCGGCGTGAGGAGGGTCAATTTGCGTCCCGGATCCGGGCGCGCCAGGTCGCGGCCCTGGATTTTATCTCCGACTCGTTCATGTTGACCAAGGCACCGTTGGCCACGCGATGTTGTCCGTTCACCCACACGTCGCTGACATGCTCTCTCCCGGCCGCATAGACAAGGTGGGAGACCGGGTCGTAACACGGGGAGAGTTCGAGAGCGTCCAGATTGATCGCGCAAAGGTCTGCGGCTTTTCCGGGCACGAGGGAACCGATGCGTTGATCCAGCCCAAGCGCTCGCGCTGCATTCAAGGTTGCCATTTCGAGGCACTGGTGGGCGCGGAACGTCTCTGCATCTCCGGATCCCGCCTTCGCCGCCAGGGCAGCGAGTCGCATTTCGGAAAAAATATCCAGACGATTGTTGCTGGCCGTCCCGTCCGTGCCCAGTCCGATATTGATCCCGGCGGACAGCATTTTTGCGGTTGGTGCGATGCCGCTCGCCAGTTTCATGTTGGAAACCGGGCAGTGGGCGATGCTGCACCCCTGCTGCGCGAGCAGGGCGATCTCGGCCGCGTCGAGATGGACCGCGTGTACCGCGATCAGGCCGGGTCCGAGCAGCCCGAGTTTTTCCAGGCGGGCAAGCGGTCGCACACCGAAAATTTTGAGGCTTTCGCGGATTTCATCTGCCGTTTCGTGCAGGTGCGTATGGATCGGGATCTGCAACTGCTCCGAGAGCGTCAGGACCTGTTCGAAACTCTTGTCGCTGACGGTGTACGGCGCGTGGGGCGCCATGCAAAAAGACAGCAGAGGCTCGGCCTTGAACGCGTCGCGCGTTGCCAGGCCTTTGCGCAAGTAATCCTGCGCGTCACTGGCGTAGCCCGTGGGAAATTCAACAAGCACGATACCGAGTGCGGCCCGCATGCCTGTGTCCAGCGCGGCGCGTCCGGACATCTCGGGATAGAAATACATGTCGTTGAAGCAAGTGATGCCGGATTTGAGCATTTCCGCACAGGCGAGCAGCGTGCCGTCGTAGACAAATTGTCCGGAGGCAAATTTGGCTTCCGCGGGCCAGATGTGATTGGAAAGCCAATCCATCAGCCCCTTGTCATCCGCCAGCCCTCTTAACAGGGTCATCGCCGCATGGGTGTGCAGATTGATCAATCCTGGCATGAGTACGTGCGTGTCCAGCTTGCAGTTCCTGGTGGGCGTGCAGCGCGCATGCATCTCGGTGACCGGAAGGATGGCGGCGATATTTCCGCCGCGCAAGGCGATGGCGTAGTCTTCTAGTACCGTGCCCGCCGGTTCGATCGGGACGATCCAGCGAGCCTCGATTACCAGATCCGCGTCGAACCTGGGGGCATTCATGGTTTTGCAAAAAAAAGCCCTGCGTGAGCAGGGCTTTTACCAGAGGATTGCACGCGCGTCAGTTCTGGCGTTTGGTGGCACTGACCTTCACGTCGACGCGCCGGTCGGGTTGCAGGCAGGCAATCAGGGCGTTGCCGGTCTTCTTTTCGCAGGTGCTGCCGGTTTCCGGTTCTTCCTCGCCCCGACCACTGGTGACGATTTTCCCTGCCGGAACGCCCTTGCTGACCAGATAGTCCTTGACCGCCTGCGCCCGTCGCTCAGAAAGTTTCTGGTTGTACTGTTTCGATCCAATCCGGTCGGCGTGGCCAGTTACCTGGATGTTGCCGAATTCCGCGTCTTTCAAATTAGCCACGAATTTGTCAAGTAGCACACGCTGCTCGCGGCCCACCGATGCCTTGTTGAAACCGAACAACGGCTCGGCTTCGAATCCCACCGACAGGGACCGCTGCTCCGGTTGATCGGCGTAGACGGTTGGCTCGCCGACCACGCGGGCTTGTGCCGGCCGCGGCTCTTCCGAATATCTCTTGGTGCCCGATTCGTCCGGCTGGGTGCCCAGATCGGCAACCTCGACTTCCGGTTCGTCGGCAAATTGCGTCGGTTCACCTACCACTTGTACGGGCGCAAGTCCGGATGATTCGGTTGATGCCGTGCTTTCGGAAAGGTCCGCCTGCGTGCCGATGTCCTCCACCTCGTCCTCATCGTCATCGGCGCCGGTGGGTTCGCTGACGAGATTCTGGGCGGCCAGTTTCTCGTCTTCGTCATACTGCTCCGTGCCCGATTCGTCAGGCTGGGTGCCCAGATCCTCGATGTCGTCTTCATCCTCGGCACTACCCGTTGGATCACTGACTAGATCATTCCGCGCCAGCAGACCCTCTTCTTCATACTGCTCGGTACCGGATTCGTCAGGCTGGGTGCCCAGATCCTCGATGTCGTCTTCATCCTCGGCACTACCCGTTGGTTCATTGACCAGATCATTCCGGGCCAGCAGACCCTCTTCTTCATACTGTTCGGTACCGGATTCGTCCGGCTGGGTGCCGATGTCTTCGACCTCGTCGGCGTCGTCGTCGGATCCCGACGGTTCGCTGACCAGTCCTTGCTGCGCAAGCATTGCGTCTTCGTCGTACTGTTCCGTTCCGGATTCGTCGGGTTGCGTGCCGAGATCGTCCACCTCGTCGGACTCGTCGCCAGAACCCGACGGTTCGCTGACCAGGCCCTGTTCCGCGAGAAGCTCTTCTTCATCGAATTGCACAGTGCCCGATTCGTCGGGCTGTCCGCCGAGATCTTCGATCTCCGGTTCGGCCTCGATTTCGTATTTGGTGATGGGAAAGTCGGGCAGTGGCTGGCTGGGCGCGGCTTGTTTCGGCGCCGGCTTGGGCGGGGGCGTGGGATCCAGCTCTCGTTCTATATATCGGACGCCCTCGGGTTCCGGCGCATTCACTGGCGTGGCTGTCGGAGGCGCGGCTTCTGCCTGCGCAGAGCCGCTTCCTGAACTGCTGCGTTCGGTCTGATTGGCGCATCCCGCAATCATTGCGCCAATCAGCAACATCATTAGCCGGTTTGTTCCTGGTCGCATTGCATGTCCCCCCAGAGTGTCGGTCTGATAGATTTTGGCCGCGCCTATTATTGCTCAATCCGGACTGAATTCACAATTTAATAATGCCGTCAGAATGCGTCCCCATTGCGCTGCGGGCGGCTCTTGCGCCGCGCCCGAATCCCTTTGGAACGGGAGCGCTTCGTTTGGTTGACACCGCGCACCGGATCCATGCATTCATCGGGAGCGGCATGATAAAATGCGCGACTTTTCCCGGCCCGCTTTGCAATTGATATTTTGCATTAGGTCCGGGAATTTCATTTCAACCCGCGTGCAATGTTCCTGTTCGAAACGAAATATGCGGAAACGCAGTTGTCAACAACGTAAACACTGACCTGCCTTGATGGATCAATTCGCCAAAGAAACACTTCCAATCAGTCTGGAAGAAGAAATGCGCCGTTCCTATCTCGACTACGCGATGAGCGTCATTGTCGGGAGGGCGTTGCCGGATGTCCGCGATGGACTCAAGCCGGTTCATCGGCGCATCCTGTTTGCCATGCACGAGGCGAACAATGTCTGGAACCGGCCATACGTGAAGTGTGCCCGGGTGGTGGGGGATGTGCTCGGCAAATACCATCCGCACGGAGATTCGGCGACCTACGAAGCCCTGGTGCGCATGGCCCAGGGTTTTTCAATGCGTTATGTGCTCATCGACGGACAGGGGAATTTCGGTTCCGTGGATGGTGATTCGGCGGCTGCCTATCGGTACACGGAATGCCGGCTGGAGAAAATTACGTCTGAGTTGCTGGCCGATATCGACAAGGAAACCGTCGATTTCGTGCCGAACTACGATGGCAAGGAGCGGGAGCCGAGCGTGCTGCCGACCCGGATTCCCAACCTGCTGATCAATGGATCGTCAGGCATAGCTGTGGGCATGGCCACCAACGTACCGCCGCACAATCTGCGGGAGGTCGTGGACGCCTGCCTGCGACTGTTGGAGCGCCCGGAAACCACGGTTGACGAATTGATCGAGATCATTCCGGGACCCGACTTTCCGACCCGGGGCATCATCTACGGGACCATGGGTGTCAAGGAGGGGTATCGCACCGGACGCGGGCGGGTGGTGATTCGTGCAAGAACCCACGTCGAGGATATGGAAAAGGGCAACCGGCAGGCAATTGTTGTCGATGAGCTGCCTTATCAGGTCAACAAGTCCTCCCTGTTGATGAAAATCGGCGAACTGGTGCGGGAAAAGCGCCTGGATGGTCTTGCGGAAATACGTGACGAATCCGACAAATCGGGCATGCGCGTGGTGCTCGAACTCAAGCGCGGCGAAGTGCCGGAAGTGATCCTGAACAATCTGTACAAAGAAACGCAGATGCAGGACACCTTTGGGATGAACATGGTGGCATTGGTCGACGGCCAGCCCCGGCTGCTCAACCTCAAGGACATGCTCGATGCCTTCCTTCGCCACCGCCGCGAAATCATCACGCGCCGCACGGTATTCGAGCTTCGCCAGGCGCGCAATCGCGGCCATGTTCTCGAAGGACTGGCCGTTGCATTGTCCAATGTCGACGAAATCATTGCGCTGATCAAGGCGGCGCCGGCGCCGGCCGAAGCCAAACGCATGCTGATTTCCCGTGCATGGCGTTCGGAACTGGTGGAGTCGATGCTGGCGCGAAGCAATATCGCCGCGTCGAAGCCGGACGGCATTGGCCCGGAGTTCGGCCTGCATCCCGAGGGCTACCGGCTCTCGGAGATACAGGCCCAGAGAATTCTCGAAATGCAGTTGCAGCGACTGACCGGCCTGGAACGCGAGAAAATTGTCTCGGAGTACCGGGAAATCATGGACACGATTGCAGACTTGCTCGATCTGCTGGCCAAACCAGAGCGGATTACCGCGGTGATCGCGGAAGAACTGCGGCGCACACGAGAACAGTTCGGGGACGATCGCCGCAGCGAACTGGTCATGAATGCCCAGGATCTGAGCATGGAGGATCTGATCGCCCCGGAGGAAGTGGTGGTGACGCTTTCACACAGCGGCTACGTCAAAGCGCAGCCCCTGGCGGATTACAGAGCGCAGAAGCGCGGCGGTCGGGGCAAGCAGGCAACTGCGACCAAGGAAGACGATGTAATCGACAACCTGTTTGTCGCCAATACCCACGACTTCATCCTGTGTTTTTCGAATCGTGGCCGCCTTTACTGGATCAAGGTCTACAACGTACCGCAGGGTGGGCGCGCCAGCCGGGGCAAGCCCATTGTGAATCTGCTGCCGCTGTTGGATGGAGAAAAAATCACTGCAATCCTGCCGGTGAAGGAATTCGACGAAAACAAGTTTGTGTTCATGGCCACTGCCAGTGGCACGGTCAAGAAGACATCCCTGTCTGACTTTTCCAGGCCAAGACCGTCGGGAATCATCGCGGTGGATCTTGACGAAGGAGACTACCTGATAGGCGTGGCGCTGACTGAGGGGCGGCACGACATCATGATGTTCTCGGATGCCGGCAAGGCCGTGCGCTTCGATGAGCAGGATGTCCGGCCGATGGGACGTAATGCCCGCGGCGTGCGGGGGATGCGTCTGCATGGCGGCCAGAAGGTGATTTCCCTGCTGGTGGCCGAGAACGAAAACGTATCCGTGCTGACTGCCACCGAAAACGGATTTGGAAAACGCACGCCGATTGCGGAATACACGCGGCATGGGCGAGGCTCCCAGGGAATGATTGCCATTCAGACCAGTGCGCGCAACGGCAATGTGGTGGCGGCAACGCTGGTTGGCGATGCCGACGGCATCATGCTGATTACCACCGGTGGCGTGCTCATCCGCACCCGCGTCCGCGAAATTCGCGAAATGAGCCGGGCGACCCAGGGGGTGATCCTGATCAATCTGGGTCCGGACGAGAAACTCGCGGGCTTGCAGAAAATCGTCGACACTGACGATGACCTGGACTCGGATCTGCCGGAAGGTTCTGGAGTGCCGGAATCGGGCGATGTGCCAGCCACCCCCGAGGAAAAAGACGACGGCGCCCAGGAGTGACCGACAATTCAGCGAGAAGCATTTGAATCATGAAAAGAGAAAATATGGCCAAGGAGTTTTTTAATTTCAGCGCCGGGCCGGCGGTGCTGCCACGGCCGGTGCTGGAGCAGGCGCGAGACGAAATGCTGGACTGGCGGGGTTCCGGCATGTCGGTCATGGAAATGAGTCATCGCGGCAAGGAGTTCATTGCCATTCATGCTGAAGCGGAGGCCGACCTTCGCCAATTGCTGGCGGTGCCGTCGAATTACAAGGTGCTGTTCCTGCAGGGCGGCGCCACGGCGCAAAACGCCATGATTCCCCTCAATCTTCTGCGAGATCGCGCAAGCGCCGACTACGTGAATACGGGAGAATGGTCGAAAAAGTCCATCAAGGAAGCGAAAAAGTATTGCGCAGTGAATATTGCGGCTTCCAGCGAAGACAAGGCGTTCACCTGTGTCCCGCCCCTGGACTCCTGGAAGCTGCGCAAGGATGCGGCCTATGTCCATATTTGCGCAAACGAAACCATCGGTGGCGTCGAGTATCACTGGGTCCCGGAAACCGGCGAAGTACCGCTGGTTGCTGACATGTCTTCCAATCTTCTCTCCCGTCCGCTGGACGTGTCGAAATTCGGATTGATCTATGCCGGAGCACAGAAAAACATCGGACCAGCCGGACTGACCATCGTCATCGTTCGAGAAGATCTGATGGGACATGCGTCGCCAATGACCCCCTCGGTGTTCGAATACAAAGGCCAGGCAGAGAACGATTCAATGCTCAACACGCCTCCAACATATGCCATCTATATTGCGGGCCTGGTGTTTAAATGGTTGCGAAGCCTGGGCGGGCTTGCAGCGATAGAGAAACACAACATTCTCAAGTCGGCCCTGCTCTACGAGTATCTGGATGGCAGCAGCCTGTTCAAGAGTCCGGTGGAAAGACGTGACCGGTCACGCATGAATATCCCTTTCAAGCTCCGGGACGAAAAACTGGACGAGGCGTTTTTGAAAGGCGCCGCGGAGCGCGGCATGATTCAACTGAAGGGACACCGCTCGGTGGGCGGCATGCGGGCGTCCCTGTACAACGCGATGCCGCTGGCAGGCGTCGAAGCCTTGGTCCGCTACCTGCGGGAATTCGAGCAACAACACTCTTGATCCGCGTTTTGCGGCGACATGACCCATGACTGAATCGATCCGGATCCTTACCCTCAATTCCATTTCCGCCGTCGGATTAAAACGGCTTTCGCAGGAGCGATATGCGGTCGGGCCCAAGGTCGACCGACCGGATGCGATATTGCTTCGCTCCCACGACATGCACAACATTGATATTCCGGAATCCGTGCGGGCCGTTGGACGCGCGGGGGCAGGAACCAACAACATTCCGGTGTCGGCGTTGAGCAAGCGGGGCGTACCGGTGTTCAATGCGCCCGGCGCCAACGCGAACGCGGTCAAGGAGTTGGTGTTGGCGGGCATGTTGCTGGCGGCAAGGAATCTGGTGCCGGCCCTCCAGTTTGCGGAAGCATTGACCGGGACCGACGAAGAAGTCAACAAGGCAGTCGAGGACGGCAAGAAACATTTTGCGGGCTTCGAATTGCCCAATCACGTGCTCGGTGTCGTCGGCCTGGGGCGCATTGGCAGTCTGGTTGCGGATGCCGCAATCAAACTTGGTATGAGTGTCATCGGCCATGATCCAGAGATCACGGTGGACGCGGCGTGGAGCTTGCCTTCTCAGGTCAAGAAAGCACAGAACATAGAAGATGTCCTGCGTACGGCCGATTTCGTGAGCCTGCATGTGCCGCTGCTGGACGGCACGCGAAACCTGATCGATGCCAAACGCCTGGCCATGATGAAACACGGGGCGGTGCTGCTGAACTTCTCCCGCGAAGGCATTGTGCACAACGAGTCGATCCTGGAGGCATTGCAAGCAAAGCGCCTCAAGGCCTACGTCTGCGACTTCCCGAGTGCAAAATTCAAGGGCCATCCCGGGGTGGTGGCCACACCGCATCTGGGTGCCTCGACCCGCGAGGCCGAGGACAATTGTGCGGTGATGGTGGTGGATCAGGTGCGTGACTATCTGGAGAACGGGACCGTGCGAAATGCGGTGAACTTTCCTGATGTCGTGATGGCAAGAGAATCGCCTTACCGGCTGGGCATTGCCAATGCCAACGTGCCGAACATGGTCGGACAGATTTCCACTGCGCTGGCGCAGGCGAGCCTGAACATTCACAACATGCTCAACAAATCCAAAAAGGACATGGCCTACACCCTGGTGGATGTGGACAGCTCGGTGCCGGCATCCGTCATCAACAAAATCGCGGGCATTGAAGGCGTTCTGGCCGTCCGGTATTTGAGTGACGGTACCTGAACCATGGCCGAAGACCTCAAGTTCCTGCGTGCACGCATCGATGCGCTGGATCTGGAAATTCTGAAGTTGGTCAATGAACGCGCCGCGACAGCGCACGCAATCGGAAAACTCAAGAGCGACGGGGTAATTTATCGTCCCGAGCGCGAAGCCCAGGTCCTCAGGCAGGTCGAAGAACGAAACCCCGGTCCGCTGACAGGTGCTGCCGTGACGCGGGTTTTTGGGGAAATTGTGTCCGCCTGCCGTGCCCTGGAAGACGCCATGGTCGTGGCCAGCCTGGGTCCCAAGGGTACCTTCAGCGAAGAAGCCGTGATCAAGCACTTCGGCAGCCAGATCAGCGCCCTGATGTGCGGGTCGATAGACGACGTCTTTCGCAGTGTGGAGTCCGGCAGTGCCGGCTACGCGGTAGTGCCGATTGAAAATTCGACGGAAGGCGCGGTTGGACGTTCGCTGGACCTGTTGCTCGCCAGCCCATTGCGAATCTGCGGCGAGGTGGTTCTCCCGGTGCATCAGAATTTCGGCTCGCGGGAGGCGGATGTGACAAAAGTGCGACGGGTGTTTTCCCATGCGCAAAGTCTGGCCCAGTGCAATCGCTGGCTGAGTCAGAACTGCCCGTCCGCGGAGCGCGTTCCGGTTGCCAGCAATGCCGAAGCGGCCAGGATGGCGGGGGAGACGCCGGCATCCGCCGCCATTTCGGGCCGCGCCGCTGCGGGACTTTACGGCCTGACTATCCTCGCAGCCAATATCGAGGACGAACCCAACAACACCACCCGATTTGTCGTGTTGTCCCGTCAGGACGTGCCGCCCAGCGGCCTGGACAAAACTTCTCTGGTCATGTCGATTCGCAATCGGCCCGGAGCCATTTACGAATTGCTCAAGCCCCTGGCCGATGCAGGGGTGAGCATGACGCGGCTGGAGTCGCGTCCATCGCGAACCGGCCTTTGGGAGTACGTGTTCTTTGTGGATGTCGAAGGTCATCAAGACGACGCAGCGGTTGCCCAGGCGTTGGAGGAAATGCGCGACCTTGCGGCATTCCTGAAGGTACTGGGATCCTATCCGGTCGCGGTCCGATGAATACACATGCCTCGGCGGTCGCGCGGGATCTTTGCGATCGGGCGCCCGATTACGTTCGCAGCATTGCTCCGTATCAGCCGGGAAAACCGGTATCGGAACTGGCACGGGAAATGGGGCGGGACGAAAGCCGCATCATCAAACTTGCTTCCAATGAAAACCCGATGGGTGCCAGTCCCAGGGCGCTCCTGGCCATGCGTTCGGCTTTGGACGAGGTGGCAAGGTATCCGGACGGCAACAGTTTTGAATTAAAGGCCGCGCTGGCGGAGAAATTCGGGGTTGCCCAGAATCAACTGATTCTGGGCAACGGCTCCAACGATGTCCTGGAACTGGCGGCCCGCGCGTTTCTCGGGCCGGGGAGTTCGGCGGTGTATTCCCGGCACGCCTTCGCCGTGTATCCGCTTGCGGTGCAGGCGACGGGTGCCGCGGGCATCGAAGTGCCGGCACGGGAGTTCGGTCACGATTTGCCGGCCATGGCTTCAGCGGTTCGCAAGGATACGCGGGTGATTTTTGTGGCTAACCCGAACAATCCCACCGGCACCTGGAATCCGCCTGACTCGATATTGACGTTTCTGCGCACGGTGCCAAGACAAGTATTGGTGGTTCTGGATGAGGCCTATTTCGAATACCTGGACCCCGCGCAGCGCGGCGCCGCAGTTGCATGGATACGGGAGTATCCCAATCTGGTCGTGACCCGCACGTTTTCCAAGGCCTACGGATTGGCTGGCATGCGTGTGGGATATGCCGTCGCCTCCGTAGAGGTTGCGGATTTGTTGAACCGGGTGCGCCAGCCCTTTAACGTGAGTAACGTTGCTCAGGTGGGCGCCATCGCGGCATTGGCGGATGAGGCATTTGTGGAAGCCAGCCGGGCACTCAACCGTCGTGGCATGCAACAAGTCGTTTCTGGATTCGAGCGTCTCGGACTTTCCTGGATCGCGTCGCAGGGGAATTTTGTCAGCGTGCGTGTCGGCAAGGGGATGGAAGTTTTCCAGGGCCTGCTCAAACTCGGTGTCATTGTCAGGCCGACTACCGGCTACGGGATGCCGGAGCATCTGCGTATCACCATCGGAACGGCACCGGAAAACAGCCGTTTTCTCGATGCGCTGGAGGCCGTACTGAAGTAGTCCGTCGAATATAAGTTTCAAGCCGCCTGGAAAACCTCCGTGACAGATTTCAAGAGTGACCGATTCGTTGTCATCGGTGTCGGCCTGATTGGCGGTTCGGTCGCGCGGGCACTTCGCCAGTCCGGAACCGCTCGGAGAATCATCGGGGTGGGGCGTGGGCGTGCGAACCTTGACCGCGCACTTGCACTAGGCGTCGTCGACGAAGTTGCGGCCAATGCCGCGGCGGCGGTCCGCGGTGCGGATTTCGTGTTGATGGCGACGCCGGTGCGGCAGAACCGGGTCCTTCTGAAGGAAATCGCGGATTCCTTGCCCCCAGAGTGCGTGTTGACCGATGCCGGCAGTACCAAGGGCGATTTTGTTGCCGATGTCCAAGCGCTACTGCCCCATCATCTGGCGAAGACGGTACCCGGTCATCCGATTGCGGGGGCGGAACGCAATGGGGTCGAGGCCGCCGATGCGCGGTTGTTTGACGGCAAGAACGTCGTTCTGACACCCATCCCGGAAAATGACCCGCAAGCGCTCGACCGGGTCGAAGCCCTGTGGCGGGTCTGTGGCGCTGTGGTCACGCGCATGTCGACGGAGCGTCATGACCGCATTTTTTCCGCGGTGAGTCATTTGCCCCATGTGCTTGCCTATGTCCTGGTGCATGCAATGGCGGGGCGCACGGATTCCGGGGACCTTTTCCGTTTTGCCGCAGGCGGGTTTCGGGATTTCACCCGCATCGCTGGCAGTTCGCCGGAAATGTGGCGGGACATTTCTCTCGCCAATCGCCAGGCGCTGCTTGCTGATCTCAATGCCTACCGCGAACGGCTCGGCCAACTCGCCGGCATGATCGAACGCGAGGACTCCAACGCAATCGAGCAAGTCTATGCGATTGCCCGAGAGGCCCGCGCCCAATGGTTGCAGGGGAAAAAGTGAAGGACTATCCGCCTTCTCTGGAACTGGGCCCCTATGATCACGCGGAAGGCAGCTTGCGTCTGCCCGGCTCGAAAAGCATTTCCAACCGCGTGCTTCTGCTGGCCGCCCTGGCCGAAGGGTCCACCCGGATCGAGGGGCTTCTCGAATCCGACGATGTCCAGCATATGCTCGATGCATTGCGAAGTCTTGGGGTGTCCGTGCACCGCGCACAGGCCTCCGGATCGACGCTGGTGGAAGGGGGGGGCGGGCGCTTTCCGGTCAAGAACGCCGATTTGTATCTTGGCAATGCCGGGACTGCGTTTCGCCCGCTGACCGCCGCACTGGCCCTGGCAGGCGGCCACTACCGGCTCTCGGGCGTGAAACGCATGCACGAACGTCCCATCGGTGATTTGGTGGATGCATTGCGCGAACTCGGGGCTGACATTCGTTACGGCGAGTCTGACGGGTATCCACCCCTGGAGATTTCCCCGGCGTCACTTCGCGTCACAGGTCGAGTCAAGGTGCGCGGGGATGTCTCCAGTCAGTTTCTGACCGCGTTGTTGATGGCATTGCCGTTGACCAGGCAGGAAATAACAATCGAGGTGGTAGGTGAGCTGATTTCCCGGCCCTATGTGGAGATCACCCTGAATCTGATGGCGAGATTCGGCGTTTCCGTGGTCCGCAGTGGCATCAATGTCTTCACCA
>JBJXFN010000038.1:0-12743 GCA_046155535.1 Burkholderiales bacterium
ATCGGTTTGCGTGTTCCGGGACGGCTGGTGAAATCCACCCCATGCACGAGCCAGCGTTGCACGGACTCAGGTTTTGGTGGGCTTGTCGAGCCGACGGACAAAGACTTCCATTTCCTTCGTGGCCTGCTGGTCGCCGCGTCGCGTGGCTACTTCGATGCCGCGACGAAAGGTATCGCGCGCCTCGTTGAGGTTGCCTGCCTCGGTGAAAGCCTGGCCAAGCAGTTTCCAGGCGGCGGAGTAATTGGGATCCAACTCCAGGGCGCGGCGCAACTGAAAAATGGCCACCCAGATTTCGCGTTGTTTGAGGTATTCGCTGCCCAGGCTGAAGCGCAACATGGCCGATTCTTTTCCCTTGGTCAGCAGGTCCTCGAGATTGCGGATTACGGCGGTGGTATCCATGGCGACTTGGCTCTCGCTAGAGTTCGATTCTGGTGCCGAGTTCGACGACCCGGTTGGCAGGGATCTTGAAAAACGATGTTGCGCTCGAGGCGTTGCGCGACATCAAGGCAAAGAGCCGGTCGCGCCAAAGCGCCATCCCCGGCCCGACCTTGGGAATCAGGGTCTGGCGGCTCAGGAAAAAAGAGGTTTCCATCATCTCGAACTTCATGCCTTTGGCGGCCGCCAGTTCGAGCGCCTTGGGCAAATCGGGATCGTCCTTGAAGCCATAGTGGACAATGACCCGGAAAAATTCTCCCCCCAGCGGGTGGATTTCGATGCGTTCGTCGTTCGGCACGTGGGGAATATCACGAGTATTCACGGTCAGCAAGGCCACCCGCTCGTGCAGCACCTTGTTGTGATTCAGATTGTGCAGCATCGCATGGGGCACGCCTTCGGTGGCGGAAGTCAGAAACACCGCAGTGCCCGGCACCCGGGTCGGCGGATGGGCGGTGACGCTCTGGATGAAAGGTTCAAGGGGGATGGCACCCGGGGCAAGCCGGTGCGAAAGCAACTGGCGTCCGCGTTTCCAGGTGAGCAGCAGCGTGAACAGGAGCACGGCGATACAAAGCGGGACCCAGCCTCCGTTGAAAATTTTCGCGGCGTTCGCACCAAAGAAAGACAAGTCGATGGTCAGAAAAATAACCAGCAGCGGCACAGCAATCCACAGCGGCCAGCGCCAGAGTTTGCGCATCAGCACGAAGGCGAGAATGGTATCGATCACCATCGTTCCGGTCACCGCAATGCCGTAGGCGCCGGCGAGGTTGGATGACGAGCCGAATCCGAGGACCAACCCGATCACGGCGGCGAGCAGCGCCCAGTTGATCCACGGCATGTAAATTTGCCCGATTTCGCTCTCGGAGGTATGCATGACTTCCATGCGCGGGCAATAACCCAGTTGAATGGCCTGGCGGGTCAGCGAATAGGTGCCCGATATGACGGCCTGGGAGGCGATTACCGTGGCCACGGTGGCCAGCAACACCAGCGGCAACTGCGCCCAGCCTGGTGCCATGTGGAAGAAAGGGTGCTCGAGCGCTGTCTGGTCGTGCAGAAGCAATGCGCCCTGGCCAAAATAGTTCAGCACCAGTGCAGGCAGTACCACGATGGACCATCCCAGGCGGATGGGTTTTTTGCCGAAATGTCCCATGTCGGCATAGAGCGCTTCCGTGCCGGTGATGGCCAGCACGACAGCGCCCAGTACCAGGAACCCGCCGGAGGTACTGTCGGCAAAAAACGCGACCGCATATGCCGGATTCATCGCCCCCAACACGTCGGGATAATGTGCGATGTTGACAATGCCCAGCAGCGCAAGCACTGCGAACCAGACCAGGGTGATCGGGCCGAACAGGGCACCGACCATTTCGGTCCCCTTTTGTTGAAACAGGAAAAGGCAGATCAGAATGACAATGGTCAGGGGAATAACAAAAGGCTTGAACGCCGGCGTAACCACTTCCAGGCCTTCCACTGCCGACAACACCGAAATCGCGGGGGTGATGATGCCGTCCCCATAGAACAGGGCCGCTCCGAACAATCCCAATGCCATCAGTAGCCAGCGACCCCGGGTGTTTTCGCTGGAGGAACGCAACAGCAGGGCCAGCAGCGCCATGATGCCGCCTTCCCCCCGATTGTCGGCCCGCATCATGAACACCACGTACTTGAGCGTAACCACCACGATCAGCGCCCAGAAGATCAGGGACAGGACGCCCAGAACGTTTTCCGGATTGGCCGCAACAGGGTGGCTGCCGTTGAATGCTTCCCGCATGGTGTACAGCGGGCTGGTGCCGATGTCCCCGAACACGATGCCGACGGCCGCAACCGTCAGGGCGGCAACTCCGGGTTTGCCGTGCCCGTTTGCGTTTTCGCTCATTTATTGTTCTGTCGGAGAGTCGGTTGCGCGACGCCCTTGGGCATTGTGGGGCAATGTCATGAGTGATTCGTCGGTTGCCGCAGCACGGGCGCATGCCGGGGCAAACCCCGTCCTTCGGTTATCATCTGGTCGCGCGCGAACGGGTGATCGCCCTTCATCGGGCGAATGTTATTGTGCCGCAACATTCTATACCTCGGAGCAAGCGGTGACCAAACTTCCCCAGCAAATCCGGGGCGCCCCACCGGCCCTCGCTGCGTACTTCCGGTTCACCCCTTCCCGTGCGTTTCGCGGGAGATGTTTCGCAATTTCCCCGGGGGATATTGGTTGAAATCGAGGCAATCCTTGTCAAGGAGCGAACAGGATGCCTCGGCAGAGTGCGCCCGGTGTCTGACTTCGCGCATGAGATGGTAAGTCAATTTTCCAAACGCCCGGCCCCGGCGAGCAGCAAAAGAAGTCTGCGGAGTGAAAACACATCCAAGGCGGGCAAACCGGAGTCCTCCAACCTCAACGCCGATGCGTCGCTGAGTCATGCCACCCCCGCGGTTCGCGAAAAACTGGCCAGCCTGGGAATCGTCCGGCTGGCGGATATGCTGTTGCATCTGCCTTTGCGTTATGAGGATGAAACACGCATTGTCGCAATTCACGACGCCATGACCGGCGACACCGTGCAGATCGAAGCGGCGGTCATCGAAACAGATGTGAAGTTCCGCCCGCGCCGGCAATTGGTGTGCAGGGTGAGCGATGGCAGCGGTGAAGTCACGCTTAGATTTTTTAATTTTTATCCGAGCCTGAAAACGGCCCTCGCACCGGGGGCCAAGGTGCGGGTGATCGGGGAAATCCGCCAGGGGTTTTTTGGCGGCGAAATGGTCCATCCGCGCTGCCGGGTACTGCGCGGCGATGCGCCGTTGCCGCGGTCGTTGACGCCGGTGTATCCAACCACTGCCGGTCTGTCGCAGGAAAATTTGCGCAGGCTGGCTTTGCGTGCAATGGAAAAAGCAGACCTGACCGATACCCTGCCCCAGCCCGTGTTGCGAAAACTGGCGTTGCCCGACATCGCCGAAGCGGTGCGCATCCTGCACTGCCCTCCTCCAGAGGTGGATGCCGAAGCGCTGGTGTCGCACCGGCATCCGGCATGGCAGCGGATCAAATTCGATGAGTTGCTGGCGCAGCAATTATCAATGCGTCTGCATTACGAGCAACGCAACCGCGCCCGGGCCCATCCCCTGTTGCAGTATTCGACTCTTGCGCGAGGATTGCTGGCCGCGCTGCCGTTCGAACTGACCCGCGCGCAGACGCGGGTACTCGAAGAAATCCGCACCGACCTGGCTAGGCCGCATCCCATGCAGCGACTGTTGCAGGGTGACGTCGGCAGTGGCAAGACGGTGGTGGCGGCATTGGGCGCCTTGCAGGCGATTGAATCCGGATACCAGGTGGCGGTGATGGCGCCGACGGAAATTCTGGCCGAGCAGCACTACCGGAAATTTTCTGGCTGGCTGACACCGCTCGGGATCGACATGGTGTGGCTGGCCGGGAGCCAGAAAAAAAAGGAAAGGGACAAGGCGCTGGCGGCGGTCGCCTCGGGCGCAGCGAGACTGGTGGTGGGCACCCACGCCTTGTTTCAGGAGGACGTGGTGTTTGACAAACTGGGTCTGGCGATTGTGGACGAGCAGCACCGCTTCGGCGTGCAACAGCGGCTGGCCTTGCGCACCAAGGGCGCGGACCGTGCCAAGGCGATCCAGCCGCATCAATTGATGATGAGCGCGACGCCCATTCCGCGCACGCTGGCGATGAGCTACTACGCCGACCTGGATGTTTCGGTGCTCGACCAATTGCCGCCCGGGCGCATGCCGGTGAGCACCAAACTGCTGACAGACACCCGCAGAGCCGAAGTGATGCAGCGTTTGCGCGCGCATTGCGCCGAGGGCAGGCAAGCCTATTGGGTGTGCCCGCTGATCGAGGAATCCATTGTCGATGCGCCTTTGGGCAAAACACATGTGCGTCGCGAGGCCTTGCAATTGCAGACCGTGCTCGACACCCATCAGGCGATGCTGCATGCTTTTCCGGAACTCCAGGTCGGGCTGGTGCACGGGCGGTTGCCGAATGCGGAGAAAGCGGCAACCATGGCGGCCTTCGAGGCCAACCGGATTCAGTTGCTGGTCGCCACGACGGTGATCGAAGTGGGTGTGGATGTGCCGAATGCCTCGCTGATGGTGATCGAACATGCCGAGCGCATGGGCCTTTCGCAGTTGCACCAGTTGCGCGGTCGGGTCGGGCGCGGATCGCAACACAGCGACTGTATCCTGCTCTACCAGCCGCCCCTGTCGCAAAATGCACGCGAACGGCTGCGGATCATTTATGAGAACCAGGATGGATTCGTGATTGCTCGGCACGATCTGCGACTGCGCGGCCCCGGGGAATTGTTGGGCGCCCGCCAAAGCGGCCTGCCCATGTTGCGGTTCGCCGATCTCGAGAAGGATCTGGGGCTGCTGGAGTCGGCGCGTACACTTGCGCCGCAGATGTTGCGGGATCATGCCGGCCAGGCAAGACGCCACCTGGATCGCTGGTTGAGCGGTCGCCAGGAGTTTCTCAAGGTATGAGATACGCAAACCGGCATAAATCAACAGCCATGCCGTTCCGGCCTGGCCACTTTTGCGGGATTTCATCCTGAAACTGGCGCAGCGCATCGATGCATACGAAAAACTGATCCGGCTCGACAAGCCGATCGGCACGCTGTTGCTGCTCTGGCCGACATTGTGGGCTTTGTGGTGGTCGTCCTACGGGCGGCCGGAGTGGAGTACCGTCTGGATTTTTGTGCTCGGCACGTTTCTCATGCGGTCGGCGGGTTGTGCGATCAATGATTTTGCGGACCGCAAATTCGATGGCCAGGTGAGGCGTACGCGGGAGCGGCCGCTGGCAGCCGGCACCATTCAGCCCTGGGAGGCGCTGATGGTTGCCGCCATCATGGCTGCGCTCGCTTTCCTGCTGGTGCTGCAGCTCAACACGTTGACCATCCAGTTGTCTGTTGTTGCGTTGGCCATCACCATTCTGTATCCCTATACCAAACGCTTTTTCGCGATGCCGCAGGCAATCCTCGGCGTGGCGTTCGGTTTTGGCATTCCCATGGCGTTTGCCGCGCAACAGTCGGTCGTGGTGCCATTGGCGTGGTGGGCGCTCCTTGCCAACGTGTTCTGGGCGATTGCCTATGACACCGAATATGCCATGGTCGACCGGGAGGACGATCGAAAGATTGGCATTCGCACCTCCGCGATCCTGTTCGGGCGGTTCGACGTGGTGGCGGTCATGCTCAGTTACGCCCTCTTCCTCGCGATTCTTGCCTATGTCGGTGTCCGGCTTGGCGGCAAGGCCTATTTTCTGTGCGGGATTGCCGCGGCCGCGGCGCTCGCTGCCCGTCACTATTGGTGGATCCGCAATCGCGACCCGGACGCCTGTTTCAAGGCGTTCCGGAATAACAACTGGATCGGGGCCGCCATTTTCGCGGGTCTGCTCGCCCACTTCCATCTGCCTGCCTTGCGCTGAACCGAAGGGTTGTGGCCGGGTAGGCGGGTGACTATAGTGGCAGGTCTTTTTCTGCGGAGCAGACAGTCATGCACAGTGGACTCGCAGGACGCGGGATTCTGATCACCGGCGGCAGCAAGGGAATCGGTCTGGCCTGTGCGCAGGCCTTTCTTGCCGAAGGCTCCAACGTCGTAGTGGTCTCGCGCGACCGGGCCAATCTGGACGCGGCGAGCGCTGCGTTGAAGCCGTCCGCGAACACCAAAGGCAAGGTCGCGGCAGTGCAGGCGGACCTGGTGCAGCGTGACGCAGCGAACGCCATGTTGCGCGACGCGCAGGCGGCGATCGGTCCGATCGACGTGCTGGTCAATTCGGCCGGCGCCGCGCGTCGTTACCTGCCGGAGGAACTCAATGTCGCTGCCTGGCACGACGCAATGGACGCAAAATACTTCACCACCGTGCATGCCATGGATGCCGTGTTGCCGGAAATGGCTGCGCGCGGCCGGGGTGTGGTGATCAACATCATCGGTATGGGGGGCAAAGTGGCAACCTCTTACCATCTGCCCGGTGGCGCGGCGAATTCGGCACTGATGCTGGCCACCGTGGGACTGGCGAGTGTTTATGGTCCCAAGGGTGTCAGGATCAATGGCATCAATCCGGCGGCAACCATGACAGGGCGCGTGCAGGCAGCCTTGGAATTGGAGGCGAAGATTCGCGGGGTGAGCACGGAGGAAGTCCTGGCACAGGGCCAAGCCAAAGTGCCCTTGCGGCGTTACGCATCGCCGGAGGACGTTGCCGCGCTTGCGGTGTTCCTGGCATCCGATATGGCCAGCTACCTGACCGGTGCCATCGTGCCGATGGACGGCGGCGCGAACGCGGTTCTCTGATGCGTTATCAGGATCTGCGCGATTTCATCGCGCAACTGGAAAAGCAGGGGGAACTCCGGCGTGTCACGGCCGAAGTATCACCGTTCCTGGAAATGACCGAAATTTGCGACCGGGTGTTGCGCGCGCAAGGTCCGGCGCTTTTGTTTGAAAAGCCGCGAGGGCATGACATGCCGGTGTTGTGCAATCTATTTGGCACGGCGCGGCGCGTGGCCTTGGGGATGGGAGAAGAGTCGGTGGAGGCCCTGCGGGAAGTCGGGCGCCTGCTGGCCTATCTGCGTGAGCCCGAGCCGCCCAAGGGCTTGAAAGATGCGTGGGACAAGTTGCCAGTGCTCAAACAGGTGATGAACATGGCGCCGAAAATGGTTTCCAGCGCGCCCTGCCAGGAAGTGATCTGGGAAGGCGCCGATGTGGACCTGGCACGCCTGCCGATTCAAACCTGCTGGCCGGGAGATGTCGGTCCGCTGATCACCTGGGGACTGACTGTCACGCGGGGCCCGCACAAGACTCGGCAGAATCTGGGTATCTACCGGCAACAGGTGCTCGCGCCGAACCGGGTCATCATGCGCTGGTTGCCGCATCGTGGCGGGGCGCTGGATTACAGAGATTTCTGTCTTGCCCATCCGGGCAAATCGTTTCCGGTCGCGGTGACGCTGGGCGCGGACCCGGCCACCATCCTGGGTGCCGTGACGCCGGTGCCGGATTCTCTTTCGGAGTACCAGTTTGCGGGACTGCTGCGCGGGGCCAGAACCGAATTGATCCGCTGCATCGGCTCCGATCTTCAAGTGCCGGCCTCGAGTGAAATCGTGCTCGAAGGGGCAATCCATCCCGGGGATACTGCACTCGAAGGCCCGTTCGGGGATCACACCGGGTATTACAACGAACAGGAACACTTCCCGGTGTTCACCATCGAGCGCATGACCATGCGCCGCAAGCCGATTTATCACAGTACCTACACCGGCAAACCGCCGGACGAACCGGCCATTCTGGGACTGGCATTGAACGAGGTGTTTGTGCCACTGCTGATTCGCCAATACCCTGAAATCGTCGATTTTTATCTGCCGCCCGAGGCGTGTTCCTACCGGGTTGCCGTGGTCAGTCTGCGCAAACAATATCCCGGACACGCAAAACGGGTCATGTTTGGTGTGTGGTCCTATCTGCGGCAATTCATGTACACCAAGTTCATCATTGTGGTGGACGATGACGTCGACATCCGCAACTGGAAAGAAGTGATCTGGGCCATCAGCACCCGGGTCGATCCGGCGCGCGACACCCTGATCGCCGAAAACACGCCGATTGATTACCTGGATTTCGCCAGTCCGGTTTCCGGTCTCGGGTCCAAGATGGGGTTGGACGCCACCAACAAGTTGCCGGGCGAAACCACTCGCGGCTGGGGGAAGCCCGTTGTCATGGATGCTGTCGTGAAGCAACGGGTCGATGAACTCTGGGACGCTTTGGGGTTGTGAGTCGCCGCGAATCCCGGCGTCAACGCACGTGGCTTGGGCGACGTTACTCGCCTGTGGGACACATACCCAAGGGCGGCAAAAGCCGTTAGAATGCCCGCCGATTTGATCTCAACTTGTGAAGAAAGGCACGCGAAAATGAAGAAGTTTCTGGTTTTGATGATGACCGCAGCCGGCTTGTTGTTGGCGGGCGGCGCCTACGCAGCGGTGGATGCCGAAAAAGCCAAGAAATTGGCAAAAGACAAAAACTGTTTCGCGTGCCATGCATTGAGTACCAAGCTGGTCGGCCCGGCCTATACCGAGATTGCCAAAAAATACAAGGGCAACAAGGAAGCCGAAGCCACACTCGTCAAGAAGGTGATTTCCGGCGGGGGTGGCGTGTGGGGCACGATTCCGATGCCGCCGAATCCGGTCAAGGACGAAGAGGCGCAACTCCTGGTGCAGTGGATTCTGGCGATGTAAGCAGGACGTAATATGCCTGATGCAAAAGCCGGCATGCGCCGGCTTTTGTTTTTCTGAACTTGTTTCGGAAGCGTTTTCAACCCGATGAATTTCCGGTCCTAAATTGACAACGCTTGGATCGCTGGCCGATAATCCGGGCGATTTCACGAACGCATCACGAGGGGGAGCGAAATGAAAAAAATCGGCGACAGGTTTTCTTGGGCATATGCAGCGGCAATGGGCGTTGTGCTGTTGGCGGGTGGATGCGGAAAAGGCGGCGATCAAGGCAAAACGGGTGCGGGAAGCTCGGTTCAGCCAGTGGTGAAAATTGGCCATGCGGCGCCGCTCACCGGGGACATCGCGCACCTGGGCAAGGACAACGAAGACGGCGTGCGTCTGGCAATTGAAGAAGCCAATGCCAAGGGTCTGACCATCGGTGGGCAGAAAATGGTATTTGAGTTGCTGAGCGAGGACGACGAAGGCAAGGAAGCCAAGGGACCCATCATTGCCCAGAAATTTGCCGACGCCAAGGTTGCCGGCGTGGTCGGACACCTGAATTCCGGTGTCACCATTCCGGCATCGGTGGTGTACAACGAGGCGGGCATTCCGATGATCAGCGGTTCGGCAACCAATCCCAAGGTGACTGAGCGCGGACTGAAGGTGGCGTTTCGCACCGTGGGGCGCGACGACCAACAGGGACCTGCCATTGCCAGTTATCTGAGCACGCAGTTCAAACCCAAAACCGTGGCCGTGATTGATGACGCTACGTCTTATGGCGAGGGCCTGGCCGATCAGGTGGACCTGACCCTGAAAAATGCCGGCATCAATGTCTTGCCGCGTGAGAAGGGAACCAAGGACACCAAGGACTGGAAGGCAATCCTGACCAAGCTCAAGGGCAAGAAACCCGATGCCATCTTTTACGGCGGCATGGATTCCGGCGGCGGTCCCCTGATCAAGCAGGGCCGTGAATTGGGTATCAAGGCGGTGTTCGCTTTCGGGGATGGCGCCTGTTCGGAGAAAATGCATGAACTGGCCGGTGCGGCGGCCGAAGGCATGGTTTGTTCCCAGGCCGGTATTCCGGTGCAGGCGGCAGCGAAGGGATTTCTCGACGCGTTCAAGGCGCGTTTCAACAAGGATCCGATCATCTATGCGCCGTTTACCTACGACGCTGCCAATTTGTTGATTGCAGCCATGCAGAAGGCGGATTCCACGGATCCGGCAAAGTATTTGCCCGAACTCGCAAAAATTTCCTTCGAAGGCGCCAGCGGGAAAATTGAATTCGATGCCAAGGGGGACCGCAAGGACGCGGAAATGACAATCTTCGCAATGAAATCGGGCAAGGTCGAACCGGTAGCGATCATAAAGAGCGGCAGCACCATCAAGTTCGAGGATTTCGTCAAGGCGGCGGCAACCGGCGCCAAGAACTGAGTTTGCTTTCCGGCGAGTGATCGCAAGCCGCCCTTGATGAACAGGAAAACGGCACCTTCGGGTGCTGTTTTCTTTTCGGCGTCTGCTTTGCGCAGTCAACGTGCGTCATGGATATATTCATTCAGCAGGTAATCAATGGCCTGACCCTGGGCAGCATTTATGCCGTGGTGGCGCTCGGCTATACCATGGTTTACGGCATCATCCAGCTGATCAATTTCGCGCATGGCGAAGTGGTGATGGTCGGCGCTATGGTGGCATTGTCCGTGATCGGCGCGCTGGCCGGCTCGACGTTGCCTCCCATGGTGATTGTGCTGGTAGGTGTGGGATGCGCCGTGCCGGCCTGTATGGGTCTGGGTTTTGTGATGGAGCGCGCGGCCTACCGGCCCTTGCGCGGCGCCCCACGGCTGGCGCCTTTGATCACCGCCATCGGCCTGTCCATCATTCTTCAACATCTGGCCCTGCTGATCTGGAGCCGCAACCCTCTGGCGTTTCCGCAAATCATGGGCAATCCGGTGTTCGAGATTGGCGGCGCTCATATCAGCGCGGTGCAGATCGGCATCATCTTGCTGTCGGTGCTGATGATGGCTGGGTTGACATTGCTGGTGTACCGCACGCGACTGGGTGTTGCCATGCGGGCAACCTCCGAGAATCCGCAGGTTGCCGGGTTGATGGGCGTCAACGTCAATCGGGTGATTTCGGTGACATTTGTCATCGGGGCCGGGCTGGGCGCGGTGGCCGGGGTGATGGTCGGCACCTATTACGGAATTGCGCACTACACCATGGGCTCCTTGCTCGGCCTGAAGGCGTTTTCGGCGGCGGTACTTGGTGGTATAGGCAACCTTGCGGGCGCCATGTTGGGCGGTGTTCTGCTGGGCGTGGTCGAGGCGCTGGGGGCCGGGTATATCGGAGAACTGACGGATCTTTGCCAGGTGCAGTGGATGTCTGATGCGCTGGCTCAACGTTGCGCGGCAGACGGGCATTTCATTTTGTTCGGCAGCAACTACCAGGACGTATTCGCGTTCCTGGTCTTGATCGCAGTGTTGATTTTCCGGCCTTCGGGGCTGCTGGGCGAACGAGTGGGGGATCGCGCATGAACAGGTTCTCGCGCTTGCCGGCATGGCGCAATCATCCCGCAGCCGCCAAAGTCGGCATGGGCCTGATGGTTATTGCGCTGCTGGTCTTGCCTTTTGTGCTGGCCTCCGCCGGCACCGCGTGGGTGCGCATCACCAATCTGGCGATTCTGTTTGCCTTGCTGTCACTGGGCTTGAATATTGTTGTCGGGTTCGCCGGACTGCTCGACCTGGGTTACGTCGCGTTTTATGCGGTCGGCGCCTATTGCTACGCCCTGCTCGCTTCACCGCATTTCAATCTGCATCTGCCGTTCTGGGTGATTCTGCCAATCGGTGCCCTGCTGGCGTGCGTGTTCGGCGTGCTGCTCGGCGCACCGACTTTGAAATTGCGCGGCGATTACCTGGCCATCGTCACTCTGGGTTTCGGAGAAATCGTCCGCATTTTTTTAAACAACCTGGCCAGGCCGGTCAATCTCACCAACGGACCGCAAGGCATCACCCCTATCGACCCGTTTTCGCTCGGCAATTTGAATTTCAGCCGCGCGGACATTTTGGCCGGACTGACGTTCTCGGGGCCGATCAAGTATTACTACCTTCTGCTGGGGGTCTTGATCGTGGTGATCGTCATCAATCTGCGATTGCAGGATTCGCGATTGGGGCGGGCCTGGGTGGCGATTCGCGAAGACGAAATCGCGGCCCAGGCAATGGGCATCAATACGCGCAACGTCAAACTGCTGGCCTTTGCCATGGGCGCCAGTTTTGGCGGTGTGGCGGGCGGCATGTTTGCCGCTATCCAGGGTTTCATCAGTCCGGAAAGTTTTGTCCTGGTCGAATCCATCATGGTGCTGGCGATGGTAGTGCTGGGCGGTATGGGAAACGTCTGGGGCGTGGTTCTGGGCGCTGTGCTGCTGTCCTTTGTCCCCGAGCTGCTGCGTTACTCGGTCGAGCCGGTGCAAAAGGCCTTGTTCGGTCGCATGATCGTGGATCCCGAAGTCATCCGCATGTTGCTGTTCGGACTGGCGCTGGTGTTGATGATGCTGTACCGGCCGGCCGGCCTCTGGCCCTCGCGACAACGCAAACGCGAACTGTCTGCTTCCGAATAGGCCGCGATGACCGAAGCCTCCAAGCTGCTGGAAGTGCGGCAGATCGAAAAACGCTTCGGCGGCGTGGTGGCTCTGTCCGGGGTTTCACTGAGCATCCGGAATCGGGAAATTTACGGATTGATCGGTCCGAACGGCGCTGGCAAGACCACCTTGTTCAATGTTCTGACCGGACTGTACGCGCCGGAGCACGGAGAACTGCTCTTCGACGGCGTTAGTTTTCGCGGCCTGGCGCCGTATCGTGTGGTGGAGCGCGGGATAGCAAGAACCTTTCAGAACATCCGCCTGTTCGGGAACATGACCGCGCTGGAAAATGTCATGGTCGGCCGCCATGTGCGCACCCATGCCGGCCTTCTCGGCGCCATCCTGCGCGGCGCCCGTGCCCGCGACGAGGAACGCGCCATCCTGCGCCGTGCCGGTGCGCTGCTGGACTATGTCGGCATCGGCCGTCACGCGCAGGCGCTTTCCCGAAATTTGCCCTATGTGATCAACGACGGCTCGAAATTGCCAGGGCGCTGGCAACCGAGCCCAGACTGCTGGCG
>JBJXFN010000047.1:0-5734 GCA_046155535.1 Burkholderiales bacterium
CGCTCGCAGCGGCTTCCCGGCGGGGCGGCAAGGTTCGGATGGCGACGTTCCCGGAAAAGTTGTCGGCGTCGCTTACAGCGCGCTTAGCCAAGCGCTGCGTCGTGTTCGAGAGCGGCGACGCTCAAAAGATCGGCGTCAGTCCTATCACACTATTCTCGCGCGAAGCCGATGCGCACGTTCAGCGAGGCGACGGGCAACTCGGCAGGTGGAGGCCTCGACCCCTGTCCCCTCCCTCCGTTCTGAAGATTTGTTATTGTTGTCCGACGCGGGTTCCAATTCTTGCGTTTAAGGTGGCGGCGCTACGGCGCCTTGAGCAAACGTGGCGACGTTTTCCGGAATGACGACCCACGGCAGCTTGGATTGAAGCCAGATGTGCCGGTCGATCTTGAACCAGTTTGGGTCGTCGAAGGTTGTCGCCGCAACAGCGCGCATGCCGGGCCGAAATTCGGAAACATGCGAGATCGTCGTGCCACACTTCGGGCAGAAGCTCATTCGCAGCCAGCGGCCGGAGACATCCGAGCGGTGCTCGACTTCCCTGACCTCCCCTTGCAGCATTTCGAAAGCTTCCTCCTTGAACGAGGCGATGACTGCAAACGCGCTGGCGAGTCTCTTCTGACAGAATCGGCAGTGACATACAGTGCCGACGGCAGGAGCGCCATGTACGCGGTACCGGACGGCGCCGCAGAGACAGCCGCCCTCGTGGATGTCACTCATTGAAACCCCCTGGCTAAAAAAAACTGTCTGACTGGTGTTGCCTGACGTTCGCGTGGAACGGCGTGCCTCTCGTTGGCACGTCCGCCTTCAACCCCAACTGAACAGTCCGGATCAGGTCGTCCGCGCGAGCTTCTCGCGCAACGCACTGGACAGGGACGCAAGCCATTTCTCCTCGCCGCCCGGCTCCGGAAGGATGTTTCCAAGCTCCAGAATACCCTGCGCCGGAATGTCCGAGATGTAGACCCACACTGCCTGTTCGGAGACGCGAAGGATCTCGCTCGTCTCCCGCATGATGCGTTGAAGCATCTTAGCCTTTTGTTCTTTGGTTCTTCCGGATCGTATATCGGCCCGTACCCAGATGTGATCCGGGGATGCTTGTTCGCCACCGATAAAAATCGAGCCGGGCTCAACCTTGTAAAAGATCACTTGCACGAAATAGCGCGGCGCCGTCGCCTCCACGTGGTGGATGTTCGTGACGCTCTCAACAAGTTTTGCCCGTTGATCCGTCGTCATTTCTTTCGCGGTCGTGAACGCATAGGTCGGCATAGGCGGTGCCCCTGATGGATTGACTCCGAAAGCTTAGCATGGGTAAGCGAGCGGGCCGAACAGCGCGCCAGGTAAATGCCCAGAGCGACGCGCTGCGTGGGTCACCAGCGGCACGAAGGACTACTTGTCGATTCGAAAAGTAACCCGACCCCTTTGGCTCCGCGATTGATCCTAAGAACCTGAGCAGGTCACAAGTTTGCGGCACATTGCAACCTCCGTGTGTGAGCGAGATTCCGTTTACAGTTCTAGATGAGGCTTCACAACGTAGTGCGGGGCAGTATTTTCGACCCGAGAAAAATCGAGATCTCGACCCCATCGGATTTACCGTAGTTCGCCGCTCTATTTGCTATGACTAAGGAGTGCGAACCCACGACAGGGCCGAAACGGCATACCTTATACCATTGTGGAATTGGAATTTTATCCACTGATGTTGTTTGACCAAGAAATGAACTTGATAACCAACGCGACCGAGACTGATTTGCCCGGAAATCGCCACATCAATTTCGATCACGATTCGGTGCGAATTGCCAGTAAGGAGCTTGCGTCTCGTACGGTCGTCAAATTCCTCTCGGATTGTCTCTTCCAAATAAATGGAAGGAACGTTCTGCACCGTGGTTTTTACGGCCTCCAATGACACTTGAAAACGGTCTTCGGCACCGTTGCCGATTGATGCCAGTGTTACATATGTGGACTGGATTAGATCGGTGTTGCCATGATAGATGTTTGCCCACTTGGTGAGGTCACTGAAGACGTAAGAAGTGTAGAGCACATAGGTTGCGCGAGTTAGCTCAGTTCGTTTCCCACTAATAGCGCCGTAAAAAGTACGACCATGGTCGCGATCTTTTTTGGCGACAAATCGTGGTAAAGCTGTGCCGCTGAGCATGATTAAACGATTCGCCTGTCCAGGGCCATGTACATCAATCTCTAGTTTCTTACACTCAATAGCCCCGCAGTAATCTTGATGTGCTCGAACAACATCACCATAATCTACTGGTCGGACAAGATGCAACTTATTGCATTCGGGCATATAAATACTCCTAATTACTAACGTGGAGCCCGATCGGCTCTAATGTCCACCCCGTTGATCTTGTAATTGCTTGCGGAAATTCTTATCGAGGGCGGGGTGGTACTCCAACGGCCGAACTCTGAACCCACGTGGGGAGGGCCATTATTCGTCAACGCGATTGCGACACGCAAATCTGTATCAAAAGGGAATTTTCCTCGAACTACGTAATCCAGTTCCATTTCGTTGGTTGCCGCAATTCTTGGCGTCCCATAGACAAGATCGCTAAGTACTCTTTCCCACGTTTCAACCGGGCCTCCAAATGTTGGAACTCCTGAGCTTGGCGCGGGTGGTTGCAAGATAGGTAGTTTTTTCTCCACATGTATTTCGAACAAAGGAGAATCCATTGATGCGAACGAAAGTAAGGCCGTGTTCCAAAAAATCGTTCCAGAAATAAAGGGTTCGTCAACCTCGACAATGGCAGTTGCGAAATACGAAAATCGAAAAAGGTTAGAAACATCGCCGCTGACTGCGATATCGCAGTAAAGAAACATCCGTCCATTGAAGTCTGTTTCCAGCCACGCATTATCTGTCGCAAATACGAATTCCGATTCGGTATTCGAAATACCAGCTAGCCCAACCGATACTACGCAGTCGGGACTAGACGCGCTGAGTGGCTGTTCGGATAAGGCGTTCAAATCAATTTGAACAGTGGTGCGCTTCAGTTCATTGTCATCAGTATCGAAAGTGAATATCGCAATTCCAGAAAATGTGATGAGTGACTTACGACCAAGAGATGTCCGAAACGACCTTGCGCTGGCAACTTGATTGGCATCTGCGGAATTAAGACTGATCATTCATACTCCTCCTTTTGAGGGACTTGGTAGGAAAAATACGTAGCCTTGGTTTTACGTGTTGATCGACGATTAATGTATCAAAATGCGGTACGGTAGGAGCAAGAGGGGACGGTTATTGCGATTTGACTATCAGGGCGCGTCCTTGATCTTCAAATCGACTCGACGAATTTCACCAGCGCTTCCCGATCGCCCTTCGCCATGTTGCGGAATGTTTCGCGCGATGCCTCCGCCTGTCCGCCGTGCCAGAGGATTGCCTCGGCAATGTTGCGGGCGCGGCCGTCATGTAGGAGTGTCGCTTTGCCGTTCACGGTTTCGATGAGGCCAATGCCCCAGAGCGGCGCGGTGCGCCACTCGCGACCGCTGGCATCGAAATCCGGCCGGTGGTCGGCGAGTTCTTCCCCCATGTCGTGGAGCAGAAGGTCGGTGTAGGGCCGGAAGGCGAGGTTGGCGGCAGTTGGTAAAAACGCTTTCGCGCCGGTGCGAAGTTCCGGCACGTGGCATGCACTGCACTGTGCTTTTTCGAACATCGCTTCTCCGCGCTGGAACGCCGGGTCCGAAATATTGCGTCGCGCCGGCACCGCAAGAGTCTGCAGGTAAAACGTGATGTTGTTGAGCCGGCTCGGGTTCACTTCCGGCCGAAAGTTGTTGCCGGTGCAGCCGCCCTGGCCGCCGCATTTGCTCGCCGAAGGTAACTCCAGACATTTTGCCTGCACGGCGGGGCAGTTTTCTTCGGTGAACAGATAAGTCGTAGCGCCGATGTCGCCGTGAAAAGCGGCGGCGGTCTGCTGGCGCAGGCTGGGCTGGTTCGCTTTCCAGCCGAAGCGGCCAAGGACCTTTTTGTCGGCTTCGACATCCCAGACGTAATTCGGTCGGCCGGGGAGTCCGAGTTTTTCCTGAGCGTTCGCGATTTCCAGAATCGCCGCTTCTGGCACCGCTTCGAGAAGACCCAGGCCGACCATCTGCTGGCCGACGCGCACCGACTTCATGGTTTCGGGCCCGAGGTCGCCGAACTGCAGGTCGCGAAACTCGATACGTGGCTTGCGCAGGATGATCGTTTCGCCATCGGCGAAGGCCACGGTTTTTTCTTCGTAGTGGAATATCGCCTGGCCTTCGGCAGGCACGCGGTCGAGAATGCCCCGGTTCTGCAGTTGCTCGCCGTAGTGCGGATGCGGGAGCGGGGCGCCTTCTTTGGTCTTGCCAGGAATACTCAGCCGAACCAGCGTGCCGCGGGCGGCGGGCTGGCCCGCCTCCGGTGCCACGGCGCGACCATTGTTCACATGGCAAAAGGCGCAGCGGTCTTCGTTGAACGTGGGGCCCAGCCCCCAGACACCCGGCGCCGGAGCCACGACCCATTCTTCATTGAACTGGAAGTGCCCTTCCGCAAACGAACGGCCTTGCTCTTTGTTGAGCCCGGCATATGGAATGTTAAAGGCGTTCGCGCCGGTCTCCCCGGTGGTGAAAGGGCCGGCTGTCCAACTCGAGGGATCGGGCAGTGTGGAATCGCCAATCGCAACAAAGGCGGCCAGCGCGCCCGCAATCAGCAATGCGGCGCGGGTGCGGCGGGAGGCAGCACGGGGCTGGAGAGACGCCACGATTCCTGCACTGCGAATTGTGCCCGGGAAGCTGGCGCCTCTTCCCTCATCCCCAACCCTTCTCCCGGGGGGAGAAGGGAGCGTCGAGTGCCCATTGAAGCGGGCAGGTCCCTGGGCAGGCGGGTTCATCGGCGGCCTTTCAGTGATCGTCGAACGGATCGTGTTTGACTTCCGGCGGTACCCAGATGGTCTGATAGACCTTCTGCAAATCTTTCTCTCGTGCCATTTCCTCGGCTTCCGACATGCGCGAGTATTTTGCCTCGGTCGGGCTGGAGTGATTTTTCGTATTCAGGCTGGGCGCCGAAATCACCTTGCGCAACGACCCGCGGCAGGTCTGGCAATGGGTGGGCCCGGTTTCACTGATGCGGTGGCTCGTGCGGTAGATGACGCGGCACGGGTCGCAGGCGTATTCGTAGGTCGGCACTTCGATTTCTCCGTTCCAAAAGCTAAAAAGGGCCGATCCGGGATGGAATCGGCCCCGTCAAGTTTACCGCCGAATCAGGCGACGGCAGTCTTGTTGGCGAGAATATCCGCCTTGGCTGTCATGGCAGCCTGCTTGTCGATGTTCCAGATGCGCGCGGCGTTTTCGCCGAAGACCTTGCGACGGATTTCCGGGGTGATCTTCGGATAACCGTGGCCTTCGACCAACTGGTCGGGAATCTGGAAGTTGCGGAACGCTTCGATCTGCCACTGCGGGTTGCCCCAGAGCAGCGAGTCCGTGCCCCACAACACATAGTCCGGACCCAGATCGCGCAGCAGCGTGCCCAGAACGTGGGCGCACTCCAACGGACGGCTGGTGACCGTCGCGGCGAACGTGGAGCCGACTTCGCAGTACAGGTTCTTGCGTTGCGGCTTGAAGCCCTTCAATGCCGCCAGTTCGGCGTGATACGGCCACGCGGAGTGGTAGGCAATGAAGTTCAGGTCGAGGAAGTCATCCGCTGCGGCGTCGAAGTCTTCCGCGTGGGCATACCGCGCGTAGAACTGGCCGAACGGAATGCCCTTGTGGCAGCCGATGTTCTTGA
>JBJXFN010000211.1:0-12951 GCA_046155535.1 Burkholderiales bacterium
GCGCGTTGCAAAGGACTTAGCCTCGCAACTCGCGTTCGCAGCAAATACTTTTATGCGGCGTGGCGTTTTGTGGCGATCAAGCGATGCTTGGCTGCTTCGGTAATGGCCGCAACGCAAGGGTGGGTTACGCGTCGCTCGACCGAGATCGCGAAAAATTCCTCGACGATTTCCTTGGTTCTCCCGACGGCTTCCACGTTGTACTGAGATTTTATTTCCGCTTCGAGTACGCTCGGGCCGACGAAAATGCCCATGCCGCTCTTGCCAAAGGTTTTCATCAGGGCGCTGTCGTCGAATTCTCCGACCACTTGAAACTTCAATCCGTGATCTTCCCGCCAGCGGTCCAGGCGTGGCCGGATGGCCGCGCGGTCGCCGGGAATGAGCATGGGGGCACCGTCCAGGCAGGCAGGAAAAGGTGCCTTGAGTGTCTTCAATAGTTTCCTGGCGGCGAAGAAACTCATACCGGATTCGCCAAGCCGGTGGTTGTAGGCGCGCACACTGACCGACGGCGGAATCGGCGCATCGGCGATGACGAGGTCTAACCGATGGGCGGCGATTTGCGAGAGCAGGGAATCCAGTCTTCCTTCTCGGCATACGATTCGCACGGGTTCGGCGAGCCGGGTCGCGGGTTCGATCAGGTAGTGTGAAATCGTCTTTGGCACGGCATCGGCGACCCCGACGCGGAAAACCGCCGGGCGGCCTCCGGAAGGGAGATTGCGCATGGTGCCTTCCAGCTCGGCGCCAAGCGCAAATATGTCCTGCGCGTAACCGTAGGCCAGCCGTCCCGCGTCGGTCAGTTCCAGGTTGCGTCCGCTCTTGGCAAACAGCGCCGTTCCCAGATTGTCTTCGAGTAGCTTGATCTGCCCGCTCAGTGTTTGGGGCGTGAGGTGAAGTTGTGCGCTGGCACGTACCATGCTGCCGCTTTTGGCGACGCGCCAGAAATATTGCAGATGCTTGAGGTTCATGGTTTTTAATACTTCGTGTTTTTCGAAGTATATACGTAGATAAATCGATTTTACACAACATGTTTGAGATACTAGACTTCGCGTCACTTTCCACCAACCGTCTCTCCCGATCGATTGGGAGATCCTGAAAATGTTCGCTGAATCCATAGGCACGCCGGTCCTGTATCTGGGCTTTACCGTCCTGGTTGTTGTGCTGCTGGCCGTGGACTTCCTGGTTCTGAAGTCCCAAGGCAGTCATCGGGTGAGTGTGAAAGAGGCGGCAAGCTGGTCGGTCGTCTGGATACTTATCGCGCTTTCTTTCGGTGCCTGGTTCTGGTGGTACTTGGATGGCAATTTCGGACGTGAAGTGGCCAACCAGAAGGGATTGGAGTACCTCACCGGCTATTTGATCGAAAAATCCCTGGCCGTGGACAATGTCTTTGTCTGGATAACAATATTCAGCTTCTTCGCGGTTCCGCCGGAGTTTCAGAAGCGCGTTCTGCTCTATGGTGTCTTGGGCGCGATCATCATGCGCGCGATACTGATTTATGTTGGTGCGGCGTTGCTAGCCGAATATCACTGGATCATGTATGTATTCGGCGGTTTCCTGTTGCTGACCGGAGTGAAGATGCTTCTTTTCGCCAGCCATGCACCGGACCTGAACAAGAATCCGATCCTCAAGTGGATGCGCGGTCATATGCGCATCACTACGGAGCATCACGGAGAGAAATTTATCGTGAACAAAGCCGGGTTGCTCTATTTCACGCCCTTGTTTCTGGTGCTGGTTCTGGTCGAGTTTACCGATCTGGTGTTCGCGGTGGATTCCATTCCGGCGATATTCGCCGTGACCAATGATCCTTTCATTGTATTCACATCGAACATTTTTGCGATTCTGGGTCTGCGCGCCATGTACTTTCTGCTGGCCGACATGTCTGAGCGCTTCCATCTGCTCAAGTACGGCCTGGCCTTCATCCTGATGTTCATCGGAGTCAAAATGCTGCTGCTCGATGTCTTCAAGATTCCCGTGACGATTGCGCTGGGGGTGGTAGCGCTTATTCTGATTACGTCGGTGTTGGCGAGCCTGATGACTTCACGCAAGCCCAAAGCTGCGAGGGCGAAAACATGAAACCGTGGGTTTTGTTGAGCTTGCTCAAGGCCGGACGATTTCGGTACCTGAAGGCTGCGATTGCCGTGGGTGGCATTGCCTTGTTGGTGCTGTTTGGGCTGGGTATCTGGGCGGTTATCGCTGCCATTGGCTGGGTGTCGAACCAGGCTCCGCCGGCTTGGGCCAAGCTCACGGGCCAGATCCCGGATATACGTAAAAGCATCGAAGGCGTCATGCCCGAAGCTGCTCAGGCGGTTGAGAACTGGATTCCAGGAGTGACGAAGGCGCAGAAGGATGTTGCCGGGGAAGATGTCGGTTCGGTTGCACGCTACAAAGACTTTGTGCGCACCCGTTACAGCACGACTGCGGAATCGCGCCTGGCAGGATATGAAGGACGGGGTGAGTTTCGAGCCGTGGCGGACTTTTATCGTGCGAGGTTCTCGGAGAAAGGCTGGTCGAACCGGGTGATCGATGCATCCGTGGGCGAAGAACGGCATCAATACCTAGGCAAGGAAACTCGCGTCGAATTACATGTCAAAGACCTGGGTGGCGGCAATGTATCGGTGATTATCGAGGAATGGGCCGCGCCCAAACGCTCGGCGTATTTACCGGGTGGTGCAATGGGGAAACACCGTTTCATCTGAAACTTATTCGGGAGCAAAACAATGAACACGGATCAGCAAAAGGCAATTCTCTCTGTCGCCCTTCTTGCCGCATTTGCCGACAGCAGCAAAGATGATCGCGAACGTGAGCAGGTCCGGCGGCTGGCAGATTCTCTGGCGAATGAAGAGAACGCACCGGACATGGCGCAGGTGTATCAGGACGTGCTGCTCAAGCGGGTAAAGATTGCGGATGCCGCGCGCGCACTGGATGATCCTGCGCATCGTCAGTTTGCCTATGAAATGGCGGTGTGCGTGTGTGATGCCGATGGTCTGGTCAATGACGAGGAGCGCCGCTTTCTCGCTGATTTGAAGACAGCGTTGGGCCTGAATGCTGCACAAGTCGCGACCGTGGAGCGTGAAGCCGCCGCGTTGGCCGAAGAACCACTGCCTGCCCCAGTAACTGCCGGCACTGTGGTTGTGGGCGCTGCGATTGCCGGCAAGGCGGGGCAGTCACAATCCGCCGGGCAATCGGGAGCGGTGCCGACCCCGACTCCTGGCGTATCTGAAGCCGAGCTCGACCGGTCAATACTGAACTACTCGATTCTGAATGGGGCGCTGGAATTGCTGCCGCAGTCCTGGGCCTCGATGGCCATCATTCCGCTGCAGATCAAGATGGTCTATCGCATCGGCAAGAGCTACGGCTATGAACTCGACAAGGGGCATATCAAGGAATTTCTAGGCACCGTGGGCGTGGGACTCACCTCGCAGTACCTTGAGCAGATCGGCCGCAAGCTGCTCGGCGGTCTGATCGGCAAGGCGGCGGGGCGCATGGCCGGAGGGCTCGGCCGCTCCGCTACCAGCGTGGCGTTTTCCTTTGCCAGCACCTATGCGCTGGGGCAGATCGCGAAACGCTACTACGCAGGCGGGCGGCAAATGAGCGCTGCCATGCTTCAGGAAAGTTTTCGCGGCATGCTCGGCCCGGCCAAACAGTTGCAGGCGCAATATCTGCCGCAGATTGAGCAAAAGGCCGGCACCCTGGACGCATCCCAGATCATGTCACTGGTGCGCGGTGCTTGATTTGTCGCCATGCGTAATCTGAAAATCGTTCTGCCTGCATTCGGCGCGATCGTAGTACTCGCCTTCGGCGCCGTGCTGAAATGCTCGGCGCCGACTTGCTCTCCACCGGTTTGGGATGCGGATCTGCTGGAGTGGTTCGCAGCCTGGCGCAGCCCTGCGCTTGACAGTTTGTTTACTACCGTGACGTGGTTGGGGTCCCTGTGGATGCTTGCCCCGCTTGCCATGCTGATGATGATCGGCATGAGTGTTCATCGCCAGGGCGCCAAGGCGCTGCGCTTCGCGGTGGCCTTCGCCGGAGCCAGCGCTCTTGGCTATGCCGCCAAATTCCTCATCGGGCGCGAAAGACCAGCATTGCTGGACCCGACTTTATCTCTGCCTCCCAATGCGTCGTTTCCCAGCGGCCACGCCATGCAGATCACTGCATTTGCACTGGCTACAGTCTGGCTGTTCGCCCCGTCGCCGCAACGGCGCCTGTGGCTGGGCGTCGCTTTGATACTGATACTGCTCGTTGGCCTCTCGAGGCTCTACCTGCAAATGCATTTTCCAAGCGATGTGCTGGCCGGCACGATGGCCGCCGCGCTTTGGACTTTCGCTTTCACCTGCCGGGAGCGGAAACGTCATGCATAACAAATTTCTGGGCACGGGTGATCCGGGTTATCACCCGTTGCGCAAGATCAGAATTGTCCTGTCCGGGTTGCGCTTCGCCGTCGTGTACGACTTCAGCGTTACATACAAACTCGTTCTGTCCATGGTCATTGTGGCCGCCGCTTTCTGGCTTAGGCAATGGCTGGATGCGCTGCTGATTCTGTTTGCGACCGGGCTGGTACTGATCGCCGAGATGTTCAACAGCGCGATCGAAGCATTGTGCGATTTTGTCGAAACACGGCATAACGAGAAAATTCGAGTCATCAAGGATATCGCAGCCGCCGCCGTGGGCATCAGCATAGCCCTTTGGGTCACTATTGTTGTGGTGGAGGTGGTGCAGCTTTGGCCAAAATTGGTTAACGGATGAGAAAGTTGAAATGAACGAAATCGCCCATACCGGCACACCACTGCTCTACGTGGGCTTCAGTCTGCTGGTCGTGATACTGCTGCTGGTGGATTTTCTGGTGCTCAAGGTGCAGGGCGCCCACAAAGTGTCGGTCAAGGAGGCCGCCATCTGGTCGGTCGTGTGGTTTTGTGCGGCGCTGGCTTTCGCCGGATGGTTGTGGTGGCATCTTGGCGGGCAGCATGGCACTGAGGTCGCGCGACAGAAGACGCTGGAGTACCTGACCGGGTATCTGATCGAGAAGGCTCTGGCAGTAGAGAATGTCTTTGTCTGGGTCACGATATTTACCTATTTCGCGGTTCCGGCTGAGTTTCAGAAGCGGGTTCTGTTATGGGGCGTGGTTGGCGCGATCCTGATGCGTGCCGGGCTGATCTATCTCGGCGCGGTGCTGATTCAGCAGTTCACCTGGATCTTCTATCTGTTCGGCGCTTTCCTGCTGTTCACTGGCATCAAGATGTTCCTCTTCGTTGGAAAGAAGCCAGATCTGGGCGCGAATCCGGTTCTGCGCTGGATGCGCACCCGGTTCCGCATAACCGAAACCCTGGATGGCGAGCGTTTCTGGATCCGCCGCAACGGCTTGCTTTATGCGACACCCTTACTACTGGTACTCGTGCTCGTGGAAGTGACCGATCTGATCTTCGCGGTGGACAGCATCCCGGCAATTTTCGCGGTGACCGGCGATCCGTTCATCGTGTTCACCGCGAATACCTTTGCCATTCTGGGACTTCGCGCCATGTACTTTCTGCTCGCCGACATGGCCGATCGCTTCCACCTGCTGGGTTACGGTCTGGCGGTGATTGTGACGCTGGTTGGGGTCAAGATGCTGATCCTGGATTTGTGGAAGATACCCATACTCTGGATGCTTGCCGCCATTGTCGTTATCCTGTTCGCGTCCATCGTTGCGAGTCTGCTTTCGAAGCAAACGGCCAGGGCGTGACATGAAAACCAATATGGCGTCGGCTCCGGGACAGTTTGTTGGCCTGCGCGAACGCGCTCGCACCCTGGTCGAGCATCCGCGCTTCGAAAAGATCATTGTCACCCTGATCGGTCTGAACGCGGTCACGTTAGGTCTTGAAACCTCGCAGTCGATCATGTTTGTATTTGGCGAACTGCTTCTCGCATTCGACAATATTGTTCTGGGTATTTTCGTGATCGAGCTGCTGCTGCGACTGTTTGTCTATCGAGGCCGCTTCTTTCTTGACCCCTGGCGGGTGTTCGATTTCGCGGTGGTGACCATTGCCCTCATGCCGCAAAGCGGTGCCTTCGGTGTGCTGCGCGCGCTGCGTGTTCTGCGCGTCCTGAGGCTGGTGTCGCTGGTGCCTTCCATGCGCGGCGTGGTGGGGGCGCTTCTCACCGCGATACCGGGCATGGCATCGATCATCGGGCTCATGTCCCTGGTGCTGTATGTCTCAGCGGTGATGGCGACCAAACTGTTCGGGGCGATTTCACCGGAATTCTTCGGTACTCTTGGCGCATCGCTGTTTACGCTGTTCCAGGTCATGACCGTGGAAGGCTGGCCCGATATCGCACGTAGTGTCATGGCGCAGGCGCCTTACGCCTGGATATTTTTTGTGATCTACCTGTTGATCGCGACTTTCATGGTGTTGAATCTGTTCATCGCGGTGGTGGTCAACGCGATGCAGTCAAGGGTATCGGAGGATTTGAAAGACGAAGGCGCGGCGCAAACCCAGACTATTCTTAACGAGCTGCGCGCGCTCAGGCGCGAGATCGAAACGCTGCGCGAGAGGACCGAATCCTGATAACGATGCTGGACCCGGTTGTCATGTTTTTCATTCTCGGCCTGGGCGCCGGCTTGCTGCGAAGCGATCTGCGGTTGCCGCCGGCCGCATACGAGTTGTTCAGCATTCTTCTCCTGCTCACCATCGGACTCAAGGGGGGCGTCGAACTTGCCAATCAGCCGCTCTGGGAGCTTCTTCCGAAGGCAACGATCGTCGTGCTCTTGGGATTTATGCTGCCCCTGATGCTCTATCCGCTACTGCGTTACGCGGGCCGCCTGGGGCGGGCTGACGCCGCGTCCGTGGCAGCCCACTACGGCTCGGTAAGTGTTGGAACTTTCGCCGTCGCGGTAGCCTATCTTGCATCCCGGAATATTCCATTCGAGGAGTACATGCCCGTCTTTCTGGTGCTGTTGGAAACGCCGGCCATTCTCGTCGGTATCCTGCTGGCACGCGGTATCACCCGGGATACCCGCTGGCGTCCGCTGGCCCGGGAAATTTTCCTCAGCAAGAGTATCGTCTTGCTGTTTGGCGGACTGGTTATCGGCTGGATCGCGGGGCCACAGGGAATCAAACCCATCGAAGGCTTGTTCTTCGACCTGTTCAAGGGGGTGCTGGCGCTGTTTCTACTCGAGATGGGACTGATATGCGCGGGGCAGTTCGGAGGACTGCGCCGGCACGGCTTGTTTCTGATTGCATTTGGCATTGTGACGCCCATTGCCGCCGGCACCCTTGGGGCGGCAGTCGCATGGATGATGGGGTTGTCAGTGGGCGGCACGGTCTTGCTCGCGGCACTGGCGGGCAGCGCTTCTTACATCGTGGCGCCGGCGGCGATGCGGCTTGCGGTGCCGCAGGCCAATCCGACCCTGTCCCTGACAGCTTCTCTGGGCATAACCTTTCCGTTCAATATTGTGCTGGGGATTCCGATCTATCACCGGATCGCCGGGCAATTTCACCTCATATAGGCCAAGGGCCATGATCACGGAAAAAAGAAAACTGGTAAGCATTGTGACCGAATCCGCTCTGGAACAAGACCTTCTTCAGGAAATCGAACGTCTTGGGGCGCGCGGCTATACCGTCACCGACGCTCGCGGGAAAGGCAGCCGGGGTGTGCGTAATGCGGGATGGGAACATAGCGCAAATATCCGAATCGAGGTTGTTTGCACACCCGATATCGCGCTGGCCATATCAACGGCGCTCAAAGAACGCTACTACGATGACTATGCAATGATCCTGTTCGTCAGCGAAGTTGAGATCTTGAGGCCGGAAAAATTCTGAATCGTGCGGCCATGGGCACGCGCACAAAGTCCTGTTCTCAGGGGGTATCGAGACTGCCCACCGCCTTGGGGTAAGTCACGATGCCCCACGGCAGCGCCATGCCGGGCAGTTGCGCAACCCGCTCATAGGTTGTTGCGTTGAATGCAAGCACCTCATTGGAGCGCCCACAGGCGACCAGGATATGTTTGTCGTCAGGCGTAAATGTGAAATGCCAGCAGCGTTCTCCAACCGGGATGTTGCGCTTCCACTCGAAGGTCCGGCCGTCGAACACCTGCAGGGCATTTTCTCGCGAGGCGGCGACGAAAAGTCGCTGACCGCTGCGATCAAAGCTCACCCCATAAGGCGTTTTGCCGGTTGCAACGGTTTTCACCGGCTCAAGATTCTTGCCGATGACGAGAAACTTGTCGCCGTACTCGAGTGTAACCACATAGTGCTGCCCGTCCGGAGATCCCTTGATGCCGCGCGGACGAATACCCAACTGCGCAGTGTCTATGGTCTTCACAAGCTTGCCGGTCGCCAGTTCGTACACTGCGACCGTATTGTCGCCTTCGTTCGTGACCAACAATTGCTTTCCATCCTTGGAGAACTCGATGCCTTCGGTCTCGGGCCCGCTCTGAATCGAGCGTTTAAGCCGCCAGGTCTCGGTGTCAATGACGGCAATTTCAGCGGGTACCCTGTCATTGTCATTGTCCTCATCGGTCTCATCGGCGGCGCTGGGTGGGCGCCCCTTGCTGCTCGGCTCAAAGCTGACGTAGGCGTACTTGCCATGCACCCGTACAAATTCGGGATTCTTGCCGATGGGAATGTGCTTGATGACCTTGCGGGAAGCCGTATCGATGACCGAGACATCTCCGCCGTCCCGATTGGCGGTAATCAGGTGGCGACCGTCACCCGTTACTCCAATACCACGCGGAGTTTTGCCCTCGACGTCGATGGTTCCGGTCTCGCGTAGCGTGGCAAGATCGATGACGCTGACTCCGCCCTCCTGATTGGATACGTAAGCCACGCCGCTTTGCGCGGCATCGGCCAACATGATGTAAGAAAGTGTGGCAAAAGAGGCCGCCGCCGCGATGCCTGCAGCGATCCTGTTCCAGGATCGATGTTTTCCGGGGAACTGTTCGGTCATGTGGTTTTCTCCGCGCAAATCATTGTCATTTTCTGATCGGCGATTCCTTTGTCAGACATCCGTGGCAAGGAAGGTTGCGGGCGCGAGCGTGAGAAAGTCGTGGGGAGCACATCGCCAGACCAAACTCCCATACCTGTACCGGAAGAAATCACGGGCATCACAGGCAGTCCTTCCCGTGGTCATCGGCAAGGCAAAGACGGCGCAGGTGCGCCATACCAGTCTTTGCAGTAGCAAGGGATTTCACGTAATTTTCCTTACAGTCTGTTATATCGAGAGTCATCACCGCGTCAATTCCATCCGGGATCAAGTTCAACAGCGACAGGGCCACAATACGAGGTAGTCAGCGAAATGAGAAATGATGTGTTTTTATCAATATGATGCACATACGTCTATCCAAGGCTTGCCTCGGCAATTTGTCTGCCAGGCCAGGATTGTGCAGATGCCCGGCGGCTTCCGCCCGCGGTTTGTTCGATCAAGGTCCTGTCAACAAACCGGACCAATAGAGGAAACTCGATGGTTACCATCACGTAGTGCCATTGCCGATGGCGAACTGTGCGCATGAAACCACCTCAAATGTCATGCTTCGCAAGAGGTTTGGCGATGAGACGGCTGTCGGAAAACGAATTTCAAGCGAGGAAGCCCATTCGCTAATGGTTCCCTTTGTCAGCAATTCTTGTTCTGCTTTCCAGCGCGGCGGTTGTCAGAACAAAGACTGTGAATGGCATGGAGGTGCAGGTCGGGTCGGCGAATGACATGAACAATAAGGAACTGAATTCGCCGGAAGAAAAGCAATCTTTCCTGACGCAGAAATGGGCCAAACGACAGAAGTAGGATCCCGGGAAACTGTGCATGTGCAAACAAGCCGGGCGTCGTGAAATGCAGAGCGGGTGGGTATCAGTTTCCACCTGCCCTGTTGTCAGGCACATCCAATTGCGCCGGGTCTGGTCGACTCAAACCAAGGCGCATCAAGAAAAAGGGCCGCGAAAGCGGCCCCTGCCTTGGACGGCGTCCCGTAAAAATCAGCCCTCAGGCATCAAAACCCCGTCGATTGCATGCACCACGCCATTCGATGCTTTCATGTTGGCATCGAGGACATCGATGTTGCCGTTGATTCGAATGTCCTGAGGCGAAACGTACTGGGCGATCTGCAAGGTGTTCCCATCCATGGACTTTAGCGCGTCCCGACGCAGATCCCAGCCATAGTGCTTTTGCGCAACGATGTGATTTTCGATCACATCTCTGAGCTTGGTGGTATCCTTGAGAAGCGCCTGAAGCTCCTGGGTGGGGATTCTGGAGAACGCGTCGTCGGTCGGCGCGAACACGGTGAAGGTTCCCGGGGACTTCAATGTATTGGTCATGCCCGCCGCGTCAACGGCCTTGAGAAAGGTTTCAAACTGACCACCCAGTTTTAGCACGTCAAGTACCGTGCCCTTACCGGCGTCTACTCTTTCCCTGGCCTCCATGTCCGCCTTCTTCTGCTGATAAATGATATGGCCTGCGCCAGCATGTGCCACCGCGGGAAGACCAACAGCCGCGCCGAGGGCAAGAATTCCCATCATTTTCTTTGAACCAAACTTCATTTTCGTCTCCTAAAGGTTGCGTTAGGTGGATACCGTCCGGCCATGTCGCGAATTCGTCACGCTCATTCGCCGTTTCGGATTCTCCGACCGGCTTATTCATTCCGATCGCAACCCTTCGACGCAAGCTTTCCGGACGGGTTCAACTTTCATCATGAAGAGTAATGATGATTTCGATAGATAGGCTTTCATGGAAGGAATGAAACACATGCGAGTAACCTGGAATCAGCTGCGCCTGTTCAGGGCGCTTGCCCGTCATGCCAGTTTTACCCGTGCGGCGCGTGAACTGCATGTTGTACAGCCAACCGTTTCCGCACAGATGAAACAGCTCACAGATATGGTGGGCCTGCCGCTTTACGAACAAGTCGGCAAGAAAATTCACATTACGCAGGCGGGAACGGAACTGTCTCGTACCATCGACGAACTGAACGAGGCATGGGCACGGTTCGAGATGAAAATTGCCGACTTGAAGGGTGTCAAAGCGGGTCGTCTGCGCATCGCCATCGTCACGACCGCCAAGTACTTCGTGCCGCGGATTCTGGGTCCGTTTTGCAAACGCTATCCCGGTATCGACGTGGCGCTAGAGATCGTCAATCGCAATCGGGTGCTCGAACGCCTCGCTGAAAACATGGATGATTTCTACATTCTCGGTGTGCCCCCAGAGGGAAAAGAATTCGAACGCCAGCGTTTCCTGGAGAATCCGCTGGTCGTGATCGCCCCCGTCGACCATCCGATGGCATCCAAACGCAACATCTCTTTGGAGCAACTGGCGAAGGAGCGCTTCATCGTTCGAGAATCCGGGTCCGGCACAAGGATCACAATTGACGAGTTCTTCGGGAAGGCCAGGATCAAACCCCTGATCAAAATGGAACTGAGTAACAACGAGGCTATTAAATGGGCCGTGGCGGGTGGGTTGGGCTTGTCAATTGTCTCGGAGCATTCGCTGCTGTTTGAGTCCATGCAGGACAAACTCGCAGTACTCGATGTGCAGGGTTTTCCGATCAAGAAGTCGTGGTATACGGTCTATCCTGCGGGTAAAGAGCTATCTGTAGTCGCACACGCATTTCTCGATCACCTTGTTGAAGAGGCCAGGATAATTCAAGCAGAGCTCGATCAGAGACACCTGCCCACGTCCCGGCGAAGTGTATCGAGCAGCGGTAGAGCCCTGGCTTCGTGAAATGGCGCGAACGAGGCATGCTTAGAGCTCCGACGGGATTCGGGTTATTCTATTTCCCCGTTGCTGCAACAGAACCGGAATCACCTTCGTTCCGGTCGCAACACATCAGTGCAACCGGACTCCTGCAGGAGCCATACGCCATGAACATCGACAGAGTCGAAACCACCCTCTTCCGAATTCCCTTGCCTGTGCCGGTACAGGCAGCGAGTCATGGTGTGATGAGCGAGTTCGACATGGTGGCCGTGCGTATCGGGACAACGTCCGGTTCTACGGGTGTCGGATACACGGTGCTCAATGCCGGCCACGGTGTTGCGGCGGCGGCCATCGTTGAGAACGTCTTCAAGGCGAAACTGCTTGGGTCGGATTCCCGCCGCATCGAATGGCTTTGGCAGCAACTCTGGCGCGGGCATCATTACTCCGGGCGTGGTGGCCTCGTGAGTTTTTCCCTCGCCGCGGTCGACACTGCGCTGTGGGATCTTCGCGCTCGTGCGCTCGGCGAACCTCTCTGGCGCCTGTTGGGCGGCTATCGCCCCGAGGTGCGGGCCTATGCCGGCAACATCGACCTCAACTTTCCGATGGAACAGTTGCTCGATGGCGTGAGGCGCAGTCTCGCTGCGGGCTTCCGTTCCGTGAAGATGCGCCTGGGCCGGCCGCTTCTGCGCGAGGACGTGGAGCGCGTCGCGGCCGTGCGGGAACTCATCGGGCCGGACATTGAGCTCATGACCGACGCCAACGAAGCCTGGCGTCCCGACGAGGCGATGCGGGCCTTTCACGCGTTGAGGGAGTTCGGACTCGTCTGGATCGAAGAACCGATCCGACCGGACGATTTCGAAGGCTACGCCCGCTTGCGGGCGCAGGGCGGCGTGCCCATCGCCGCCGGAGAAAACCTGCACACGGTGGCGGAGTTCACGGCGCTGATCTCAGGGGGCGGCGTCGATTTTCCCGAGCCAGATTTCACGACGTGCGGTGGCATCACGCCATGGATGAAGGTCGCCCGTCTCGCGGAGGCGCACGGCCTGCCCGTCACCTCCCACGGCGCGCACGACGTCCACGTTCATCTTCTTGCCGCCGTCCCCAACGGTGCTTACCTCGAAGTACACGGCTTCGGTCTCGACAGTTTCATCGCGCAACGACTGGAAATGCGTAACGGCATGGCAATCGCGCCCGATCGGCCGGGACATGGGATAGAGTTTGACTGGAAAGGGCTGGAGACGTATCGCGTGTAGTAGGGACACGATCCTGACCTCCATCGACACGGGGCTGCAGCGGCAGCTGCTCGAGACG
>JBJXFN010000051.1:0-2514 GCA_046155535.1 Burkholderiales bacterium
CGTTGTTCAGCGTCCCGCCGGCAATCGTGGAAACGAGCAAGTCAAGGGTATCGCCGGTTCGCGCCGCATCAGTAACCGGTGCGCCCGCGGCGGCATCGCCGGTTGCGGCGTCACGCGCCGCGACACGAATGCGCTCCCCCTCCGGCAACGCTTCAGACATGATTGCCATGCCACTGTCATGGCCAAACCCGAGCACGTGACCGGTCTCATGGAGCAGCACCGTGAAGAGGTCGACGCGACCATGGGCCGGCCCAAATGGGTTTGCTGCGATGCGGAATACATCGTCACCAGCGACAAACTCGCTGTCGTCTTCCGGGGTCGGATCCACGAACCATCCACGGCCGGCGGCGGTAGGGTCCAGGGTGATGGTGGTCGACTCTGCCGACCCTACTTGACCACCGGGAAGGTCAGCGATCCGGATCGTGAGTCCAGCCAGAACACTGGCTGCTCGATCGCCTACCTGCGATGCAGACCAGGCGGCGATGACGCGTTCCAAAAGTCCCGCGACATCGGCTTCGGTAAGCGCACGCTCTACGGGGGGAGCGCGCGGCTGGGCGTCGAAAGTACCCTCGGCGACACGCAAAAACTGAAGCGCAAAAAACCCGTCGTCGCTCCCGGTGGAAGCATCGATCGAGTCTAAATTGCTGTTTTGTATGACTTCTTGGGTGAGCGCCGCGCTGATGCCGGCGTGATCAGCAGGCGGCCCGGTGGCCGGCGGAGAGATCTCAAAAAGACTTGTGACCAATGCCGAATTCGTGTCCAGCGCGCGCCCCGAAGCATCCGGGGAAGCTGCTAGTTCTGCCGCACGGCTGGTCAACCCATCGTCGGCGATTTCCGCCAGGTCAGCCGCTGTCGGAACTGCTTCATCGACAGCCAGGACCAATGCTTCCGAATCCTCGACCAATGATCCAGATCCACTGCCGGTCGAACCGCCAGCCGTGGCCGACTTCCAATCCTCGGGCCACTCGACTCCTGGCGAATCGCCGCCAGAACTCAATGCTGCACCGCGGAAAATCAACTCGCTTGAAGCGCCGGTAGAATCGCGATCGAGCTCTTCGACGATCGCGCTGGCCGATTTATCAGATGAGGTTTCGACGATCTTTGCGGCCATGACGGCCCCAAGCATTCCGTCGCCGGAAAGCAACACTCGGGGTTCAAGCGGCTCCAGCCGGAAGCGGGATTGCGCGGCAACGGCATGGTCGCCAGAAGCCGCTTCGCCGGACTTTTCATCCGGTGACTGCGACGACTTGCGATTCTTGAACCAGCCGAACAACGTAACCTGCTCCTAAGGATTTGCCGCAACCGTGCACGTATCCGGTCTGGCCGGCCCGCACCTGTTTGGCGTCGCCCAAAAATTTTCCTCAGGAATTTCCAGGAGGTGCCGTTAACGACCGAGGCGCTGTAGTTGCGTGCATTGCACGGAACCCTCGTGGAAACCCTGACCTCCGGAAACATACAAGGTCGAGAAAATCTGCGCAATAGCCCTCCTGGCAGCAAAGGCCAGCTTCCAAGGCGGGTCCAGCGCGGCCTTCGCCGCCGCATGTCATTGTTTCCCCGTACTTTTCCTCAGGCGCTTGGGAAAGTCGGGGACCGCCTTTTTCAGCATCAAAAAATATTCTTAATTTGGTTGCAGATTCCATCGACCAAATCTAGCTGGCTGGGATCTCGACCCATTTTTGTCATGGACAAATTTTCCAGTTGAAGTGTCGGTTTTTACTTTTCAGGCTGGGCGGGAGGCTGGCTTAGCTGGCCTTTTGCACGCGAGGCTCGGCTGGCGCATTGCCAGAACAGCCCGCTTCACAGCCAGACTCAAAGTTGGCCCGGCAGGCGCTCGCAAGCAGAAAATGCTGCCGCGAAAATCGCGAACACCGGGGCCGGTCTGGTAAATTCCGCGCTCCGCCAAACAACAACAGCAGGCCCGGACATGCAGAGCTTTGACATCACCGAGTGGGGAAAATCACTGCAGCACGCGGTACGCGAGACCCCGGTTCCAAAGGGCACCGAGGTGCTGGTCAAGCTCAAGTACTGCGGGGTGTGTCACAGCGACGTGCACATCCGCGACGGCTACTTCGATATGGGCGGTGGGAAGAAATTCCACATGAGCGATCGCGGGATGAAGCCGCCGATCACCATGGGGCACGAGCCGTTCGGGACGGTGCTCTCCGCGGGTCCCGACGCCGGGCCGATTCCCGCTGGCGAGGATCGCCTCATTTATCCCTGGACCGGCTGCGGCAAGTGCGCCCGTTGCCTGGCCGGCGACGACAACCTATGCATGACGCCGCAATACATCGGCATCCAGCGCGCCGGTGGCTACGCCGATCATGTCCTGGTGCCGCATCCGCGCTACCTCATCGACGCTACCGGGGTGGATCCGGCGTACGCCGCAACCCTGGCCTGCTCAGGTCTCACGACCTACAGCGCCACCAACAAGCTGCGCCCATTCACCTCCGAGGACTGGATCGTCGTCATGGGCGCAGGTGGCCTGGGCCTGATGGCGATCGCGATGCTGCATGC
>JBJXFN010000071.1:0-23055 GCA_046155535.1 Burkholderiales bacterium
ACGGCCGGCGGCTGGATTGGACTCCGTTGTCGGAAATCTCCCCGGCTGCGCTATCCACCATAATCCGGGCGGAAGACAAGCGGTTCTACAGCCATCAGGGGGTGGACTGGCTGGCACTGACCGATGCCGCACTGGACACCCTGTTGTTTTCCCAACCACGCGGCGCCTCGACCATTTCCATGCAGGTGGCCGCGAATCTGGACGCCTCCCTGCGGCCTGCCGGCCGGCAACGCAGCGTCGCGCAGAAGTGGGACCAGATCGGCGCAGCGAAGGCGCTGGAAAAGGCATGGAGCAAGAGCCAGATTCTGGAGGCTTACCTGAATCTGGCGACGTTCCGCGGCGAGCTGCAGGGCATCGGTGCGGCGGCGCGTGCGTTGTTCGGGAAGTCTCCAGGCGGGCTGGACGAGCGTGATTCACTGTTGCTGGCGGTGTTGTTGCGTGGGCCCAATGCGAAAAAAGAGGCCGCGGCGAAGCGGGCATGCGTGTTGGCGAAAAACATGAAACTAAAGGTGCCGTGCCCGGCATTGCAAGCGCTGGCCTCGGCACTACCGGCTGCGCCCGCGATTGCGCCCAGGGCGGCACTGGCCCCGCATGTCGCACGCGAGTTGCTTTCAGCACGACAAACCCGGGTGCAGACCACACTGGATGGCGAATTGCAGACCTTTGCCCTCGAAGCCCTGCAGAGCCAGTTGGCCCAGCTAGCACACCGGCAGGTGGCGGATGGCGCAGTATTGGTGGCTGACAATCGCAGCGGCGAAGTGCTGGCCTACGTGGGCAACGCGGGCACCAGTGCGAGCGCATTCTATGTGGATGGCGTGCGCGCACCGCGCCAGGCCGGTTCGACACTGAAACCCTTTCTCTACCATGCGGCGATCGAAGCCAGGCTGTTGACCGCCGCCTCGCTGGTGGACGATTCCCCGGTCAACCTGGTCACGCCAAGCGGCATGTATGTGCCCCAGAACTACGACAGGGATTTCAAGGGGCTGACCAGCGTGCGCACAGCGTTGTCCTCTTCGTTGAATGTTCCCGCGGTGCGTACGTTGATGCTGCTGGGTGCGGATACCTTTGCGGACCGACTGCGTGCGCTGGGTTTCGCCGAAGTCACCGGCGACGGCGATTTCTACGGCTATTCGCTGGCACTTGGGTCGGCGGAGGTCAGCCTGTGGCAACTGGCGAACGCCTATCGAACCCTGGCCAATGGCGGCCGCATTTCCAATCTGATGGTCCAGCGCGCGACGCGAACGCCGTCGCGGCCTGTTCTGGATCTCGCAGCGTCCTGGATTGTGGCGAGCATGTTGTCTGATCCCATGGCACGCAGCCTATCCTTCGGGATGGAAAGCCCGCTGTCCTCGCGGCATTGGGCGGCGGTCAAGACTGGCACGAGCAAGGACATGCGCGACAACTGGTGTGTGGGCTTTACGGACCGGTTCACGGTGGCGGTCTGGGTGGGGAATTTTGATGGCGGGCCGATGCATGATGTCTCGGGCGTGACGGGCGCCGCGCCGGTATGGCTGGAGCTGGTCAACCATCTGCACCGGCGCACGGCTTCGATCGCACCCGCCTTGCCGGACGTTGTGGTCGCCACTTCCATCCGGTTCGACGAGGGTATAGAACCTGCACGCGAGGAATATTTTCTTGCAGGTACCGAATCCAGCCGGGTGGGGGCCAAGTCTTTGGCGGCAACAGCGGTGCAGATCACCTATCCCGGACGGGGCAGCGTGATTGCACTGGACCCGGATATCCCCGAGGAGATTCAGCGTGTGCATTTCGCGATGACGCCGTATCGCACCGATTTCCGTTGGCAGCTCGATGGCGAAATTCTCGGTGAAACGAACGCGGCGGTATTCTGGATGCCCCGTGCCGGGCGGCATGAATTGGTATTGATGGATGCGGGCGGTGCCGAACAGGATCGCGTGCAATTCGAAGTGCGCGGTGCAATTGCCGCGACGCGGGCGCAAGAGTAGCGGATTTCACGACATGTGCGGCCGTTACGATCTGAACTCCCCGCCGGTCAAACTCAAGACCCGCTTTGAGACGGACTTTGGCCGGATTGCCACAGACATCGGACCGCGTTACAACATTGCGCCGTCTGCTCGCGTGCCGATCGTGCGCCTGGAAGAGGGCGAACGTTGCGCGGCGATAGTACTCTGGGGTCTGCTTCCTCGTTGGGCAAAGACCCGCGACGGTGTCAGACCGATCAACGCCCGCGGTGAGACCGTCGCGGAGAAACCCATGTTCCGGGAAGCATTCAAACGCCGGCGCTGCCTGCTGGTGGCCGATGGATTTTACGAATGGAAACGCACCGGCACGACAAAACAGCCCTGGCGTTTCCTCATGGCGGAACGCGAGCCCTTCGGGATTGGTGCGATCTGGGAGGCCTGGAGCAGCGGTGATGTCCGAATGGAAACCTGCGCGATCGTGACGACCGGCGCGAACGAGATCATGGCACCAGTTCACGACCGCATGCCGGTCATCCTCGCGCAGGCGGATTACGCGCGCTGGCTGGATCCGACCGCGCCGTTACCGCACGATCTGGTCAAGCCGTTTCCGGCCGACGAAATGCTCGCCTATGCGGTCAGCCAGCGGGTGAACAGCGCTGCCAATGACGGGTCCGAACTGATCGAACCTGCAGCCTGAATGCGCCAGGTGCGCGGAATTGCGCGCCGCGTATGAATTTGGGCACGAGGATTTCTCGACCCCAGAGCAGCGCCCTAGTTCGCCAGATGCCGCAAGTACGCCACCAGCTCCCAAACCTGCTGATCAGTGAAATCCGGGTGCGAAGGCATGGCAGTTCCCGGCGACCCAAAACGGATGATCCAGAACAATTGGCCATCCGGGATGCCGTTGACCGTTTGTGCGCAGGCGAAATTCCGCGGGCGGGGATCAAATTGCTTCGCCATCGGTCCCTTGCCATCGCCTTTCTTGCCGTGGCAGGTCGCGCAACCGAAATTGCCCGCCTTTCCCAGATATAACCGTTCCGCCACCTTGTTTGAATAGTTGGTCAAAGGATTGACGAGGTTGTAGTACTCGTCAGGCGCTTTTCCGGTAAAGCGGGGTTGCGGGCATTCCCCCGGAGGCGGCTGGGCGTGTCCGATCGCCAGCGAAAGAACCAGGAACGAGCCTGCGAATAAGCTTGCAAATTGTCGGTGGAGTTTTGCACCGTCAGGCCGGAATTGCATCGATCGGATCTCCTAAAGGATGTTTCGAATTGTTGCAGCGACCGACGGTGCCGGATTTGATCTGGATCACAACAATCGTGCCACGGCAGGAGTGACACGGGTGCGGTTCCTTGGGCGTGTCATTGATTCAGGTCAATGGCGGCCCGTCCTGCAGAGATCAGAATGCCGACATTGCAATTGTGCAAGGAGTACAACCATGAAATCCAGCTTTGCATGGATACTGTTCATACTGTTTGCCGCGGTGCCGGCTGTTGCCGTCACGGCGGCGGAAGATGTCACGTTGACGATCGAACAACAACTTTTCAACGATTTCGCTTTGCGCATGCAGGAGCAGTTGCAGCGCAGTGTGATGCTTCTGGACCGCATTCGCCAGAGCGTCGACAATCAGGAGCGCGAGAAGCTCATGAACGAATACCACGAGCTCACCCGGAAAACGATGAAGATTCATCATCTCATGCACGAACTTACCGGTGGATCCGAGGCGTCCAAAAAGGCCGCGAAGATGAAGTGCAAGATGATGGAGGCGAAGGGCAAGGGCTGCGGCATGATGAAAAAAAGCGGCACCAAGCAGGCGGACCCGGCCAACGCATCGCCGGAGGAATCAAAGTCCGGTGAGTCTGACGGTGACGGCGAGCCCGCACAAGGCGGGGAAGGCAATGCATCCCCGGAACCGAAAGAAAAACACCATTGATCCGAGACAAAGCGCATTCAAACCACAAGGTCACAGAGGAAAATCAAGAACGTTTATCAATTTCAAAGCTGACCCATCTGGTGATTTGGAACTGCGAACTCGACGCTTTTGATTTCTCTGTGATCTCTGTGATCTCTGTGGCAAATCGCTTTTTCGGGTTTGAATACTACGCGGCGCGATCCGGACCGGTTTCCAGAAAAAGTTCCACGATGCCGGCTACTGCTGTCCGGGTCTGAAACCCACAGACCCGGGCCAATGACAGCATGGCGTGATTGTCGGCCATCGCCTCGCCGACCAATTGGCGGGTGCCGCGTTCCCGCGTATAACGAATCAATTTTTGCAGCAGGCAATGGCCCATGCCGCGGCCTTTGAGATCGCTGCGGATCACGATGGCGAATTCAGCGCGCAGATTGTCGGGATCGGTCACGGCACGCGCCACGCCAAGAATTTCCGGCTGACCATCGAGGGAACAAACCGCCACAAAAGCCATCTCCCGGTCGTAATCGATTTGTGTCAGACGCGCCAGCTGCGCGTGCGGCCAGCTCTTGACCATGTGAAAGAAGCGGAAGTAGGTATCCTGCGGCGCGAGCCGGCCGAGGAATTCCCGGTGTGCTGCTCCATCCTCCGGACGGATAGGGCGCAGTAACAGCGCCAGTGCACCGACCTGCACCGTTTCCTCCAGATGCCTGGGATACGGTCGAATCGCCAGGCGTTGTTCGCCGGTGAGTGTCGTGGGCCGAATTCGAATCCTGGCATCCAGCGCGATGACTCCCCGGTCGCTGGCAAGCAGCGGATTGATGTCCAGTTCCTCGATTTCCGGATGTTCGCAAATGATTTGTGACACGGCGACCAGACACTCCACCAGAGCATTTTCGTCCGCTGCCGGGACGTCGCGGTAAGTCGCCAGGAGTTTCGCCACCCGGGTTCTGCCGATCAGGTCGCGGGCAACGGCGGTGTTCATGGGTGGCAAGGCGAAGGCGCGATCGCCAATGACTTCGACGGCAACGCCACCGTGCCCGAACATGACGGCCGGGCCGAACAGGGGGTCCAGGGCGCAACCGACTATCAATTCCCGCGCGTGGGTGTAATCGACCATTTCCTGGACCGTAAAGCCGCTTATTACTGCTGTCGGGGCGCGGGTCTTGACCCGTTTGAGCATGTCGCGCGCCGCGGCGCGCACGTCGTCCTCATCGTCGAGATGCAGCGCGACCCCACCCACATCGCTTTTGTGGGTAATGTCGGGGGAGAGAATTTTCAGGGCAACCGGATAACCGATACCCCGCGCCGATACAACCGCCTGATTCGCATCCCTGACCATCTCGGTGCGCGCGACGCGGATGCCGTATGCCGAGAGCAGGCGTTTGGAACGTGGTTCGTCCAGCCAGGTGGCGTTGGCAGCCAGGGATTCACGGATGATATCTCGGGCCGCATCGTAGTCCGGCCGGCGTTCCCGTTCGCGGGAAGGCGGTGCCTGCATCAACAATTCCTGCGCGCTGCGATACTCTGCAAGTTGCAGGAAGGCCCGTACCGCCTGTTCCGGGGATTCGTAGGTCGGGATGCCGTTTTCCGAGAACAGGGCGCGCGAGGAGCGTACCGCGTCCTCCCCAAGCCAGACGGTCAGAACCGGTTTTTCGCTGGCCTTGATGATCGGCAAACAGGCGCGTGCGATGGATTCGCTGGAGACGATGGCAGTGGGCGCGTGAATGAGCAACACGGCATCGCAGGCGAACTCTCCGGCCGCAATTTCCAGCGCGCGCGCATAGCGCGCAACCGGGGCATCGCCGATGATGTCCACCGGATTCGCACCCGACCAGGTGGATGGCAAAAACTGATCGAGCCGCGACCGCGCATCCGGCGAGAGCGCGGCCAGCGTGCCGCCGCCCGCCACCACGGCGTCTGTGGCCAGTACCGCGGCGCCGCCACCATTGGTCACGATCAGCAGGCGTTTTCCCGTCACGCGCTTTGCGCGTGTCAGAGTTTCCGCAGCGTTGAACAAATCGTCGGTGGTCGCCACACGCAGGATGCCGGCGCGCCGCAAGGCTGCGTCCACGATATCGTCGCTGCCGGCGAGCGCACCGGTGTGCGAGGCTGCGGCGCGCGCCCCTTCGGCAGCGCGACCGGCCTTGACCGCAATCACCACTTTTGCACGTGCCGCAGCACGCGCCGCCGACATGAACTTGCGGGCCGCTTTAATCGATTCCATGTACATCAGAATCGCGTCCGTGCCCGGGTCGCTGCCCAGATAATCCAGCAGGTCGCCGAAATCGACATCGGCACTGTCTCCCAGGGAAACAAAACACGAAAATCCGATACCGTGGGATTTTCCCCAGTCCAATACCGTGGTGGCGAGAGCCCCGGACTGGGAAAGAAACGCCAGTTTTCCAGGCAATGCGTCGGTGTGCGAGAAGCTGGCGTTGAGTCCGATCGCGGGCACCAACAGGCCGAGGCAGTTTGGCCCGAGTATTCGCAGCAGATGCGGCCGCGCCGCGTCCAGCATCGCCTGGGTGAGGGTGCCGCCATCCGGCAGCGATTGCGACGACAGGCCGCCCGTCAACACCACGGCGGCCTTGCAGCCGCGAGTGCCGAGCTCAGAAATGATTCCCGGTACGGAGGCGGGTGGCGAACACACCACCGCGAGCTCTGGTGTGAAGTCCAGATCGGCGACGCTGCGCGCTGCGAGCATCCCGTGGATTCGCCGATGTGCGGGATTGACAGGCATGATGCGGCCACGGTACGCGCCGGAACCAAGATTGGCCATGACGGTGGCACCGACACTTTGCGCGCGATCGGATGCGCCAATCACCGCTACCGACTGCGACTTGAAGAAAAATTCCAGATTACGAAGACTCACGGCGGCATTTTCCCCGCGGAGAACGCAGAAGCTGTCCACCCGATGGCCTCTAAAGCCATCAGAAGGCAGTCAATCCCAGCAGCACGCCACCCGTCATGGCCATCAAAGTGGGGGCGCAACGGGCTGCCAGCGCGCGACCGCCGATGGCCAAGGTCAGAACGGCCTTTAGCAGAATATTGGCGATCAGCGCTGCTGCCACGCCGATACCGGCCTGGTCGAGCGGAATCCGGCCCTGTGCCGCGAGTTGCACGCTGGAGAGCGTAATCGCGTCTACGTCGGTGAGTCCCGAAACAAAAGCCACAGCATAAAATCCGAGCGCCCCGATTTGTGTGGAGACCCACGCCGTGAGCAACAAAACCGTGGCGTAAATCGCCCCGAAACCGAGCGCTACCTTGATTTGCGTAGGGTTGGTGAAGATGGACGGCGACGCTTGCTGAGGGACGGGCAGGCTCGATCGCGAAAAATAAACCGCAACACCACCCAGCAGGATGCTGACCAGGAACGCGGGCAGCAGCGCACGCAGCACCTGGAAATCGGCAATGCCGATGATCACCGCGAGTCTTGCGGGCACCATCAGATTCGACAGCAGGATGATCCGGGCGCTGGTACTCAGACTGGCCGCATGGTCGCGTGTCTGCCGCGAGAAGACCAGCGTGGTTGCGGTGCTGGAGATCAGGCCGCCGAGAAGGCCCGTCAGAAGCACGCCGCGATTCGCATTCGCGAAGCGCAACGCGAGGTAGCCCGTGAGACCGACGCCGGAGACCAGCACCACCATGAGCCACACGTGATAGGGATTGACCGCCTGGTAAGGACCGTAGCCCCGATCCGGCAGCAGCGGCAAAACGATGAAAGTCAATGCGGCGAACTGCAAAATGCTCGCGATATCCTGCGATTTCAAACGTTCCGAAATACCGTGCAACTCGGTCTTGAAATGCAGCAGAACGGTGCTCACGATGGCGAGCGCGACGGCGAGTTGCCGATGCCCGTACCAGATCATCGCGCCCAAGGCATAACACAACAGCAGCGCTATGATTGTTGTGGTGCCGGAATCGGCGGCAGGATCGTTCTGCCCGAGGTAAGCCCCGATGACCATGGCGCCCACCAGCAACATGCCGGCAATCAGAATCCAGGTAGTGCCCAGGTGGTCGGTCAGCATACCGCAGGTCGTTCCAAACAGCGCAACCAGCGCAAAAGTTCGCAAACCGGCCTTGGCAGCGGGATTTTTCTGGCGATCGAGTCCAAGCAAGAGCCCGACTGCCAGACTGGTAAGGAACCGGATGGCAATTTCCATGGTCGGGACGGTGGTATCCATCATGAGCGCACCTTAAAGGTCGACGACGGTACCGGGCAGCGGTGCCAGGGCATTCCAGCCGAATTCTTTATTCAGCAGATCCGCAAAACCCAATGCTGTAGTGCTCTCCCCATGCACCACGTACACCTGCTTCGGGGCGCGCTTAAAATGTCCCGCCCAAGCCAGGAGTGCCGCCTGATCGGCATGTGCGGACAGTCCGCCCAGAGTGTGTATGCTCGCGCGCACGGGCGTCGGTTCGCCGAATAACTCCACTTCCCGGACGCCATCCACCAGTTTTCGTCCCAAGGTTCCTTCGGCCTGAAAACCGGAGATGAGGACGGCGCACTCGGCCCGTCCCAGATTGTGGCGAAAATGATGTCGAATCCTCCCGCCGTCACACATCCCGCTGCCGGCAATGATGAGGGCGCCGGATCGAATCATGTTGATTGCCATGGAGTCATCCACCGAATCGGTGAATGCAAGGTGGATGGGCAGATCGTTCTTTCCGGCCGAATAGGATTGCAGCATCGCTTGTGCGGGCCCATCGAGACTCCGGGCATGTTTGAGTGTCATCGACGTGGCCTGGGTGGCAAGAGGCGAATCCACGAATACGCGCAAGCCGGTGAGTCGCCCCTGACGGGTGAGATCAAACAGGAGATATAACAACTCCTGCGTTCTCCCAAGTGCAAAAGCGGGGACCACGACGTTCCCCTGGCGTCGCGTGATCGTCTCGTTTATCACGGCGACCAACTCCTCGACGGTTTGCGCGAAATTCTTGTGCAGGCGGTTGCCGTAAGTCGATTCGATCAGCAGGACGTCGGCTTCATCAACCGGTGTGGGGTCATTGACAATCGGCCGGCCAGGCTGTCCAAGGTCACCAGAGAAGACAATTTTTCGGATTCCGTCCCGCTGCCGAATCCAGATTTCCATGATCGCGGAACCAAGGATGTGCCCTGCATCCTGAAAGATGCAGTCTACGTCGGGGTGAGGTTGAAATTTCGTCCGGTATGCAGTGCCATGAAGCTGGTCGAGGCACTTTTGCGCCTGTACGACCGTATATAGCGGCGCCGCATTGGCACGCCGCTCGCGGCGGTATCGGGGCGCCTGGCGAAACTCGTTTTCCTGGATACGCGCACTGTCTGCGAGCATGACGCCGAGCAGGTCGGCAGTGGCTTCGGTGGTGTAAATCGGTCCGGAAAATCCGCGCGCGCACAGTCTTGGCAGCAATCCGCAGTGATCGATGTGCGAGTGGCTGACCAGGACAAAGTCGAGGGACTTTGGATCAAATGCCAGGGCGTCGAGGTTGCGCTGGCGGGAATTCCTCCCCTGGAACATCCCGCAATCCACGAGGAAACGGGTGCTGGCTGTTTCGATGAGGTAACACGAACCGGTGACTTCCTGTGCCGCACCGAAGAAGGATATTTTCATTGGACAACCAGGGTTAAGGGACGAGGTATGAGGCAGGAGGCTTGAAGGCCTTTACCCTTCACCGTTCACCCTTCACCCTTCACCCTTCACGCCTTCTCTCGTTCATCCTGCACGTTTCTCACACGCTATACCGCGCCGAGTCGTCCGACAAAATCGACCGGTGCATCACCTCGCACCAGTGTCACCGGCACCGGCGACAGATGCAAGACCTTGTTGGACACCGACCCGAGCAACAGGCCGGCCATCCGGCCGTGGCCGTGGGTGCCCATCACGATGGCGTCTGCGTTCAGTTCGGCAGCCTTGGAAACGATGATCTGCGCGATGGGGCCGATGCCGCGGTGAGAAGTGAACGCAATATTGGCGGCTTTCAAGGCTTGTTCGGACGGCGCAAGGGCCTTGCCGCCGGCTTCGTAATAGTGCTTGTCCATGCGGGAGATGTCCCCGAATGTCAACGACTCTTCCGCGAAAATGCGGGGCTGAACATTGATCAGATGAAGGTCCATCGGACCGGATTGTCGGGTCATTTTGACGATTTCCGCAATCGCATGCTCGGCGCAGGCCGAACCGTCAACAGCAACCAGAACGGTTCTCACGGGAAGTCCTTTCGGTGAGTGGCAGGGGTATGGATCTTGTCGGTCTCTTTTTAACCGGGGGCGCGACTCCTCGGATTGATGGCGATCAAAGGTCCAGACAATTTCCCGCAGCTGTTAGAATGGCCCGGAGAAGAGGCGACCAAAACAGGCCCAATCTAAAAACAATCAGAGGAGGTTTCCGTGGCTAACGCGATTTCCCCGGTATTCGAAAAGGCGACCTATGACAAGGTCGCGTGGCGCTTGATTCCGTTTCTGTTCCTTTGTTACGTTGTTGCGTTCCTCGATCGCGTCAATGTCGGATTCGCCAAATTGCAAATGGCGGGAGACTTGCAGTTCAGTGATGCAATGTACGGGTTCGGCGCCGGTGTTTTCTTCATCGGTTATTTTCTATTCGAAGTGCCGAGCAATGTGATTCTGGAGCGCGTGGGCGCCCGCATTTGGATTGCGCGCATCATGATCACCTGGGGAATCATTTCTTCGGCCTTCATGTTCACCGGCGACATTCGTTGGGGTGTGATTGCGACCTGGTTCAACTGCACCGATGCAGAGTTCACATTTTATTTCCTGCGTTTCTGGCTGGGTGTCGCGGAGGCTGGGTTTTTCCCGGGCATTATTCTTTATCTGACTTACTGGTTTCCCGCGTCGCGACGCGCAAAAGTGGTGGCAATGTTCATGACCGCGATCGCCGTCTCCAACGCGATCGGCTCGCCGGTTTCCGGTGCCATCATGCAGTACATGGATGGCATACAGGGCTGGCGCGGGTGGCAGTGGTTGTTCCTGCTGGAGGGCATCCCTTCCGTGATTATTGGCGCGCTGGTGTTTGTGTTGCTCGACGACGGGCCGAAAAAGGCCAAGTGGCTCACGGATCAGGAAAAAAACATGATCTCTCAGCGGCTTGACGAAGACGAAGCCGGCAAGCAGGAACTCGGCAAAGGCCACAGTTTCATGGACGCCTTCCGCGATGGTCGGGTGTGGGCACTGTCCTTGGTATATTTCTGCGGCGTCGTGTGCTTCTATGCGGTGAATTTCTGGATGCCCACGATCGTGCAGGAAGCCGGCATCGCAAAAACAGAGTACCTGAAGGTGGGTCTGCTGAGTTTCATCCCGTGGGGCCTGGCCGCCGTGGCGATGGTCGTGTGGGGCGCCCATTCGGATCGCACCCAGGAGCGCCGCTGGCATGCCGCCGGTGGCCTGCTGCTGGCGGTCGGCGGGATGATCGGCCTGGCGCTGGTTGCCATCTTCTCCAATCCCGAGCGATTGAAGGAAAATGCGGAGGCCTTCGTCCTGGTCGGCCAGAACAAGGTCGTGATGTCGCTTGTGGTACTGAGCATGGTGACGGTGGGCATTCTCTCCTGGGTGGCAACTTTCTGGTCGTTGCCCACGGCATTCCTGTCCGGTACTGCTGCTGCCGCCGGGATCGCCTGGATCAACTCGGTCGGGAATTTGGGCGGACACTTCGGACCGGATCTGATCGGTCGCATTCGCACGGCGAGCGGAGGAGCAAGCGAGTCGGCGTTTCTGGCCCTCGCCGCCATAGGCTTTATAGGCATCGTGGTTATTCTTTTACTGCCCAGGACACAGCGCTCGAAGGTGGCAGCCCAAACTGGATGATCGCCTCTCAGGACGGTAACAAAGCCCGCTTCGGCGGGCTTTTTCTTTGGCACTTGACCAGGATCAAGCAGACCCGCGTTTGCCAGCAGGAAAATGTGGCGGTCAAAGTCAGAACTCTCCGGGAAAGGTGGAAAAAAATGAAACAGAACGTCGGAAATACGGATCGTATTGTCAGGATCGCCGTTGGGATCGCCTTGCTTGGCGCCGTGTTCCTGGGCGACTCCAATGCACGCTGGCTGGGGTTGATCGGGCTGGTACCGCTTGTGACCGGACTGATTCGCTGGTGTCCGGCCTACGCATTGCTGGGCACCGATACCTGCGGAGTCGATCACAGGAAAACCGCATAGCGATCAACGGGCAGGCTCCATTGGCGAATTGGTTTCGCACGGGCCAGATTGCCAGGAATCTGGCTGAACTCCCGTCCATGCAGCCCAGCCGACTACGAGATCAGGGCAATGCTGCGGTGTCCGTACCGCCGGGGGACATCCGGCGCTGTTTTCACTGCGGGCTAGACCTGCAGGTTCCGGTCACACATAGCGTCGAAATCTTCGGTGCGTCGCGCGCCATGTGTTGCGCCGGTTGCGCGGCCGTCGCGCAGAGCATCGTCGCGGCGGGCCTGACCGATTTTTACGAGAAACGTGAGAACTTTCCCGACTCACCGGGAGCAGTCGTGCCCGGGTTCCTGTCGAGAGCCGATGCCCTCGACCGGCCGGAAATCCAGAAGGACTTCGTGTCCCGGCCTTCCGAACACGAGCGCGAGGCGGCGTTGATTCTGGAAGGCATCACTTGTCCCGCGTGTGTCTGGCTGAACGAAACCCATCTTGCGCAATTGGCGGGCGTGGTCGCCGTGCAGATCAACTACACCACACGCCGGGCGCGTGTACGCTGGGATGACCGCGAAACGAGATTGTCGGCGATTCTCGATCACATTGGTGCAATCGGCTACCGCGCCTGGCCATACAGTGTCGAGGCGCTTGAACTCAGCCGCAATCGCGAAAAACGCCGCGCTTTGCTGCAGCTAGCGGTTGCGGGTCTGGGAATGATGCAGGTGATGATGTACGCGGTGCCTGCATACCTGGCGGGAGAAGGCGAAATGAGCCGCGACATCGAGGCACTGATGCGCTGGACAAGTTTTGCGCTCAGCGTTCCGGTGGTAGCGTGGTCCGCCTCGACTTTTTTTCAAGGTGCATTTCGCGACTTGCGCCACGCACGCGTGGGAATGGACGTGCCTGTTGCCCTCGGGATTTCGGTCGCTTTTGTTGCCAGCACGATCGCGACATTCGCCGGGGAAGGGCCGGTGTACTTCGACTCGATCGTGATGTTTGTTTTTTTTCTTCTCGGGGGGCGATTCCTGGAACTGAACGCACGGCACAAGGCGGCCGAGTTTATTGAGTTCCTGTCCCGTTCGATGCCGGCGACCGCCAGTCGGTTGGTGAATTTTCCGCTGTGCATGAATACTGAGGAGGTTGCCGCCGGATCTCTGATCCCCGGCGACAGAGTGCTGGTTCGTCCTGGGAGCCATTTTCCCGCCGATGGAAGCATCGAGCAGGGCAATACCGATGCCGACGAATCGCTCCTTACCGGAGAGAGTCGCCCGGTTCCAAAGCCTGAGGGCGCGGCAGTGATCGGTGGAACCGTGAATCGCACGCAGCCGGTGGTCATGAATGTCCAAAAGGTGGGCCCGGAAACAATGTTGTCCGGCATCGTCGGGTTGATGGAGCGCGCCGGCAGAGAACGGCCGCGCATCCAGGAAATCACCGACCGGGTGTCGGGATATTTTGTTGCCTTTGTGCTGCTGGCGGCGATGGCAACGGCCTGGTACTGGCTGAGCGTCGATCCGGGTCGCGCTTTGCCGATCATGGTGTCGGTTCTGGTCGCAACTTGTCCCTGTGCGCTGTCACTTGCCACACCCCTGGTGCAGGCGGTGGCCACTGCGACCTTGGCACGAATGGGGTTGATTGTGACGCGCGCGCGCGCGATCGAAAGGCTGGCGAAAGCCGATGTTTTCGTGTTTGACAAGACCGGCACCCTGACCATCGGAGTGCCTGTCATGGCAGAGGTGCGTATCTTTGGCACTCACCAACGTTCGCGGGCACTGGCGATTGCGGCGGCGCTCGAAAAATCTTCAGAACATCCTGCCGCCAGAGCCATTGTTGCGGGGGCCGGTGACGCAACGTTGACCGCAACCCGGCTCCAGGCACATGCAGGCGAGGGAATCGAGGCAGACGTGGAAGGCCAGCGCACCCGTATTGGCAACCGCCGTTTTGTCGAATTTCTCACGGGACCACTGCCCGAACTGAAAAGCGACATGACCCAGGTGTGGCTCGGTCGGGAAAATACCGCCGTTGCGGTGTTTTTGCTCGAGGACTCGATCCGACGGGATGCGCCGGAATTGATTGGCACCCTGATTCGCCAGGGTGCGCGCGTTGTGCTCGCTTCCGGAGATTCGCAGGCGACGGTGGCAAAAATTTCGCAGGCAACCGGCATCAGCGAGGCTCACGCCGGGATGTCGCCGGACGGCAAACGCGATCTGGTGCGCGAGTTTCAGGCGCAGGGGGCCATTGTCGCGATGATCGGGGACGGAGTGAACGATGCACCCGTTCTTGCACAGGCGCAGGTTTCGATCGCCATGGGGGGCGGCTCGGCTCTTGCCCACTGCGCCGCCGACATGGTGCTGGTGTCCGGCCATCTTATGGATCTTTCGCGCAGTCAGAAATTTTCAAAAAGAGCGTTGGGCATCGTGCGCCAGAATCTTTTCTGGGCATTTGCATACAACATTGCCATTTTGCCGCTGGCCGTGACCGGATGGCTCACGCCATGGATGGCAGCCATCGGCATGTCCGCAAGTTCGCTGTTGGTCGTTTTAAATGCGCTTCGCGCCAGACATGAGGGGCGAGGCACGAGGTACGAGAAGAATGCAACCAATTGTTTTTCTCCTCGTACCTCACACCTCGTCCCTCGCGTGCGGATTTGAGTATGGAAATTCTGTTTCTCCTCGTTCCCCTGTCGGTCGCACTGGTGTTCGTTGTCGGGGCAGTGTTCTGGTGGGCGACAGCGAGCGGACAGTTCGATGATCTCGAAGGTCCCGCGTACCGCATCCTTCAGGATGACGACGATCTTGTCGGGCGCCGAAAGAGTTGACATGAAACGCAGAAGACTGGTTGCAGCGCTGTTGATCGGACTCGGCGCCGTGATGCTGTTCGCCGCTCCGCAGACCACCGGCGGTCTGGTTGCCATTGCCGCAGGGGTGATTGTGGAAGCAATCGGTCTGACGCTGGAGAAGCGCAATAAATAACGTGCGGCGGGATCGTTTCCATGCAAGAACGCTTCAATGCCGCGAGGCAGGCACGGCAAGGCGGCCCCCCCCTGGAGGGTCACAGGATTTGTCACGGATCTCGTTTTTTGCGATCCGAACGGCATCTATCATCTGCTTTCCCCGGTCGGTGCCGGACGCTGCGCCAGGGTGGCGATGACTTCCTCGTCTGCGACCTGGGAAAAATCGCGATAGAACTGTCCTACGGCATGGAATTCCGTCGGGGCATCGAGGCAAACGACTTCGTCGGCTAGCGGCCTGATGCGATCCAGGCTGTCGGGTGCGGCGACTGGAATGGCGCAGATGAGGCGTTGCGGTTGTTTGGCGCGCGCCGCATGTAACGCGGCGATCATGCTTGCCCCGGTTGCCAATCCGTCATCCACCACGATGACGATCCGGCCGGCCGGGTCAATCGGTGGACGCGCAGGGGTGTACTGTGCGCGGCGCTTGCGCAGCGTTTTCAGTTGTTCCTGCTTCTCTCGTTCGAGATAGGCGGCGTCCGCACCGGAACGCCCGGCGTGGGCAGCGATATAAGTCCAGCCCGTCTCATCAACCGCTCCCAACGCGAACTCCGGGCTGTCGGGCGCGCGCAACTTGCGGACCAGCACAACATCCAGATCGCCTTCCAATTCGCCGGCGATTATTGCTCCCATGCTGACCGCGCCTCGCGGGATTGCAAGTACGAGAGGATTGTGCCCGCGAAAACGCACCAATGCCTGGGCGAGACGCCTCGCGGCATCTATTCTGGAGTCGAGCAGGATGCTCATTGAGCTTTCATGATCCGCCGTCGGGATGCCAGGGCATTGCGCTACATCAAATTCCGTGAACCGGATCGCCCGGCAACGCTGGATTGACGACGATCAATGACGTGAACGGTAATCGCCGATAGATTGGATTGCGTGCCGAGACACTTTCTCCTCACATCAGGTGCGGTACCATTCAGGCGGAAAATGATAACTCATGAACTTGGAAAACGGAGGTACAACATGCTGATGCCTGACCAAATGATTACACTGCGGGGCATGATCGATCGGCGCCGCGAAGTGCTTCTTGCGGAGCTGCACGAGGATGCGGCGAGATCTCGCAGTGCAACTTTCGGGGAACTCGCCGGCCCGGGCGCCGACAGCGGTGACATGGCAACGGCCGACGTGATTTCGGACACCGATCATGCCGCGCTCTCCCGGGACCTGCAGGAATTACGCGCATTGGACGCGGCCGGAAAGCGCATCGACGGCGGCAGTTATGGCAAGTGCATTGACTGTGGCGGCGGCATCGTGTTTGAAAGGCTGCTTGCCCAACCGGCAGCAACGCGTTGCATGAACTGCCAGCAGACCTTCGAAAATACCCACACGCACCCGGCGCAGCCCAAGATGTAGCGGGGAGGCGTGAGGCGATAGGGGTGAGGAGTGCGTGGCGAGACCTCAATCCTCGTCCCTCGCCCCTTTAATTGCATGGACCCTCATCCTGATCGCTCCATCGGATACGCCGGTCTGTCCGAGGCAGAGGCTGCGGCACGACTGCACCGGTACGGGCCCAACGAGTTGCCGCGCGTCAAGCGACGGGACGTGCCGGCAATCGCCATCGAGGTTTTGCGTGAACCGATGTTCCTGTTGTTGGTGGCGGGCGGGGCAATCTATCTGCTGCTCGGAGATCTTCAGGAAGCTCTGATCCTGCTGGTGTCGGTATTCGTGGTAATTGGCATCACGGTGTACCAAGAGCTCAAGACCGAACGTGCGCTGGAAGCTTTGCGCGATCTGTCGAGTCCGCGGGCGCTGGTGATGCGCGGGGAGGTGGAGCGGCGCATTGCCGGTCGCGACGTGGTTCCGGGAGACTTGGTTGCCCTGCACGAGGGCGACCGGGTGCCCGCGGACGGCGTGATGCTGGAGTGCAATCAACTGAGTGCCGACGAATCCCTGCTTACCGGAGAATCACTGCCGGTCTCAAAGCGCGCGGCCGATGCAAACATTCAGGAAATGGCCAAGCCGGGCGGCGATGGACAGCCCTATGTGTTCTCCGGCTCGCTGGTGGTGCAGGGATTCGGCAGAGTGCGCATTCTGGCAACCGGCGCCCAGACGCAAATCGGCGCCATCGGCAGGGCCCTCGAAAACCTGGAAATTCAGAATACGCCTCTGCAAGTGCAAACCGCGCAGGTGGTGCGGGTGTTTGCCGGGATCGGGCTGGTGTCATGCCTTGCCGTGGTGGTGCTCTACGGCTTGCTGCGCGGCGACTGGCTCGCGGGCTTGCTTGCCGGCATCACGCTGGCCATGGCGGTGCTGCCGGAAGAATTCCCAGTGGTGTTAACGGTGTTCCTCGCACTGGGGGCATGGCGTATCTCGAAGAAAAAAGTGCTGACTCGGCGCATGCCGGCGATCGAAACCCTGGGCTCGGCTACGGTGTTGTGTGTCGACAAGACCGGAACGCTGACGGAAAACCGCATGGCGGTAGCGGAGTTGGCAGCCGCGGGCCTTCACCACCATGCCGGGCACGGCGCATTGCCTGCATTGGTCGTCCCTGTGATCCGTTTCGCGGCCCTGGCGTGCGAAGTGGAACCCTTCGATCCGATGGAGCGGGCGATTGTCGGCTACGCGGCCGATCGCGATACCGAATCAACCCGCCTGCGCGGCCAGTGGTGGCTGGTCCGGGAATACGACCTGACGCGCGACCTGCTGGCGGTTACCCACTGTTGGCGCGACCCGGAAAGCGGCGACATTATCGTCGCCAGCAAAGGTGCGCCGGAAGCGATTGCGATGTTATGCCGGGCCGATGCGTCTCGGACGGCGAGTATTCTGGATGAGACTGCCCGGATGGCCTCGCGCGGACGCAGGGTGCTCGGTGTGGCGCATGCACGCTTCGAAAGCGGAGAATTTCCCGCCGACCCCAGGGAATTCCAATTCGAATTTGCCGGCCTCATCGCTCTGGCCGATCCGGTGCGCCGGACGGTACCTCATGCATTGAAGGAATGTTACGACGCCGGAATCCGGGTGGTGATGATCACCGGCGACTATCCGGATACCGCGTTGTCGATTGCCCGGGACATCGGTTTGAAGTCACCCGGTGGCGTCCTCACCGGGGAGCAAATTGAAGGCATGAGCAAGGCGGAACTGGAGGCGCGCGTTGCCGAAGTCGGCATATTTGCCCGCGTCGCGCCGGAGCAGAAACTGGCACTGGTCGAGGCGCTGAAGGCGAACGGCGAAATTGTCGCCATGACCGGCGATGGCGTGAACGATGCGCCCGCGCTCAAGAGCGCCCATATCGGCGTCGCCATGGGAGGGCGCGGCACCGATGTGGCGCGGGAGGCGTCATCTCTGGTCCTGCTCGATGATGACTTCAAATCCATTGTCGAGGCGGTGCGCCTGGGCCGGCGTATCTATGACAACATCGTCCACGCCATGAGTTACCTGGTTGCGGTGCATGTTCCCACCGCCGGCATGGCTTTGCTGCCGCTGCTGTTCGGCTGGCCGCTGGTATTTGCACCGGTGCATATCGTTTTTCTGGAGTTTGTCATCGACCCGGCCTGTTCCATCGCCTTCGAAGCCGAGCCGGATCATCCGGGCAGCATGAGGCGTCCGCCGCGCAATCCCAGGGAACCTTTGCTGGGTGCGAGATTGTTGACTCACGCTTTCGTTCAGGGGGCGGCAATGCTGGTGGCCATCGCCGTGATGTACGCGCTGGTGCTCGACATGGGTTACGGTGAATCGCGCGCTCGTGCAATGGCTTTCGCCGCGCTGGTACTGGGCAATATCGGGCTGATCCTCACCAACCGTTCGCGTACCCGCAGTTTGCTGGCGACACTTCGCATGCCCAACCGGGCTTTGTGGTGGGTGGTCGGGGGTGCTCTTGGGGGCCTGGCGGCGGCGCTGTACGTGCCGCCGCTTCAGGAGGTATTTCGCTTCGACGCGCTTGGGGCGACGGATCTGATGCTGTGCCTGCTGGCGGCATCCGCCGGTGCGCTTTGGTCGGAATTCGTCAAACTGCTTCCTGGCCGCCGAACGCATTGACCTGGCCTTGGCGTCGCCTCGACAATTCTGCCGGACGCGGAGCGTGGAATCGGCATGGTTCTCTGCGGGGATGCTTGCATCGTCCGATGATGTTCATCACATGCACAATTTTATGAATGAACTTGACGATGTTACTCAGAATGTTAGTCGTTCAGTTGTCAAGGTGGACGATGCGAGCGTACTGCTCACATTGTTGAAAGGCATCGAGTTGTCTGTTCGCACGAAGTCCATCGAGTGCAGGCTGATTGTTTCTTGGGGATTGCTTCGGATTCGATGCGTCGCTTCGAACCATTACACTTCGAACAGGCGCACGATTTCAAAGTAGACAAGAAGCGAAAGCACGTCCTGGACGATCGTTCCGATAGGCCCGGCGCCCAGCGCCGGGTCGCGTCGCAGACGCGCAAACACCCAGGGAAGCGACAATCCCATGACCGCGGCCACGCATCCGGCTGCCAGAATTGCGCAGGCGACTGCCACAGACAGCCGCCAGTTGCCGAAAGCGATCTGAACCGCCGGAAATGCACAAAGACCCAATGCAAGCCCGATCAACAGTCCGGCCCGCAGTTCACCCGCGACAAGCCTGCCGATCCCCGCACGCGTCAGGGACAGGCCGCGCACGGCGATCGCTTCACTTTGCGTGCCGATGGCATCGGCGAGATAGACGATTGCGGGGACAAAGAAGGCAACTGCGACATTGGCTTGCAGTACAGACTCGAATCGTGCCATCGCTGCCGTTGCGACACCGCTGCCAACCAGTCCCACCAACAGCCAAGGCAGTCGATGGCGCACGCGCCGCAGCGGCGAATCATCGATGGCGTGACGTGCCTGCGCGCTTTCGTGTCGAATGCCGGCCAGGCGGTGAAGATCCTCGACGTGTTCGCGCCGAAGGACTTGCATGATCACCTGTGCGGGGAGGACGCCGAGCGCACGGCCTGCGATATCAATCACTGGCAGGGCATCGACGCGATGGTGGAGCGCGATCGAGGCGGCGCGCTCCTGGTCTTCTTCGCCGCGAACAAGTGGAAATGAAGGGGCAAGGGCAGATCCGATGGGACTTTCCGGATCAAGGCCGTTCAGCCTCGCGAGAGGGACCACGCCTGCAAGCCGGCCGGTGTCCTCAGTGACCAGTATCAATTCCGTGTTCTGATAACTGCCATCCCGCAGCATGGCAAGCACCGTGGCCGCCGAGGTGGCATGGGCGGCGCGCGGAACGTTTGCGACGACATGCGCCGCGACGGATTCCGCTCTCGATAGCGAATGTATTTCCGCGGCAGGCGCGGCGGAGGCCGTCATGCGAGCAGCCCGTCTTCGAAATGGGAGCGCTGCTGCGTCTCGCGTCGGTTCAACAGGCGTAGGAACGCAGATGCCTGGAGAAATCGGCCAGGGGCGCAATTCCGCTCGCTTCCGCCCGCCGGCACCAGTCCTGCAATTGCTTGACAAGTTGTTCGCGCGCGGCAGTGGATCGTTCCCATAGCGCCGCCAGTTCGCGGCGCATCGAAACCATGGTCTGCACGGTCGGCGATTTCGGCAGCACTTCCGCGAGTTGCTTGCGTTTTCCATCATCCAGCATCTTGTCGTGGAGGTGTAGCAGCCACGGCTTGATGTTTCGCAGTTTCCGGGCAGCGTCAGGGGAAAGCACTCGCAACTTGCGAACTTCCGCCCCGTAAATTCGTTTCAGGGAACTGGTGTAAGCGGCAAGCACGTCATAACGGCAGGTGATGACGGCCATCAGGGTCTCGGCGTCCGCGGCGGGTTTGGGCGCTGTGAAATACGGAGTCGGCGCGACATGCTTGACCCTGGCCAGTCCCAGCGCCTCGAACGCGCGGATGTACCACCAGCCGATATCGAATTCATACCACTTGCTCGACAGCCTGGCCGAAGTGGGATGGGCGTGATGGTTGTTATGCAGTTCCTCCCCGCCGATCAGGAGGCCCAGCGGGAATATGTTCGTGCTCGCGTCCGGCGTGGACCAATGGCGGTAGCCCCAGTAGTGACCAATACCGTTGATCACGCCTGCCGCCCAGAAGGGAATCCAGACGACTTGCACGGCGAAAACCAGCACGCCGGGGACGATTCCGAACAGGGCAACATCGATGACGCCCATCAACGTCAGCCCCAGAAGCTTGTATTTCGAGTAGAGGTTGCGTTCGACCCAGTCGTTGGGAGTGCCCAAACCGTAGCGTTCGATGGTTTCCGGCTTGTTCGTTTCCTTGACATAAAGAAATACGCCGCCCCACAAGACGCGGTTCAGGCCCACAATCTGCGGACTGTGCGGATCCTCCGGCGTTTCACACTTGGCGTGGTGTTTGCGGTGTACCGCGGCCCATTCCCTGGTGACCATCCCGGTAGTCAGCCAAAGCCAGAATCGAAAGAAATGGCTCAGGGCCGGATGCAGGTCCAACGCATGATGGGCCTGATGCCGGTGAAGGAAAATCGTCACGGCGGAGATCGTCACGTGGGTCATCGCCAGCGCAATCGCCGTCAATTGCCACACGGACAGTTCGAACAGCCCGGAGAACAGTGTCAGTTCCATGGATTACCCTCTGCAAGTCAGATCAATGAATCAGGATACGTTCGAACGGCGCGAGGCCCATTGACGTACGTCAAATGGCAGGGGAGGGGAAACTGCTAAGGAGAGTTATGGAAGTCTGGCGGCCAGTGTTTGTCCATCCTCCAAAGTGAGCCGCTTTTCCGTTATCGTGGCGCAAGGAGATAGCCATTTGTTGAAATTCGTTTGGCTCGCACCAAAAATCGTCATTCCCGCAAAGCTTGTCCCCGAATGAATGTATCGGGGAAGCGGGAATCCGGAGTGCGATGAATTCCGAAAAATGTCAAAACTCTGGACTCCCGCATATTCAGGAGTGACATATGTTTTTACACAAACCGCTAGTCTTCCACTCCCGCCGGCAGAGGGACCGGTGGGGCAAGAATGAATCATGAAACAACGAATGATCAATTCGTAATGGGCAAGTCATTCACCCACTTGCGCACTGTGTTCAAAAAGCGCTGGCTGCTGCTGACAGTGGTTGCGACGCTGGTGGCCGCAGCGTGGGTCATCCGCTCACGGTTCACCCACGATCTTGCACTGGCTGCCGAACTGGCCGCGCAAGGCAGCGAGGTGATCGCCACACGCTGCGGCACGGTCGAATACCAGGAAGCAGGACAGGGCATTCCGCTGCTGATGATCCACGGCAGCGGCGGTGGGCATGACCAGGGCATGACTTGGGCTCGACCCTTGGTACGGCACGGTGTGCGCGTGATTGCGATGTCGCGTTTCGGCTACCTGCGCACGCCGCGGCCCGCCGATGCGTCGCCCGACGCCCAGGCCGACGCGCATGTCTGCCTGCTCGACGCGCTGGGCATCGCCAAGGCCGCCGTCATGGGCGTCTCCGCTGGCGGCCCGTCGGCAATGCAGACGGCGATCCGGCACCCGGACCGTGTCAGTGCCCTCGTGCTGGTCGTTCCCATTGCATACAAGCCCGGAACGGTAGCCGACTCCGCACCGCCGGTGTCGGACGACAAGGATACGTTGCTGCTGCGCCTGCTCGGTTCGGATTTTCTGTTCTGGACTGCACTGCACCTCGCGCGCGACCCGGTCATCCGTCACGTGCTCGCGACACCGCCCGAGCAGGTCGCCGCTGCGAGCGAACAGGAGCGCGCGCGGGTGAATGAACTGGCCGAGCGCATCCTGCCGGTGTCTCGCCGCGTCGCCGGACTGCGCGACGACACAATGCTGGGAAAGAGTCTCGGGCAGTATGCGTTGGAAACGATCCGCGCACCGGCGCTCGTCATCAGCGCACGCGACGACGGCTTCGGCACCTACGCCGCAGCGCGGTACACCGCCAGCCGCATCGCCGGCGCGAAGTTTGTCGGTTTCGACGATGGCGGTCATCTGCTGGTGGGGCACGACGCGGCGGTGCAGGCTGAAATTGTCGAGCTGCTGACACGGGTAGTCATCCCATGAACCCGGTGTCTCGACCGCTTAAGTCAACCGGTTGCACTAACTCGACAAACGTCTTGCCCTTGTCGCTCTGCGGCAGTCGGAATATTACCCGATGGCTGCCCGTGATCGCCGACCAGATCGTGAGCAGCGAGTTCTC
>JBJXFN010000072.1:0-17056 GCA_046155535.1 Burkholderiales bacterium
GAAACGACTCTGCGCCGATGATAGTGCGGATTACCCGCGCGAAAGTAGGTCACCGCCAGGCGCCCCAAATGAAAAGGCCCATCCCGAAAGGGGTGGGCCTTTTTTATTTGGCATTCTTGATCGTTGACCGACGTCGGTATGAAAACACGCCTTCAGGGCGCGAATCCGTACAGGCCAATATTGGCACCACATACAAGTTAAGCGCCGCAACGAGCGCCGCATTCAATGCTGTCAGGACATCCATTGCTTGCACCCCAGCTCACAGGCGTAAATGGTGAGCCGAAAATGCCTCCCTGATTTCTTAACCGCTTGAGAAACCTGCGATTCCAGTTTTAATCAGGTGCAAATTTTGTTAGAATCGCCGCGATTCAAAAACAATATGGGCGGCAAGCCCATTTTTTGTTTGTGGAAACGAATTGACGAATATCACAGAACTGCTGGAAAAGACGGTTTCCGGACTCGGATTCGAGCTGGTAGACGTGGAGATTTCCAATAGTGGAAGGATGCTGCGTGTCTTCATCGACAAACCCAACGGGGTCAATGTCGACGACTGCGCTGCAGTCAGCAATCATTTGACTCGGCTTTTTGCCGTGGAGGAAGTGGAATTCGACCGCTTGGAAATTTCATCGCCTGGGCTGGATCGCCCCTTGAAGCGGCCGGCGGATTTCAGGCGATTTGTGGGTGAGCAGGCGCGCGTAAAGGTCAGATTGCCGTTGAATGGGCGTAAAAAGTTTGCCGGCCTCTTGCGGTCGGTTGAGGAAGAGGGAATTCGACTCGAGGTCGAAGGGGAGATTGTTGCCATAGCCTTCTCTGAAATCGACAAGGCACGCTTGATCCCGAATATTTGAATTGGAGAACTGAAAAATGAGCCGCGAGTTGTTGATGCTGGTTGATGCGCTGGCGCGCGAAAAGAATGTCGAACGGGACATTGTCTTTGGCGCGCTCGAGCTTGCGCTCGCGTCGGCCACGAAAAAGAAATTCAAGGAAGACATCGATGTTCGGGTGGATATCGATCGCGATACCGGGGAATACAAGTCTTTCCGCCGCTGGCAGGTGGTGGCCGACAACGACCACGAGATCCCTACGCAGCAACTGGCCATTACCGATGCAAAGGAACAGGATTCGAAACTCGAAATCAACGACTTCGTCGAAGAACCGCTGGAGCCGGTCGAGTTCGGACGAATCGGCGCGCAGGCCGCGAAGCAGGTGATCTTGCAGAAAATTCGCGACGCCGAACGCGAACAAATCTTGAACGACTTCCTGCAGCGCAAGGAATTCATCGTCACTGGCGCTATCAAGCGGATGGAGCGCGGCAGCGCGGTCATTGAATCCGGGCGCATCGAGGCAGCCTTGCCAAAGGATCAGATGATTCCCAAGGAAAACCTCCGGGTGGGGGATCGGGTTCGCGCATTCTTGCTGAAAGTGGATCGAAACAATCGCGGCCCGCAACTTATCCTGTCGCGCACAGTGCCGGAATTCCTGATCAAACTCTTTGAAATGGAAGTGCCGGAAATCGAAGAGGGATTGCTGGAAATAAAATCCGCCGCCCGGGATCCGGGTTCACGCGCCAAAATTGCCGTCAAGTCCAATGATCAGCGCATTGATCCGATCGGCACCTGTGTGGGCATGCGCGGATCGCGGGTCCAGGCAGTCACTGCTGAACTGGCCGGGGAACGCGTGGACATCATCCTGTGGTCGCCGGACCCTGCCCAGTTTGTCATCAACGCTCTCGCACCCGCGGAAGTCAGCAAAATCACTGTGGACGAAGAATCTCACAGCATGGACGTCGTGGTGGACGAGGAGAATCTTGCGCAGGCCATCGGGCGCAATGGCCAGAATGTCCGGCTTGCCAGCGAACTGTCAGGCTGGGAGCTGAATATCATGACGGAGGCGGAGTCCGAGAAGAAAAATGAAGTGGAATTCGCAACAGTCAAGACGCTGTTCATGGAACGGCTGGACGTTGACGAGGAAGTCGCTGGCATTCTGATTCAGGAAGGATTCACCACGCTGGAAGAGGTTGCATATGTGCCGCTGAACGAAATGCTCGAAATCGAGTCTTTCGATGAAGCAACAGTCAATGAGTTGCGCAGTCGTGCACGCAACGCCTTGCTGGTGGAGGCGATTGCCAGCGAAGAGCAGGTGGAAAACGTGGCGAGTGACCTGTTGTCTCTGGATGGCATGGACAATGAAACAGCCAGGGTTCTTGCGGGCAAGGGTGTCACCACGCAGGAGGAGTTGGCGGATCTTGCGGTAGATGATTTGATTGAATTGACCGGCATCGATACGGAGCGTGCCAAACAACTGATCATGACAGCGCGCGCCCCATGGTTTGCCGCGAGTCAGGGATAAATCTATGGCACAAATGAACGTCGCACAATTTGCAAAAGAGCTTGGGTTGCCGGCCGGCCTGCTGCTGGAACAGTTGCAAGCCGCCGGTGTTGCCAAGGCGCTGGTGGAAGACACAGTCTTGACCGAACAGGACAAGACGCAACTTCTGGACTATTTGCGACGTGTTCACGGGGCTAAGGACACCAAAAACAAGATTACCCTGACCCGGCGCCAAACCACGGAAATCAAGAAATCCGATGGCACCGGGAAAGCCCGCACGATTCAGGTTGAGGTCAAGAAAAAGCGTGTCCTGGTCAAGCGGGACGCGCCGATGGTGCCGGAAGCGCCGCCGCCGGTGCTGGAAGATCCGCCGCCCGCTGTGAACGCGGACCAGATCGCCCTGCGGGAGTCCGAAGCACTCAAACAAGCCGAATTGATTGCCCGCCAGACGGCAGAAGTCGCAGAAAAACAGGAACGCAAACGCAAATCGGTAAAGGCGCCTGTCGTCGAGGCAGCACCCGAAGCGCCACCAGCCGTCGTACCCGCGGCGGAGCCTGCGAAAAGCGTAGTGCAACCGGCCGTCCAGAAACCGGGCACGGAAGGCACACTTCACAAGCCAACGGTCAAAGGCAAGCCTGGTGAAAAACCGGCCAAACCCAAGCCCGTCAAGAAGGCGGAAACAGGCTGGAAGGACGAGGCTGGAAAACGTCGCGGCCTGAAGACGCGCGGAGATGATTCGCGCGGGTCGCAAGGCTGGCATACCCGCCTTGGGCGTGGCACCAAACACAAGAGCGAAACGGTTAGCACGGAACAGGCGTTCAGCGCGCCGACGGAACCGATCGTGCGCGAGATTCTGATCCCCGAGACCATTGCGGTGGCAGCCCTGGCGCAAAAAATGTCTGTCAAGGCGGCAGAGGTCATCAAGGTGCTGATGAAAATGGGCAGCATGGTGACCATCAATCAGGTCATCGATCAGGAAACCGCGATGATCGTGGTCCATGAAATGGGCCACACTGCCAAACACGCAAAACTGGACGATCCGGAATCCTTCCTTGTTGAAGAATCGGATAAGCGCGAACAGGTGGCAGAACCGCGCGCACCGGTGGTCACTGTCATGGGCCATGTCGATCATGGCAAGACTTCCTTGCTGGATCATATTCGTCGAACGCGCGTCGCCAGTGGAGAAGCGGGTGGGATCACCCAACATATAGGGGCCTATCACGTGACCACGCCCCGGGGAATGATCACTTTTCTGGACACCCCGGGCCACGAAGCGTTCACAGCGATGCGGGCGCGCGGCGCCAAGGTTACCGACCTCGTGGTATTGGTCGTCGCAGCGGACGATGGCGTGATGCCACAGACCATTGAGGCCATTCACCACGCTAAGGCGGCCAAAGTTCCTGTGCTGGTCGCCGTGAACAAGATCGACAAACCCGAGGCAAGTCCGGAGAAAATTCGACAGGAACTTGCGGCACAGGAAGTGGTGCCTGAGGAGTGGGGTGGCGACACAATGTTCCAGGACGTGTCGGCGAAGACCGGCAAGGGGATTGATGAGCTTTTGGAAAGAATTCTGCTGCAAGCCGAAGTGTTGGAACTCCAGGCACCCAGAAACGCGCCAGCGCATGGGGTCGTCATCGAGTCCCGGCTCGACAAGGGGCGGGGCCCGGTGGCCACCATTCTCGTGCAATCCGGTACCTTGAAGCGCGGGGACGTGGTATTGGCTGGCGCGGTCTTCGGTCGCGTGCGGGCAATGCTCGATGAAGCAGGACACCCGGTGCAAGAAGCCGGTCCTTCAATTCCTGTGGAAATTCAGGGTTTGTCCGACGTTCCCATGGCCGGTTCCGAAGTGCAGGTGCTTGCCGACGAGCGTAAAGCTCGGGAAATTGCACTGTTCCGGCAAGGCAAATTCCGGGAAGTAAAGCTTGCCAAGCAACAGACGGCGAAACTCGAAGGTATGTTCGACCAGATGACGTCCGGACAGACCAAGACCCTTTCCATGATCATCAAGGCCGACATGCAGGGTTCCTACGAGGCGATTTCGCACGCCTTGCAAAAACTCTCCACGGAGGAAGTGAAAGTCAACATCGTGCACGCCGGTGTCGGCGCCATCACCGAATCGGACGTCAATCTCGCCCTTGCCTCCAATGCGGTCATGATTGGTTTTAATACCCGGGCGGACGCCACGGCAAGAAAACTGGTTGCGGCGCACGGCATCGATTTGCGTTACTACGATGTAATTTATGAAGCAGTCGATGATGTCAAAGCAGCCTTGTCGGGAATGCTTTCTCCGGAGCGCAAGGAAAGTGTCACAGGGTTGGTCGAAATCAGGCAAGTGTTCAAGATTTCCAAAATCGGCACTGTGGCAGGCTGTTATGTTCTGGAAGGCGCCGTCAAACGCGGTGCAATGGTGCGTATCCTGCGGGATAACGTCGTGATTCACAGCGGTGAACTCGATTCCTTAAAGCGTTTCAAAGACGATGTGCGCGAAGTCAAGGCAGGATTCGAATGTGGCCTGTCCGTGAAGAACCATGATGACCTGAAGGTGGGCGACCAGCTGGAAGTGTATGAAGTGGTCGAAATCGCGCGCTCTCTCTGAGCCGGGTCCCGTCTCGACACCGTGCCGACAACGGCGGGTGAAAACAGGACGCACAGCACGACGCGGTGTCTGAGGCCCGATGGCAAGAAATTCTGCACGTCTGACACGCCTCTCGGACCAGATTCAACGCGATTTGGCGTCTATGCTGGATGCGCAAGTCAAGGATCCGCGAATTGGAATGATCACCGTGACGGGCGTTGAACTGAGCAACGATCATCGGCATGCAAAGGTATTTTTCTCAAGCTTGGGCGATGCATCGGTCGTTGCCTCGGTCCTGGACGGATTGACGCATGCATCGGGATTTCTGCGCTCGCGCCTCGCAAAAGGCCTGCGCATGCGGGTGGTACCTGAATTGCATTTCGTACATGACCAGTCCGTTGCCCACGGCATGCGATTGTCGGCGCTGATTGATGCCGCGGTGTCCTCACCCGTCGAAACTAAGCCTGACGACGACCATTCCTGACGTCCTTCCTGCTGTTTTGCCCTTCACGAAGCCGTTGGTAAACGGGGTGTTCCTGCTTGACAAGCCCGCGGGCCTGTCTTCGAACATAGCGCTCCAGCGTGCGCGCAAGGCCTTTGGTCGGCCGAAAGCCGGCCACACTGGCACACTGGATCCCCTCGCTACCGGACTGCTACCCATCTGTTTTGGAGAGGCGACCAAGTACTCCCAATTTCTGCTGGACGCGGACAAGACCTACGACGCCACGCTGACCCTCGGATTTACCAGTTCGACCGGGGACGCCGAAGGACAGTTGCAGGTGTCCGGGCGACCGCAGGTTTCCGAACCGCAGTTACGCAGGGTACTGGACGACTTCGTTGGGCCAATCCAGCAGCTACCGCCCATGCATAGCGCGCTGAAAAAGAACGGTCGGCCCTTGTATGCATACGCGAGGGCAGGCTTGGAAGTCGAGCGAGAACCTAGAAACATTGTCATAAAGTCAATTCAACTGTATGAATTTAAAGATACAGAGCTTTCGATAGAGGTAACCTGCAGCAAAGGCACCTATATCCGGGTACTGGCCGAGGATATTGGCAGGGCTCTGGGTTGCGGCGCATTCCTCGCCAACTTGCGACGCACTCGCATCGGCAAATTTGCAGTCCAGGACGCTACGACCCTGGACACGTTGACGGAACTGGATGTCGCGCGTCTGGCAGCCTTGTTATTGCCGGTCGATACGCTGCTGGAGGGCTTTCCCAGGCTCTTTCTGACCGACGATGCGGCCGCGCGGATTGCCAATGGCGTCCCGGTATTGGAAAGCGGGGGATTGTGCGGGAAGGTCAGACTCTATGGGCCCGACGGACATTTCCTGGGCCTGGGCGAGGCTCGGGAGGATGGCGTCGTGTCACCGCTGCGGCTGCTGGCAGATCGCAGCGGCTTACGGTAAAAAATGATTTAAGCCCCTCAAAATGCTTGGAAACATGATTCTCCAAGCGTAGAATGGCCGCCTTTCTTGGGAGACCCTCGGTAATGGCAATTACGACGAGCCAAAAGGCTCAAATCCTGCAACAGAACCAGCGGGCGCCGGCCGATACCGGGTCGCCCGAAATTCAGATCGCATTGTTGACGGCACGCATCAACGACTTGACCAGCCATTTCAAAGATCACGTCAAGGACCATCATTCCCGGCGGGGGCTGCTTCGGATGGTGAGCCGGCGTCGCAAACTGCTGGATTACCTGCGTCGCGCCAAGAGCGATACCTATCGGACCCTGTTGGATAAATTGGGTCTGCGCAAGTAAATTCGCCGAAGTCAACGAAGGGATATATGCCCCTTTGTACCGTCCCTCCGGTATCGGCGATGTTCGAATTCCAAGCGGGGAAGGACCCCAACGATCCATCTAGCGAAGGAGCGGTACGCCGCTCCTTTGCTTTGTCCGGCGCAGAAAAAGGAAAACAGACTTGAACGTTACAAAAAAGACCATCACGTACGGGCGTCATACCCTGACGCTTGAAACCGGCGAAATTGCCCGCCAGGCACATGGTGCCGTTCTGGTCAACATGGACGACACCGTTGTCTTGGTGACAGTCGTCGGGAAAAAAGAAGTAAAACCCGGCCAGGACTTTTTCCCGCTGACGGTCGACTACCAGGAAAAAACCTATGCGGCTGGCAGAATACCCGGTGGGTTCTTCAAACGCGAAGGCCGGCCGTCAGAAAAAGAGACCCTGACCTGCCGCCTGATTGATCGGCCGATACGCCCCTTGTTCCCAGACGGCTTCTTTAATGAAGTCCAGGTCATTGCGACTGTTGTTTCCTCAAACAATGAAGTGGACTCCGACATTCCGGCGCTGATCGGGGCTTCCGCGGCACTCGCCCTGTCCGGCATCCCATTCGATGGCCCAATCGGTGCGGCCAGGGTCGGATATGCCAACGGCGAATACTTGCTCAATCCGACCGCCACCGAACTGAAAACCAGCCAGTTGAACCTGGTGGTCGCAGGCACGCAGCAGGCTGTGCTGATGGTCGAGTCGGAAGCGCAGGAACTTTCTGAAGACGTCATGCTGGGAGCGGTGGTCTACGGACACCAGCAGATGCAGGCCGTGATCAATCTCATCACCGAACTTGCCGACGAAGTCGGCAATCCCATCTGGGATTGGGTGGCTCCGCAAAAGGACGCCGGCCTGGCCGCCAGGATTGCCCAAATTGCGGAAAGCGAACTTCGCGAGGCTTATCAACTGCGCCAGAAGCAGGCCCGCAGTGAAAAAATCGAAGCCGTGCGCACTCGCGTGCTGGCCGAAGTGGTCCCCGCAGACGCCGATACGATGCAAGCCAATCTGGCCGCATCCATATTCAGCGATATCGAGTCCCGTATTGTCAGGAATCAGATTCTCAGTGGCGAACCCCGGATCGACGGGCGTGATACGCGCACAGTGCGCCCAATCACGATCCGAACCGGCATTTTGCCGAGAACGCATGGTTCGGCCCTGTTTACCCGGGGAGAAACCCAGGCACTCGCCGTGGCAACACTGGGAACAGCGCGCGACGAACAGATCATCGACGCCTTGCAGGGTGAATATCGCGAGCGTTTCATGCTTCACTACAACATGCCGCCGTATGCCACCGGGGAAACCGGCCGGGTGGGCACCCCGAAGCGTCGCGAAGTTGGGCACGGCCGCCTGGCCAAACGTGCACTGCTCGCCGTTTTGCCTACGCCCGAGGAATTTACATACTCGATGCGCGTGGTCTCCGAGATCACCGAATCCAACGGCTCCAGTTCCATGGCCTCTGTTTGCGGCGGCTGTCTCGCGCTCATGGATGCTGGCGTGCCGCTCAAATCCCATGTGGCCGGCATTGCAATGGGTTTGATCAAAGAGGGCAATCGGTTTGCCGTGCTGTCGGACATCCTGGGCGACGAAGATCATCTGGGCGACATGGATTTCAAGGTGGCCGGCACCGAAAATGGCGTCACCGCCCTGCAAATGGACATCCAGATCCAGGGCATCACCAAGGAAATCATGCACGTGGCCCTGTTGCAGGCCCGTGAAGGCAGACTGCACATTCTGGAGATCATGCGCCAGACCCTGGCGACGCCGCGTGCGGAAATTTCCGCCTACGCGCCGCGCATGATCACCATGAAAATCAAGCCGGAAAAAATTCGCGATGTGATAGGCAAGGGCGGGGCGGTGATCCGCGCCATTACTGAGGAAACCGGCACGACAATCGACATCAATGACGATGGCACCGTGACCATTGCCTGTATCTCTTCAGAAGGCGGCGAAGCTGCCCAGCGAAGAATTGCGGAAATTACCGCCGAAGTGGAAGTCGGCCGGATCTACGATGGCACCGTACTCAAGCTCCTGGATTTCGGCGCCATCGTCAGCGTGTTGCCGGGCAAGGACGGACTGCTGCATATCTCGCAGATCGCCAACGAGCGGGTGAACAGCGTCGCCGATCATCTCAAGGAAGGCCAGGCGGTTCGGGTAAAAGTCCTCGAAGCCGACGAAAAAGGCCGGTTGCGTTTGTCCATGAAAGCAGTGAGTGCGGAGACGCAGGCAACAGCCTGAAAACAAGACTCTTCCGCTGATTGCATAAAAAAGCCCGCCAGAAACTGGCGGGCTTTTTTTCGTTTGTCATCCGCTGTTTACATTACGGGGCGACAGGATAAATTTGCAGCAAGGTGAACGGATAGACATAGGCCTGCAGCATTACCAGACCACCCACCAGCGAGGCTAGTACCAGGCTGTGCATGAACACGTAACGCAGGATTTCTCCTTCGTGTCCATACCAGCGTGTCGCGGTGGAGGCCACCACGATGGACTGTGCATCGATCATCTTGCCCATGACGCCGCCGGAACTGTTTGCAGCGGCCATCAGGTTCGGGTTCAGGCCAAGTTGCTCCGAAGTGACTTTTTGCAATCCCCCGAACAACACGTTGGACGCGGTGTCCGATCCGGTGAGCGCGACGCCGAGCCAGCCGAGCATGGTGCCGAAGAACGGATACAAAGCCCCGGTGTGCGCAAAGGCCAGCCCCATGGTGGCATCCGTCCCCGAGTAGCGGGTGGTGAATCCCAGTGCCAGCATCGCTGCAATCGTCAGGAGTGAAAGCTTCACCAGTTTGATGGTTTCCCAGTATTTGCGGAGCATTTCCGCAACTGAATATCGCATATACAGCCCGGCAATGAGTGCGGCCAGAAGTATTCCCGAGCCGGTGGCGGACAACCAGTTCAGGACATAAACGGCCTTCTCGGTGTGGGCTTTGGCCACCACCGGCGGGACCTTCTCCACCTTCTCATGCAGCCCGGTTACCGGAAAATCGATTTTCGTCACGCCTTTCCACGCGTACGGAACAGCCTCCGACTTTTCCTTGCCGTCCACGACCACCACGCGCTTTTCCTGGGACAGGCCGTTCAGAAAGTCCTTGACCTGCGGCACTCCCCAGAGAAACACAAACACCGAGAGCACAAACCAAGGTACCCAGGCGCGAATCACGGCCGAACGATCGTGTTTTTGCAGTTGCATCGTTGCGCCTGCCACGCTGCCGCTATCTGTCTCATGTCCTTTGAGTGCGGTGGTCTTCCATATCGTTTTCGGCTTCCAGACTTTCAGGAACAGTGTCAGGCACGCCATCGACACAATCGCCGCGCCCACATCCACCAGCCATGGACCGTGATAATTGGAAATCAGAAACTGCGGAATCGCGAAACTGACGCCGGTCACCAAAATCGCCGGCCAGACTTCTTTCATGCCGCGCCAGCCTGCAAACGCCCAGACCAGCCAGAAGGGCACCAGCAGTGAGAAGAAGGGCAACTGGCGACCCACCATGGCCGAAAGTTGAAGCAAGTCCAGTCCGGTAACCGCCGCCAGCGCAATAATCGGCGTGCCGAGCGCGCCATAGGCCACTGGCGCCGTATTGGCAATCAATGACAATCCTGACGCGGCTAGCGGGGAGAAGCCCAAACCGATCAGAATGGCGCCCGTCACGGCGACTGGCGTGCCGAAGCCGGCGGCTCCTTCAAAAAACGCACCAAAGGCAAACGCGATCAACAACAGCTGCAGCCGGCGATCTTCCGTGACGCCGGCGATGCTGTCCTGCAAGACCTTGAAATAACCTTTGTCCTTTGTGAGCTGATAAAGAAAAATGATATTCAGCACGATCCAGCCTATGGGCAACAGACCGAACAAAGCCCCGTACATCGCCGACGCCCCGGCCATTTGTGCGGGCATGCCATACACGAATATCGCGATCAGCAGGGCCGACGCGAGGCCCAGAAGCGCGGCCATATGGGCGGAGAGCCGGAAGAAGGCCAAACCCCCGAGCAGAATCAGCACCGGAATGGTAGCGAGCACCGTGCTGAGCACGGCATTGTTCATCGGATCGTAAACTTGGGGCCAAACCATGATGATCACTCCTCCTCTGATTGTGTTTTTTTTGTCCCCCGCGGCGGAATGACACGAAGGCTGGAATCATTGTGATGAACGCCGGGCCATTATATCCAAATCATCCTGGAGACAAAGAGGTGGCATGCAGCATGGGTTCGGTATAATCGGCCGGCCATTCCAGGGAGGAGAAAACGCGTGAACGAAGGAATGCCACTGCGGAGCGGTGGGCGAATCCTGGTTGACCAGCTGAAAATTCACGGTGCCGACACAGCGTTCTGTGTTCCCGGCGAAAGCTATCTTGCGGTCATGGATGCGCTCTACGATGAGAGAAAGACCATCCGACTCATCGTGTGCCGGCAAGAAGGTGGTGCCGCCTTCATGGCGGAAGCCTACGGCAAATTGACGGGTAAACCAGGCATCTGCATGGTAACTCGCGGCCCGGGCGCCACCAACGCCAGCATCGGCGTACACACTGCCTTCCAGGATTCCACCCCGATGATCCTTCTGGTGGGGCAGGTGGGCGGTGACATCGTCGAACGCGAAGCGTTCCAGGAAATGGACTACCGGCGGATGTACGGTCAGATGACCAAATGGGTGGCGCAGATCGATCGTGCAGATCGCATTCCGGAATATCTCAGCCATGCCTTTCATCTGGCGGTCTCGGGTCGACCGGGGCCGGTGGTCCTGGCGTTGCCGGAAGACATGCTCACCGAGACGGTGGTGGCCGATGATGCGCGCCCCTACAGAAGGATCAAAGCTCATCCCGGCAATACGGATCTCGAAGCATTGCGTGCGTTGCTGATGAAATCCGAGCGGCCGCTGGTCATTCTGGGCGGCGGCGACTGGAGCGAGGGGGCATGCCGGGACATGGCAGCATTCGTTCAGGCGAACAATCTGCCGGTCACATGCAGTTTTCGCAGGCAGGATTTGTTCGACAACCGGCATGCGAATTATTGTGGCGACGTTGGCATCGGGATCAATCCCCTGCTGGCCGACACAGTGCGCAATGCCGACCTGATTCTTTCCATCGGCGCGCGACTGGGAGAAATGACCAGCGCCGGTTATACGCTGTTCAGACTCCCCCATTCAAAACAAAAATTGGTGCACGTGCACCCGGGAGGCGAAGAACTCGGACGAGTGTATCAAGCCGATCTGATGATCAATTCAGGCATGCGGGAATTTGCACAGGCCCTGGCCGGAAGCCCGAGGGTCGATGCGTCGGCCTGGCGGGATTGGACGCAGCAGGCGCGACAGAATTATCTGAAGAATCTCGAACACGGTGCCATGCCAGGACAACTCGACATGGGAGAGATCGTGGCGTTTCTGCGCCGCCGGCTACCCGCCAACGCGATTCTGACCAACGGCGCCGGAAATTATTCCGGCTGGGTGCAACGGTTTTATCAGTACACAGGTTTTCGCACGCAGCTTGCGCCAACCAACGGTGCCATGGGATACGGCGTGCCTTCCGGCGTGGCGGCCAAACTGGTGCACCCGGAGCGCACCGTGGTGAGTTTTTCCGGCGACGGCTGTTTCCTGATGAATGGACAGGAGCTGGCTACTGCCGTGCAATACAAACTGGCCGTGATCTTTATTGTCGTGAACAACAGCATGTACGGCACCATCCGAATGCATCAGGAACGAGAATTTCCGGCGCGCGTGCATGCAACATCGCTAGTCAATCCCGATTTCGCGGCATTGGCTTCCGCCTACGGATTACATGGCGAACTGGTGGAAAAGACCAGCGACTTTGTCCCGGCATTTGAAAGGGCTCTGGCCGCCGGGAAACCTGCATTGCTTGAACTGCGCATCGATCCGGAAGCCATCTCGACACGAACGACTTTGTCGGCCATCCGCGCACAAGCTGTCGCGGCCGGGCGCTGAATCATCGATGTAGGGCGGTCGGCGGCGAATCAGAATCCCACGGCCTGACCGTCGCGACGCGGCTCCGATGCAGCCAGATAATAGCCGTCACGCTGCAAGATCATCTGGGCAGCGCCGAACTCGGTGCTGTCCGGCTCGGCGCGCATCACGCGATGTCCCCAGTCCTCCAGTTGGCGTGCCGTGTGCCCGGAAAACGCCGCCTCGACCAGCAATCTGCCATCCTTGGTGATTTTCCAGCGTGGCGCATCCGCAGCCGCCTGCGGATTCTGTCCGCCATCGATCACACGGGAGACCATTTGCACATGTCCCTGCGGTTGCATGTCGCCCCCCATGACACCGAAGCTCATCAAAGCCTGCGCGTCGTGCGTCAGGAAGCCGGGGATGATGGTGTGAAACGGGCGTTTGCCTCCCGCCACCTCGTTCGGATGTCCGGGCTCCAGGGAGAATCCGGCGCCGCGATTTTGCAGGGCGATGCCGGTTTCCGGCACCACCACCCCTGAACCGAATCCGGTGTAGTTCGACTGGATGTACGACACCATGTTGCCCGCCGCATCCGCAGCGGTCAGATAGACGGTGCCGGACGCTGACGGAGTGCCGTGACGGGCCGAAGTGACGGAGTCCTTACGGATCAGTGCGGCTCGCGATTTCAGATAATCCGGATCGAGCAGATTCTGAGGTGAATGAGACATTCGTCCCGGGTCGGCCACAAACCGGTAAACGTCGACGAAAGCCAGCTTCATCGCCTCGATTTGCAAATGCAATACTTCTGCGCTGTCCGGGGAAGGCGTACGCAAATCAAAGTGTTCCAAAATCCCCAATGCCATGAGTGCTGCAATGCCCTGGCCGTTGGGCGGAATTTCATGTGCCTGGCAGTGGCGATACTGCTGCCCCAGGGGCGCAACCCATTCGGGGTGAAAAGCCGCCAGATCGTGAGTGGTCATGGCGCCGCCGCATTGTTTCGCGAACGACGCAATTTTTTCGGCGAGCGCACCGCGGTAAAAGGATTCACCTTCCGTCAGTGCGATACTTTCCAGCGTCCGCGCGTGTTCGGGAAATTGCAGCATTTCTCCTGCCCGCGGCGCGCGTCCGTCTCGTAAAAATGCCTGCGCAAAGCCGGGCTGATCCTTGACGCGAGGCAACTGTGCCTGCCATTGCCGCGATACCACGTGGGAGATGGGAAAGCCTTGCCGGGCGTATTCGATTGCCGGCTCGAACAAGCTGGCAAACCGCAATTTTCCGAAGCGCTTCCAGAGTGCGACCCAACCCGACACGGCGCCCGGGACGGTCACCGCGTCCCAGCCTTCCGTCGGCATGTCGGAGCGGCCCGAAAATCTCTTTGGCGTCCACTCTGCCGGAGAAGGGCCGGATGCATTCAGGCCATGCAGGCGATTACCGTCCCAGGCCAGTGCGAAGGCGTCCGAACCGATCCCGTTCATGGTGGGTTCCACCACGGTGAGCGCGATGGCAGTGGCAATCGCGGCATCCGCGGCGCTGCCTCCTTGAAGCAACATGCGCAATCCGGCCTGGGCAGCAAGCGGTTGCGTGGTCGCGACCACATTGCGGGCCATGACCGGCATGCGCCGGGAGGGATAGGGAAAGTCCCAGCCAAGATCCTGCATCTAAGCTTCCCGAAACGCCTCTTCGCGTTTTTTGCTGATCGCCGGCAGCACTATCAGGATCAGCAGCGCTGCGGCGACTAACAGCAAGGCCAGGCTCAATGGCCTGGTGACAAATACGGTGGGATCCCCGCGCGAAAGCGTCATTGCCCGCCGCAGGTTCTCCTCCATCATCGGGCCCAGTATCAGCGCAATCAACAAAGGCGCCGGCTCGCAGTCGATTTTAATGAAGAAGTAACCCAGAGCGCCAAACCCGAGTGCCAGCGCAACGTCCACTGCACTGTTGTTCAGACTGTAAACACCGATACAGCAGAACAGCAGAATTGCCGGGTAAAGAATCCGGTACGGCACCGACAGCAATTTCACCCAGATTCCGATCAGTGGCAGGTTGAGCAGGACGAGGAAAAAATTGCCGACCCACATGCTGGCGACCATTCCCCAGAACAGATCGGGTCGGTCGGTCATGACCTGGGGTCCAGGCGCAATGCCGTGAATCATCATGGCGCCCACCATCAACGCCATGACCGGATTGGTGGGCAGCCCCAGGGTCAACACGGGAATGAACGATGTCTGTGCCCCGGCATTGTTGGCTGACTCCGGACCCGCCACGCCTTCAATTGCACCCTTTCCAAACCGCGAGGGATCACGGGCCAGTTTTTTTTCCATGGAATAGGAGGCGAATGAAGACAGCAGCGCGCCACCCCCCGGCAAGATTCCCAGAGCCGAACCCAGGAAAGTCCCGCGAACCGCAGGAGCCCAGGCCGCGCGCAAATCCGCCCGCGTGGGAAACAGACTGCCGATCGTGGCTACGCGAACTTGCGATTGCTGGGGACGTTCGAGGTTGGCAATGATGTGCCCGAAGCCATAAATGCCCATGGCGACGACCACGAATCCGAGGCCGTCAGCGAGGTTGGGCAGGCCGAAAGTAAAGCGGAATTGTCCGGTGTTGACGTCCGCGCCGACCAGGCCCAGCAGCAATCCCAATACGATCATGCCCAAGGCACGCACCAACGAACCGCGCGCCAAGACAACCGTCGCAACCAATCCCAGCACCATCAGGGAAAAATATTCGGCCGGTCCAAAGCGCAGGGCCAACTCGGCGAGCGGGGGGGCAAACACCGCCAGGACAACCGTCGCGACAGTGCCGGCGAAAAAAGATCCTAAAGCGGCAATGGACAGTGCGACGCCCGCACGGCCCTGCATCGCCATCGCATGGCCGTCGAGACAGGTCACTACCGAGGAAGACTCACCGGGCAGATTGACGAGAATGGCCGTCGTCGACCCACCATACTGGGCGCCATAATAAATACCTGCCAGCATGATCAGCGCGGAAACCGGCGGCAGCGCGAAAGTGGCAGGAAGCAGCATGGCAATGGTGGCAACCGGTCCGATTCCCGGCAACACCCCGATCAGCGTTCCCAGCAGCACGCCGGCAAAACAATACAGCAGGTTCTGGACCGACAATGCGACCGCAAAACCGGTCTCCAGATTGGCCAGAAGTTCCATCAGCCGGGAATTACTTTGAAGGGTAGCCCGAGCGCGTAGGTGAACACGCCTACCGACAATGCCAGCATGAGAACCATCAGGACGGCAACCTCCCTCTTGCGGCTTTCCCGACTCGCCAGTGCCGCAATGCCGATCGCCAGCACGGTCGCCACGACAATTCCGCCGGTTTCGATGGTGAGAGCAAACGCCGCTGTGGCGCCGAGAATCAGCAGAAACGGTCGCAAGCCCATGGGTTCCAGGACTTCTCCCCGAATGAGCAGGCTTCTCGCGCAGCAAAGCAGGCCGATGGCAATGAGCAGGCCGCTCAAAACCAGCGGGAAATATCCCGGCCCCATGCGCAACGCGCTGCCGACGGGGTAATTCCGCGACACCACTGCCGCAGTCACGCCAAAAATCAGGAACATCACTCCTGAGAGCAGTTCCTTTGGGTTGCGGGCGCGAATGTTGTTCTCCTCCCCTTTATCGATTTTATTGGGACGCGTATGGTCCAGGGTCGGCGCATTGTTCCACAGCCCGTCCGTGGTCCGCAAACAATCGTCACGCCGCAAACCTTGCTGTACTTTATGGATCCATGCAAACAGGCGAGCGCAAGGCCTGCAGAACATCCCCGTTGCGGGGGTCCTGGACAAAAGCCGTCAGTGCAAGATTCTTGGTTTTCCAGTCGGGGGCCAGCCGGAACGACCCTTTCCAGAGGATGCGCCCACCGGGGCCGGAGGGAATGGGGCCCGCCATGTCCCGGACCACGAAATCGTGGCTGAGCTTCTTGCCGCTGTTTTCGCCCGCCCGCACGTCGGTGGACAGACTATCCTCGGTCAATATCAGAAATGTCTCTGCTGGAACCCCCTCGTGACCGGCAGCGAGATTTGCCTCGAGATGAACGTCGGGCCCATGGGCGGCAGAGCTCTGGCGCAATTGCAAATGCGCGCCGGGCAGACGCGCATTCAGGGATGGCAGGCGTGTGGTTAACGCTGCATTCGAACCCGTCGGGCGAAAATCCTGGCCATTGAGAAGGAACTGGGGAGTGTAGACAAATTTTGCCTGGTTGCGCTCCGCATGGACATGCTGGCGTGTTGTAAAACGACTTTGGGAAAAACGATCCTTCCAGCCTAGACTGTCCCAATAGTCCACATGAAACGCGAGCGGCAGGATCTGCTGCGGAACGAATTCTCTTGCCGGTACCCGGCTCATCCAGCGGTCTGCAGGCGGGCAGCTGTTGCACCCCTCGGAGGTGAACAGCTCGAGGATGGCAACGCGCGGCGCACCGCTGCGCGCTTCGCAGCTTGCAGCCTGGGCCACAGGGGAAACAATTATC
>JBJXFN010000075.1:0-7781 GCA_046155535.1 Burkholderiales bacterium
GGTCGATCAGCACCGGCGTCTCGTCGGATATTCTGTTCAGCCGCTCGAGCGACACCTTGATGCCGCGCCGGCCTGCCACGGCGGCAAGATGAATGATGGCGTTGGTCGAACCGCTGATCGCAAGCAACACGCGCAGCGCATTTTCAACGGATTTTTCTGTGATGATCTGCGAGGGCAGCGGCCCGCCGGACAGCGCCATTTGCATCGCGCGCACACCAGTGGCTTCAGCGGCACGCAGCCGGTCCGCGTGGACCGCCGGGATCGCCGCGGTGTCCGGCAAACTCATGCCCAAGGCCTCGGTGACACAAGCCATCGTGCTCGCGGTGCCCATGACTGCGCAGGTGCCGGCGGTGGTGGCCAGGTTGCCTTCGATTTCGTCGATGCCTGCGTCGCTGACTTCTCCGGCGCGATATTTTCCCCAGAATCGACGGCAGTCAGTACAGGCGCCCAGTCGCTCTCCGCGATACGGCATTGCCATCATGGGTCCGGTGACGAGCTGGATGGCAGGTACATCTGCGGAAGCGGCCCCCATCAATTGGGCCGGGACTGTCTTGTCACAACCGCCGATCAGCACTACCGCATCCATGGGCTGCGCGCTGACCATTTCCTCGATGTCCATGGCCATCAGATTGCGGAACATCAAACTGGTGGGGCTGAGGAACACCTCACCAAGCGAAATCGTCGGAAAATCGATCGGCAGTCCGCCCGACTTGAGCACCCCGCGCTTGACGGCCTCCACCAGTTCCGGAATGTTTCGATGACAATTGTTGAATCCGCTGGCTGACTGCGCGATGCCCACAATCGGCCGCTCGAGCATGTCTTTCGAATAGCCCATCGAACGGGCGAAGGACCGGCGCAAATACGAAGAGAATTCCGGATCGCCGTAGTTGGTCAGATTGCGCCGCAGGCCACGTTTTGGTTTTTCCGCCATGTGTGTTGTCTATTTATACGAACCGATCAATATTAAGGGAAACACTGATTAAGTGTTTTCCCCGCGAAGGTTGTCCTCGAATGACTTTGTCGGGGAGCGGGGAACCAGTTGCCTCTGAAAAACCTGGATTCCCGTCTTCGCGGGAATGACGTTTTTGGTACGAGTCATACGAATTTCGACGAACTGCTAATCTTACTGCGTCATAAATGGCGATGCGTCTTCGTGATTACGATTTTCCCTCACCCCAACCCCTCTCCCGGAGGGCGAGGGGCTTTTCCTCCCTCTCCCTCCGGGAGAGGGAACGAGGGTGAGGGAAGGTTTTAGGGGCAACAGTGCTTTTTAGTGACACAGTAAGACTAAGGTATCACGCAGATCAGCGCCGCCAATGGATTTCCGTCGCGGTCTTGTTCCCGACAATGGCCTGCTCCAACGTGCGGGGCGTATCGGACTGACTTTCGGAAAGCGGGATCCGTCCGCCCATGATCTCCGCCAGTTCCTGCGGATACAGGGGCTGGAGATCCGGTTCCGCGTAACCCTCCGGGAACAGGGGCTGCACAGTGCGCGCGTCGTATTTGTCGGTGGCGCCGAAGGTGTGCAAAATTTCGTGGGCCACGATCACATTGTTCTCCTGGGTCATGTGCGTCGCCGCAAAGACGTTGGTTATGCCAATGCGACCTTCCTTCAAGCCGACCGAGTGCTGCACTCTGGGTGTGGATGCCGGATCGAAGAAAATCGCAAATATGCGCACGTCGGGACGCGGCCCGGCATAGTCGTCGTGCCGCCATGCCCAGAAACGCAGGCGCAAACTCCACAAAATGATTTCAAGGGTTCCCCCATTGACCGGCGCGAGATCCGGCACAATCGAAACCGAAGGACCCAGTTTCACACTGACAGGCGTTGCCAGCGCAACGCCGTACTGCTGCCCCTCGCGCCGCAGGAATTCCTCAATCGAGGCAAACGAAAAACTGGACAGGGTCGCCATATAGGCCGCAGTGGCTTCTCGACCATCGCCATTGATCGGAAAAACCACCACGTCAAGGGTGCGCTCCCAGGATTGAATGACCGCCCGTTGCTGCCACGCGCCGACCCCCACGGTCGCCAGGATAAACAGCAGCACCGCAACACGAATCGCCTTGGCCATGAGGAAGGGCGCGCCTCGTCTAGAGGCGCTCGATCACGGTGGCCGTGGCCTGCCCATGTCCAATGCACATCACTTGCAGACCGAGCGTGCCGCCCGTGGCTTCCAGGCCCGCCAGCATTTTTGCCATCAGTCCGGCACCGGTAGCGCCCAGGGGATGACCATGGGCGATGGCCCCGCCCCAGGGATTAACCTTGTCCATGTCGGGATGAAGTTCCTGCGCCCACGACAACACCATGGCCGCGAACGCCTCGTTGATTTCTATCCAGTCAATATCGCGCAACGACAGCCCTGCCTTGTGCAGTGCAAGCTGCGTCGCCGGAATGACGCCCGTCAACTGCAGCATGGGATCGGAACCGACTGCCACCCGCGCCCGGAACCGCGCCCGGGGTCGGAAACCCTCCGCGCGTGCCACCTCCGCATTCGCCACCAGCACGCCTGCGGCACCATCGGAAAGCTGGCTCGAATTGGCCGCCGTGACAACCCCGCGGCCTTCAGGCCGGAACGCCGGCTTGAGAGCCGCCATTTTTGCTTCATCGAGTTGCGCGCGCACACCTTCGTCGCGTTCCAGCAACGTCGCCCGCCCTTCCGCTGACACACCGGTCACAGGCATGAGTTCCTTGTGCAGACCGGCCTGCTGGGCACTCGCCGCCTTGCGATGACTTTGTTTGGCGAATTCATCCACATCGCCTCGCGTAATGCCCCATTTTTCGGCGATCCGCTCCGCGCTTTCGCCCTGATGAATCAGGTCGTGGCGCGCAAACAACGCCGGATTGAGTGTTTCGAATCCGGCCACTGGATTGCCCAGGCCAATGTCCAGAAACATGGGCGCGCGCGTCATGCTCTCGACGCCACAGCCAATCACATAATTCATGTCACCCGCCGCCACTGCCTGGGCAGCGAAATGAGTCGCCTGCTGACTGGACCCACACATTCTGTTGAGTGATACGCCCGGCACCTTGACCGGCAAATTGGACAACAACACCGCGAGGCGGGCGGGATTGGCGCCCTGCTCACCCGCCAATGTCACGGTGCCATCGATGACGTCTTCGATTTTTTCCGGATCGATTTGCGCACGATCCAGGAGACCATTCAGAACCGTGGCGAGCAAGGCGTCTGGCCGCAATTCACGGAATGCGCCGCCCCGGCGCGCGAACGGCGTACGAATGGCCTCAATGATGACGGCTTCAGGCATGGCAGTCCCCCCTCAGAATTCTTGCGGTTTCGAGTTATGTTTCATCCTGAATGACGACTGAAGCGAATGGTGCCCTCCCGCAGCCCATCCTGGACGACGGAAATGCCACCCGCTGCAATCATCCACTCCAGGCGATGATCCCGATATTGCCTGACCACCTGGCCTTTTTTCAGCAATTCCGAAAGGTCCGGCATTTTTTCCAACGCGGCCTGCATCTGGGCTCGCACCCGTGACACGCTGTCGCGTAGATTGACCCGCTCGAACCATCGCGCAAGCGGCGACCCCGTGGCAGGCAGGTAGCCGTATCCGGCGGAACGGTTAAGATAGGGAATCACCGAGAGATCTCCCCACCCGAAGGATTCGCCATTGAACCACGTGCGATCACCCAATTCCCGGTTCAACCACGCCTGCAATCGCTCGATGTTCTGTTTTCCGAATGCTTGCAGTTTTCCCGCCAACGCACCGGATGCCCGCTTGTAACGCAGCACCTCGAAGGTACCCCAGTTGTTCGGCTCGTACTGGGTGTCCATGACATCCTCGATCATGCGCACGCGCGCACGCTCCGCGGCGCCTGCGGGAAGCAACGGTGGTTTCGGCCACTTGTCCTCGATGTATTCCAGGATCACCGTTGAGTCGAACACCCTGAACTCCCCATCCACCAGCGTCGGCACTTCGGCGCGGGGATTTGCCAGCGCGAATTCCCCGGCAGCCGTTCCGTTCGCCATGCCTTCCGGCACCAGGGTTTCGTATTCAATGTTTTTTTCGTTCAACGCGATCTTGACTTTCATCGCATAGGCCGAAAGCGGATGTTCGTATAATCTGAGCATGCTTCGTTCTCCCGTGTGCAATCGATCGCAATTACACTACGTGGGACTGGAGTATGCAAATCCAGGGCATCGAAAGTCCTGATATTGCCTTTGGAATCCGGTTTCCTGGTGTGCTGGACCAATACCGCATGAAATCACAAGGTCTGTTCGCGCTCTTGCTGGCTGCGGTGCTCACAGCGTGTGTGTCCCGGAGCGTTTCATCCGTGCAACTTTCCCATGCATCACCGGACCCGCTCTCCACGCCACTCGCACTCAAGATGTCCTTCGCGGGCCTGATTTTGGAAAACGCAAAGGAAGGCGGCGCTCTCGTTACCAACCTGGTCGCCGGCCCGGCAGCCGTCGCAGGCGTCCGGCGGGGAGATCGCATTCTGCGCATTGGCGATGAGACCGTCGATGCAGCACGGGCACGGCAAATCATCCTTGCAACCGCACCGGGAACCAGGCTCGTGCTCCATATCCTGCGCGAGGCGCGGGCTTTGCAAATTCCCGTGGAGGTCGCGGCACGCGAGCGCTGGTCCGGACCCGCCGCCTTTACGTCCGCCGTGCCGTTTTTGGTCGCACAAGGGGATGGGCTCCGGCAAGACGCTGGCTCGGTCTTCGAACGGGTTGTTGCCGGGACACCGGAAATTGCTCCCTATCACCGACGGCTGGATAGAATGTTCACGGAACTCGCTGGCGAGGACACCGGATTTCACAAGTTGCCACTGATTCGCACGGCCTTGATGCATCCAGACACCATGGCAGAGTGGCGCGACGGTGTGTTGGCCAAAATGCGCATTCGCGATGAGGAGCACGCGCCGATTATCGAGTTGATCTGCGGGACACTTGGGGTGGTCTGTCCGGCAACACTCGCGATCGCGTCGGATGAACAGCCCACACTCGAGCAATTCGCCGCCGTTATCGCAACGACAAACAAACAGGTACGCAAAGTGTTTGACAGTGCGAAAGTTGGCAGGCGGCAAGCGACCGCCGATCTGGCCTATCTGCTGGAACAGACCGCCACGGAAAGAACATTGCATGGCCGGTCCGCCGACTTGCGTGGCATCCGCGCGATGCAATTGAGCATGCGAGTGGATTTCCCGGCATTGATCGGTACCGCAAATCGGCTGCTCGCGAATGCGACCCGGTTGCCCACATTCAGGCAGACCTCCCGACAACTCCCGGCCGCGCTTCGAACGGCGGTCAAAGGCGACATCATGGATTTTTGGGAAATCGAAGCCGGCTATGTTGTGATCGGAGGCAGCGGTTCGAATTCTTACGTCATGGGCAAGCTTTACGCCGTCATTGAACCGGGCGGCAACGACGTCTACCAATGGGACGATCAGGTCCCGCTGGAAACGCAGACGATCGTGGACCTTTCCGGAGATGATCGTTACGAAGCCGTGCGCGGCGGTCCGGCCGCAGGCTGGCTCGGTGTTGCCATTCTGATGGATCGGGCCGGCAACGATCACTATGAATCTTCTCTAGGAGGTTGCGGCGCAGGCTTGCTGGGGATTGGGCTGTTGTTCGACTACAGCGGCGCAGACACTTATCACTGCGCCGCGTGGTCTCTGGGCGCAGCGGTCTACGGCAGCGGCATGCTGATCGACCGGGGGAAGGAAGCGGACACCTATGTCTCCCAGACCTTTTCCCAAGCTGTGGGCGGACCACGCGGCCTCGGTGTGCTGCTCGACGAAAATGGAGACGATCTGTATCGCGCGAACGGCCCGGTGCCTTCTGCTTACGGCACGCCGGGTTCTTATATGGCCTTCAGCCAGGGAGTCGGCGTCGGTATTCGCCCGTACGATACGGGCGGTGTCGGCGTCTTGCTCGATCTGGGTGGCAACGACCGCTACGAAGGCGGCGAATTCAGCCAGGGCGGCGGTTATTTCTGGGGAATCGGATTGCTGCACGACGCCGCCGGCGACGATTTGTACTACGGCAATCGTTACGCCCAGGGCTTCGCGGCCCATCAGGCTGTTGGCATGCTTTCCGACATGGGTGGCGATGATCACTATTGGTCGATGACTGCCGCGGCGCAGGGTGCGGCATGGGATCAGTCCATTGCTGTCCTGTTCGATGGGGGTGGCAATGACGTGTATCGCGCTGATGCGCTCAGCCAGGGTGCGGCAGCCCAGCAGTCCCGCGCCCTGTTGCATGACGTCTCCGGTGACGATGTTTATGCGTCAGCCGCAAAGGATGCACAAGGCGCGGCCGGCGACAACAACTATCACTTTGCCAGTGAGGATCCTGTTTACAGCCTTGGCGTCCTGCTCGATCAAGCGGGCGCCGACCGCTATTCCACCCGGCTGAAAAATGGCGAACGGCGGATACGATCGGAGAGCGCCGGGACCGGTGGCGCCGGTACGGCTGGCATCGCAGAGGATCGTGACTGACGCACCGCCCTTGCCTCCCGCAATGGCTTGCCTGCCCGCCTCAAATTTCCGCCAGAACTTTTTCGAGCCGCTTGAAGGAAATCGGGTACGGTGTTTTCAGTTGCTGCGCCCAAAGCGACACCCGCAATTCCTCCAGCATCCAGCGCAATTCCTCCAGCTTCGGATTCCGGATGCCGCGGTCGCGATCTTGCTTTAATTTTGTCTGATAGGTCTGCCAGTACCGCGCCAGTTGGCTCTGCCAGTTGGCATCGCGTTCCGGATTCGAGGCGATCTTGTTCAGGCGCACGGAAATGGCCTCAAGATAACGCGGGACGTGTTTAAGTCGATCGAATGTAACACTGGCCAGAAATCCGCTGGGCATCAGCTCCCGCACCTGGGCACGGATGTCTGCCAACGCCCGCGGATAGGCGACTACCTGGGATTGGCCGAGCCTCATGCGCAAGGTCTGATGCTCTGACAGGATTGCGTTGGCAATCCGGCAAACCTCCTGGGCGACGTCGGGCAATCGGGTCTTGGCTTTCGCTACACGGGTTTCGAAAGTTTTTTTGTCGCGAACCGGATCGGACTCGACAAAAAATGCCCGGTCGCAGATGGCCGTGATCAACTCCTCGCGCAAACGATCGGCCACCGCGACCTTGTCCTGCCGGCCGCCCTCTTCGCCCAGCAGGGCGTAACGCAATTGCATGTCGTTGAAGCCTGTCAGGTTCCGGGCCAGGAATTTCATCTGCTCCGGCAAGGCCAACTGGAACAGTCTGCGCAATCCCCGACGGGACGCGGCCTCGGCTTCCGTTTCGGTATCGAGCAGTGTCAGCCCAACGGATTTTCCTTCATCCACAATGGCCGGGTACCCGATCAGCCGGCGGCCATCACGCCGGACCTCCACCTGCTCGGGCAGCACGTCGAAGTCCCAGCCGGTGAAGCCTTTGCGTTCGAAAGAAACACTGGCCGCTTCGCTGAACGTCTTGCGCGCCTTGACGCCCAACTGGCTGCGTAGCGCCGGTAGGTCGCGGCCACTGGCGATCTCCTGGTGCTCCGGATCCACAACCCGGAAATTCATCCGCAGGTGCGGGGGCAGATCGGCAACATCCCAGGCATCGTGGGGAACTTCGACACCGGTTTTTTTGAACAGCACGTGCGACAAGGCCTGGATAAGAGGCGTGGCCTCCGGCGTGAGAATTTCCAGACAGGTGGTCACGACCTGCGGAACCGGCACGAAATTCTTGCGAAGGTTTTTTGGAAGGCCCTTGATCAGGTATGTGATCTTGTCGCGCAGGAGGCCGGGCACCAACCACTCGCAGGTGTTCTCATCGACCTG
>JBJXFN010000077.1:0-3632 GCA_046155535.1 Burkholderiales bacterium
TTCGAGGAAATGAAAGCCAGCCCGTGGGAAAAAGAAGACGCAATGCACGAAGGCATTCCGATCCTGAACTATCTGGTGCCCAAAACCTTCGAGCACACAAAGGGCAAGCTGACCGGCATGACCTTCGAAAAGGTCCAGGCGGTATTCGATGACAAGGGCCGACGCAAGCTGGTGCCCACCGGCGAACCGGATCAGCGCTTCGATTGCGACGACGTGTTGATTGCCGTCGGCCAGGAAAACGCGTTTCCGTGGATCGAGCGCGATGCCGGCATCGAATTTGATGAAAGCGGAATGCCGGTGGTCGACAAGCTCACCTTCCAGAGCTCCCATCCGAAAGTTTTTTTCGGCGGCGATGCGGCCTTCGGGCCGAAAAACATCATCTGGGCAGTCGCGCACGGGCATGACGCCGCCATCTCCATCGACAAGCTCTGCCAGAATGACGATCTGCGCAAACGCCCGCCGCCGCTGGTCAACCTGGTCAGCCAGAAAATGGGCATTCACGAGTGGAGCTACGACAACGATATCTCCAGCGAAACCCGCCGCAAGGTGCCGCTCAAGGACCAGATCATTGCGCTCAAAAGCGTCAAGGTGGAGGTCGAGCTGGGCTTCGACCTGAAACAGGCGTTTGCCGAGGCGCAACGCTGCCTGAACTGTGACGTACAGACCGTGTTCGAACCCAGGCTGTGCATCGAGTGCGACGCCTGCGTGGATATCTGCCCGATGGATTGCATCACCTTTACCGGCGATGGGGAGGAGTCGGAACTGCGCGGCCAGTTGAGCGCGCCGGCGCTGAACCTCGCGCAGGACATCTATGTTTCGGGTGGACTCAAGACCGGGCGCATCATGGCCAAGGACGAGGACGTCTGTCTGCATTGCGGGTTGTGCGCCGAGCGCTGCCCGACCGGCGCATGGGACATGCGCAAATTCCTGTTGAACATGGCACACGCGGGGCCGGCATGTCACCACCAAAAGTAAACGACTTCGTCGTCAAGTTCGCCAACGTCAACGGTTCCGGATCGGCCTCGGCCAACGAGCTGTTCGCCAGGGCGATCCTGCGCATGGGCGTGCCGGTGAGCCCGCGCAATATCTTCCCCTCCAACATCCAGGGCCTGCCGACCTGGTACGAAGTGCGCGTGAGCGAGAAGGGCTGGATCGGCCGCCGTGGCGGCGTCGACATGATGGTGGCGATGAATCCGCAGACCTGGGACCAGGACGTAAAAGAAATCGATCCGGGCGGATATCTGTTCTACGACAACACCAAGTCGCTGCCGAAGTCGAAGTTCCGTGACGACATCCAGGTGCTCGGTGTTCCGCTCACCGAAATCTGCAATCAAACCTATTCCGACCCGCGCCAGCGGCAACTGTTCAAGAACATCATCTACCTGGGCGCACTTTCCGCATTGCTTGATGTCGATCCGGAGGCCATCGCCGGGTTGATCGGTGAACAATACAAGGGCAAGGAAGCGTTGCTCAAACCCAACTTGCATGCGCTGGAACTCGGACGCAGCTATGCGCTCAAGCACCTCGACTGTCCGCTGGGCATCCGGGTCAGGCGCGCCGATGCGGTGGGCGACCGGATTTTCATCGACGGCAATGCGGCAACCGCGCTCGGCTGTGTCTACGGCGGCGCGAGTGTGTGCGCGTGGTATCCGATCACGCCGTCTTCGTCGGTGGCCGAGGCGTTCCAGAAATACTGCGCCAAACTGCGGGTGGACAAGGAAACTGGTAAGAACAAGTTCGCCATTGTGCAGGGCGAGGACGAACTCGCTTCGATCGGCATCGTGGTGGGCGCAGGATGGAATGGCGCGCGAGCCTTTACCTGCACTTCCGGTCCGGGCATCTCGCTGATGCAGGAGTTTATCGGGCTGGCGTACTTCGCCGAGATTCCGGCGACCATCATCAATGTGCAGCGCGGCGGCCCCTCAACCGGCATGCCTACGCGCACCCAGCAGTCCGATCTGATTGCCTGTGCTTATGCTTCGCATGGGGACACCAAGCATGTGCTGTTGTTCCCGGAAGACCCGAACGAATGCTTCGAGCATGCCGCGCAGGCGCTCGATCTCGCTGACCGGCTGCAGACACCAGTATTCGTCATGACCGATCTCGACATCGGCATGAACCAGCGCCTCTCCGCGCCGCTGAAATGGGACGACAGCCGGCAGTACGACCGCGGCAAGGTGATGACCCACGAGATGCTTGAATCCGGCAAGGAGTTCGGGAGGTATCTCGACGTGGACGACGACGGCATCCCCTACCGCACTTATCCGGGCACGCACCCGAACAAGGGCGGCTACTTCACGCGCGGCACCAGCAAGAATTCCCGTGCGCAGTATTCCGAGGCGGGGCCTGACTATCTTTACAACGTGCAGCGGTTGCTGAAGAAGTTCGAAACCGCCAAGTCTCTGGTACCCAAGCCGGTGCTGACGCCGGCGAAATACCCGGCGCGTTTCGGTGCCATCTACTTCGGATCCACCGGGCCGGCGATGCAGGAGGCGCTTGAGGAGCTGGCGGCAAGAGGCATCTACGTGAACGCATTGCGGGTACGCGCGTTTCCGTTCCAGGACGAGATTTTCGATTTTGTGTCTTCGCACTCCAAGGTGTTTGTGGTCGAGCAGAACCGGGACGCGCAGTTGAAGACCCTGCTGGTGAATGATGCCGGGATCAACCCTGCAAGTCTGATTCCGATCCTGCATTACGACGGCACACCGATCACCGCGCGCTTTATCACCGGCGAGATCGCCCAGGTTGTCGCGGCGCTCAACGTGCGTCCGCTGAAAAAGGACAGGGCCGCATGACTGAAGGCGCTGGGCACTAGGCTCCAGGCACCAGGAATATCCAAAGCGGAGGCGAAGGTGAGCGGCAGTAACTTTCGTGAACTGGAAGTTTGGAAAAAGGCAAGAGAACTGGCGATTGGCGTTTACAAAATAACGACAGACGGGATGTTGGCCCGGGACTTCGGGTTGCGAGACCAAATGCGTAGAGCGGCCGTGAGTATATGCAGCAACATTGCCGAAGGTAACGAACGAAACACGGACCGGGATACCGTGCGGTTTTTATACATGGCAAAAGGATCGGCAGCCGAATTGATGTCCCAAACCGATATTGCCTCGGGAGTCGGATATCTGGAATCCGACGACGCAAAATTATTGATGGAACATTGTGAAGAAGTGTCTCGAATGCTTGGTGGTTTGATTAAATATCGTGAGCCAAAATGAAAGTCATCCACGATCTATCCGTTCTGATGCCCGAGCTTTCGCACTGGATTTCTCGAATTTCCTGGCGCCGAGAGCCTAGCGCCTCGAACCTGAACCTGCCATGACCTACATCGCCAAACCGAAGATCCACCACCCGACCTTGAAAGTGAACAAGGTCGGCTTCACGCGGCGGGACTACGAAGGCAAGGTCTCGACCTTGTGCGCCGGTTGCGGTCACGATTCGATCTCGGCCGCGCTCATCCAGGCGTTCTGGGAGCTGGATGTGCAGCCACACCGGGTTGCCAAACTCTCCGGCATCGGCTGCTCTTCCAAGACGCCCGATTATTTTCTCGGCAATTCGCATGGCTTCAATACTGTCCATGGCCGCATGCCTTCGGTCCTCACCGGGGCGAACCTGGCCAACCGCGACCTCCTGTA
>JBJXFN010000081.1:0-6382 GCA_046155535.1 Burkholderiales bacterium
GGCGGATTCAATGTCTATCCGAGCGACATCGAGGCGGTGCTTCGCACCCACCCGGAGGTGGCGGATGTTGCGGTGGTGGGCGTGCCGTCGGAGCGCTGGGGGGAAACGCCCGTGGCATTCGTAATCCGCAAGCCCGGCGCAACGGTGGCGACCGAGACGTTGAAGGAATGGACGAACAAGCGACTGGGGAAGACCCAGCGTCTGGCCACGGTCGAGTGGGCCGAAACGTTGCCGCGTAACGCCATCGGCAAGGTGCTCAAGCGGCAACTGCGGGAGGCATGGAGAAGCCGGAATTCGGGTTAAACATCATGGCCGCGCGAGTGCAACGTTGCGGCCAATCTCCGCAGGTTATCGCGACGGATTTAACACGGCGAAATCTTCGCATGCCAGGAAGAATCGGAAACAGAGTTGCCGCGGACGTCAGGGCCCGAGCGGCTTGAGTGCTTTTTCATCGTCGGTTACCGTAGCGATAGCAATAGGCAGCGATGGCGCCGAGTATCAGTAACAGGATTCCGTCGAAGATCATCTGCTTGATCACCAGCATTCCTCGCATCGGCTGCACGACAGAATAAATGGTGTACGTGGGCACCACGGTGAGCAGCGCGACCAGCAGCCCAAAGCGTAGCCCTTGACCGAGCCAGGGCCGGCTCTCGGCGCCCCGGCGATGAATTCAGGTAAAGCGCCTGCCATGAAAATGTGGGCGCCAATCATGAGCGGGAAATACTCCTGGGCTTCGGCCGATGACCGGAACAGCGAGGCAAGCGCAGCGTAATCGGATTGCAACAAAACGCCGTGCACCGCGAAGCTGCCGATCATCCAAGCGGAAAATACCAGAAGCCGGGCGAGAAGAAGAGTCTTGTTCGTTTCTACCCTCCTTTGGGTTGGAAAAGCCTGCTCCTGAATTTATTCATTTGGCAAAACGCATTTCTCTTCATCATGACTTTCACGCATGCGGAAGCCGCAGGCAAAAAAACCGGGGCCGCAGCGCGGCCCCGGACGGGTATGCGGGAGGATCAGACCCTTACAAGGCCAAACACTGATCCTCCTTGATCGTGGCGATATTGCCACCTCCGACCGGGGAGATTTGATTCTCCTTGCACTGCAGGGCGCCACCCATGCGATTGGCGACGATGGACACCGAACTCAGATTGCCCACAGCCTGAAGGCTGCCTCCGAGTGCGTTGCCCGACGCAGTCACCGGCGCCTGCATGGCGTCGATTTGCAGGTTGCCCACGATGGAGGCACCGGTCACGCTGGCCGATCCACCTTGTTTGATTTGGACGGATCCGCCGATACGGGACGCGCCACCGAGCAGGGTGCTCGCCGCGTTGACCGAAACCAGGTTGCCATTGACGTTGACGTCGGTGGCGGTCAGCGTTGCATTGGCACCGACTTCGATCGAGCCGTTCAGCCTGGTGCCTTCCAGCACGCAGGTTGCGTTGGCGGGAACGATGATGCTGTCCACGTTTACGGCGCCAACCCGAAGTCCGGCGCAGTTGACGTTACCGGATACCGGTCCGGCAGGCACCGTGCCGCCTCCACCTCCACCGCCCGCGGGTACACACTGATCCTCAAAGAGTGCCGCCTGATTCCCGGCGGCGACTGGCGGTGGATTGTTCTCCTTGCACTGCAGGTTTGCGGTGATGATGTTGCGCTCGATCGCAATTCCGCCGAGATTGCCAACTGCCTGCAAATTGCCACCGACCTCATTATCGGACAAGGAGACGCCCCCCCGCATGGCGTCGAGTTGAAGGTCGCCGGTAATGCGGGAATTTTCCACCAGCGCCATGCCACCCTGTTTGATCTGCACGGCCCCGCCGACACGCGAGGATTCGATCAGCGCGACATGCGAGGCCGCGTCGGCCTGCACGTTGCCGATGACCTGGACGCCGATGGCGAGCAACATTCCACCGGGAGCAACGGTCAAAGTGCCGTTAAGCGAGGTGCCTTCGAGCCGGCATGCGGCGTTCTCCGGCACATGGATGGAGTCGAGTGCCAGGGTACCAATCGACATGTTGTTGCACACTACGTTGCCCGCCAAATTGTCAGGCGCAGGTTCGAGTGCGGGTCCGGCTTGAAGAATTGCAGCGACGTCGACACCGGTGGCGGTACCGCCGGTTCTGCTGTCGCCGGATCCGCCGCCGCAGCCGGCAAGGAGCGCAAGCAATAACGGGGTGGTCAAAAGGTTTCTCGATATGCACAAGGGTTTCATAATGGTTCCTCGATTTGATGGTGAATCCAGGAGCTTGGATCCGGGCCAGGAAATCCGGCCTGTATCCTGTAAACGCACCATCGGAGGAAAAATTCCCGGCCCAGCGACTCGGCGTAGGACTACGCCGCATCGGGTCACCAATTCCGGTAACTGACGCTGGCGCCCAGGCCCAGGTCGGGGCTGTTGTTGCTCAGTCCAATCAGACCGAATGCGTTGAGGCGCCAATGCTCCGTGAGCCATTTTTGATAGATGACACTCAGTTCGCTTTTCGGGGCGCTGGTCGTGCGCAGTTTCTGGCGGAATTCATGTTCGATGCGGATCGAGGAATCGCGGTCCAATCGGTAACCCACGCCAATGGTCCGAAATATCGGGTCATGCAAGTCGATGCGCGACCCATCAATCACATTGCACTGATTGTCGCGCGCGACCGGGTCCCCGCGTCTTGTCCATCCAAATGACAGGTACGGCTCGAAACGACCGTAATACTGAAACAGATTTACCTGTGCCGAAAAGTCCATTTCGTCATTGGTGAGAAGGCAACAATTGCCATCGGCCACCGGGACTTTTGCCATGCCGCCCAACTCGATGCCCACAGGTCCGGACGTCGCTTTGACTACGGTGCGAAACACCGAAATCGTCGCGTCGCCGAATCCGGTTTGTCTGCGTGCCGTGTTGCCGGTTGTTCCAGACGAACCGCCGCCGGTTTCATCCTCGTCGTCGTCCGCAGGATCAATATAGTCACCATCGTCGGGGTCACTCGCTTCCATGTCCGTGACACTTGATGGTCCATCGACGCGCAGCAACGGCAGGCTGATTCGAAAGGTCCATGGGCCGGTGCGATATCGCGCGGCAAGGCCTACCGACCATACTTCCGTCGGTTCGGGTTTGCCGTAATTGCCTCTGGTGTACTCGATGCCGGTGGAGAGAGTTAGTTGGGCATCTGCGGTGGACGAAAAAAACAGCGCCAGGCCACCTGAAAACGTCAGAACTATCTGTCTCAATGACTGGAATTGAATGATGTATTCGGGCGTGGAATGCGCCACTTCCCGCGGTCCTGGCGTCATCGCCGCGGAGAATTGGACAGTGCCGCTTTTTCGTCCTCGTTATTCAAGGGCGGGCCGGCTTCGATCGAGGAAAGATAAGCGTCGAGTACGGTCGTCGAGGACGCCGGCGTGTATCCGGCGCCCGCCCCACGCACCAGCGACGCGAACGTGACCACCCAATCGCCCTGCGGGCGGCAAGCAACGCCGACCGTTGCCTCGTGGCCGCGGGAAACCCGAAATTCTCGACACAATTCGCCGTTTCGATGACGCACCGAAGCAATCATCTCGACCTGGGGTCCCGAGGTCGACGAAGACAGCTGTGCCATCTGACCGCTTGGTGTGGAATTCAGTGCTTCAATGAATGCGGCCCGTTCCGATACATTTTGCGTGAGCGTCAGTCCGCTGATGGGGGATTGGCCGGCATCCTGCCCGCTTTTCCCGAAGAAGAACCCCAAAGTACCGAAAATCAGGGCGGCAACCGAAGCCGCCAAGGCGAAGCGGGCATCGTTGGCCGCTCGCGAGAGCCCGGATCTCGGATGAACAACCGAGGTCGGCATTGCCCTTGATTTAGCGATGGCTGCGCGCACCGCGGCTTCGAGCACGGCAGGAACCGCGGGCTGCACCCCCAAATCAAGGGCGAGGCGCGCGGCCTTCGCGCTGGCACGAAATCGCTCGATGCGCTCGCGCACAGTCACATCCTTTGTTAGCGCCAATTCGATCTTTCGAATGGTCGCAGCATCGGCTTGGCCGTCGGCATAGGCCATCAGGTCGATTTCGTCCACTCCTTCTTTTTCGTTGGTGCTCATCGTCGTTCTAAAGGCCCGTGACTTCACTCAACTTCATTCTTGCGCGCGACAGCCGACTCATGATCGTTCCAATCGGAACGCCGATCACTTCGGCGGCATCGCGATACGACATTTCTTCGACACACACTAAAATCAGCGCCTCGCGTTGATCTTCCGGCAAAACGTCGATCGCTTTGCGCACCCGGTCCAGATCGAGCCGGGCCTGCATTTTTCCCTCGCCGTCAGAGGTCACGAGCTCTCCGTGTTCCTCGATGTCCACGACGATTCCTTCCGTATTCTGTCGCCTGCCACGATCAATCCACAAATTGCGAACGATTCTGAACATCCAGGCATCAAATGGGACTCCAGCACCAGGTCCATCCATCGTGGCCAACGCTCGTTCGCATGCGCTTTGAACCAGATCGTCTGCCGCATGCGCGGCGCGCGCAAGAGCCAAGGCGTATCGCCGCAGCCGAGGGAGCATCGTCACCAATTGATCGCCAATCTCAGCCGGCATCCTCAAAGGCCCATTCCATCTGTACAACGCATGAGCGTGGACATTATTCCCGAAATTATTCGGTTGATTGCAGCGAAAAAACCAGTCTAACATGGGCTCTTCGGTGCTATCTGATCATGAGGTGCGCAAGTGGGGCGTCGAATCGTGGTGCTGACAAGAATCTGTGGGATCTGTCTGTTCCTTGCCGGCACGTTATGGGTTGCCGAAACATTGGGAATCGCGAACGAATTCGGCTGGGGGCTTTCGTCAGTCCTGGCAGATGATGATGGGCCGGAGTCAAGCGCCGGTGATCGAGATTCGGGCGATTCCCCAGACTCCGATAGGGGCGATGACCGCGATGATGACAGGGACGACGGCCGGGACGATGACGACGTTGATCGTGGCGGCCGGGATGACCGGGCTGAAGTCAACGGCGACTTCCGGGCAGGCCGCGATTTTGCGCGTGATGAAATCCTGGCGCTGGATCTGGACGACGCACAAAGTGCCGCGCTGCGCGAGAAAGGCTTCAAGGTTGCCGAGGAACGTAAATTGACGCGCCTGGGGCGCAAGGAAAGTCGTCTTGTCCTTCCAGCGCGGATCAACTACCGGCAAGCCCTTGCCGAACTGCGTGCCGTGGGCGTGTCCACCGCAACGGACCGCAATCACTATTACACGGTGGCGGTCGATACCTGCCGGGGTAAACATTGCGTGTCCGCGAAACTGGTGCAGTGGCCCGCGAACATATCCAGTTGTTCGGCAGATGTGACCCTGGGACTCGTCGATACCGGAATCGATGCCGCGCATCCTTCCCTGCGTGGACGGAATATCGAGGTGCTTACCCTGCGTGGCAAGTCGCGTCCGCCGTCCGGCAAGGGACATGGAACGGCAATCGCATCCATCCTGGTGGGCGCAGCGGGAAGCTCGTCCCCTGGGCTGTTGCCGGGCGCTCGCGTCGTGGCCGTGGATGCCTTTCATCGCGCCACCCTTGGTGATGACCGGATGGATGCGTTCGATCTGGTTGCCGCGATAGACGCACTACTCGATCGTGGAGTGAGGATCATCAATTTCAGTTTTTCCGGTCCACCGAATGAACTGCTCGAAACCGCGATCAAGACGGCCCAGGCACGCGGCGTTCTCATGGTGGCCGCGGTCGGAAACGAAGGACCAAAAGCGCCGCCGCGTTACCCGGCGGCATATGGCGAGGTGATTGCGGTCACCGCGATTGATGCCAGGTTCGACGTCTACCGTCGGGCGAATCGAGGCCAGCACGTCGATCTGGCGGCGCCGGGAGTTGACGTTTGGGCGGCCGACGTATCGCCGCGTGTCGTCGCACGGGCGCAGTCCGGAACGTCCTACGCAACGCCTTTCGTAACTGCAGTACTGGCCTTGATTGTAGGACGATCGCCGGACGTTTCCGCCGATGCGGCCAAGGCATCTCTACTCGGTGCGGTACGAGATCTGGGTACGGCTGGCCATGATCCAGTTTTCGGTCACGGACTGATTCAGGCAGCCAAACTTTGCGCGCAGTGGAAAGCTGCTTCGGGATAGTCTCCCGACCAAAAATCGACGTGAGTCACTGGTGGCCGCGGGGGGCAATTGGTTCGATCGATCGGCCGAAGATGTCTGAGTCAGTTTGCAAATCAGACACGCCGCCGACGAAAAACTGGTGAAAGGGAAAAGCTCCGGTGTAGACGCGGTGTTTTTTGAAGCTAGAAACTGAATTTCCTCTTGACGAGAAATTGATATTGCTTGATTCCCGGTTCTGGATTCAGGGGGAATGCGATGTCCACGTGCAGGACATTGCCGAAGGCAGAACGGTCGCTGAATATCCGCAACCCCACCCCCA
>JBJXFN010000105.1:0-8304 GCA_046155535.1 Burkholderiales bacterium
GGCGAGCTTCAGCTACACGACCAGCGACGGCACCGATACCTCGCTGCCGGCGACGGTGACGGTGAACGTCGCCGCGATCAACGATGCCCCGGTGGCGGTCGCGGACGCGCTGGCGGCGACCGAGGACACGGCGGTGATCTACACGGCGGCGCAGCTGCTGGGTAACGACACCGATGTGGACAATACGAACGCCCAATTGTCGATTGCCAGCGTGACCAGCGGCACGGGCGGCACGGCGGTGCTCAACGGCAATGGCACGGTGACCTTCACGCCGGCCCTGAACTTCAATGGTGCGGCGAGCTTCACCTACACGACCAGCGACGGCACCGATACCTCGCTGCCGGCGACGGTGACGGTGAACGTCGCCGCGATCAACGATGCACCGCTGCTTGCAGGGGCCAACCCGCTGTCCGACCTGCTGCCTGCAGCGGTCAATCCGGGCGCGCTGGTTTCGAGCCTGATCAGCGCGATGTTGTCCGACGTTGACGTCGGCGATCCGGCCGGCGTCGTGGTGACCTTCGCCGATACCGCCAATGGGTCATGGGAATTCTCGCTCGACGATGGCGCCACCTGGGCCAGTGTGGGTTCGCCCACCGACAGCGCGGCGCTCGCCCTTGCCGCCGATCCCGGTGTGCGTCTGCGATTCGTCCCGAATGCCGGATATCTCGGCGCATCCAGCGTGGGTTTGCGGGCGTGGGATCGCAGCGCCGGTGCCGCTGGTGCCGTGGTCGATGCATCGGGCAACGGCGGGAGCAGCGCGTATTCCGCCGCGAGCGCGGTCGCCGGCGTTGCCGTACTGGCGGCTGTACCTCCCGCACCTTCTGCGGCGCCGTCGCCGGCCCCGAGCTTGCCGCCATCGGCTGCGCCTTCCCCCTCTGTGGCGCACGATCCGCAACCTGTAACCGCGCCATTGGCGAATATTCCCCCGATCGTGCCGAACGCGCCGGAATCGCCGCCCGTCGTAGCGCCTTCAGAAAACCCGGGTCCGTCTGCTTCGGCGGCAAGCCTTGAAGAGGCATTGACCGGCGTTCCCAAGGCGGAAATCCTGCCGGAGGGTGTCATGCTGGCATCGCAGGACAACAGCGCCACGATCCTGCTTGCGTTGGAGGCGCAATCCTCCTCATCGACTGGAGCGAAATCCGCGACGCCTGCATCCGCGACATTCTTTTTCGGCGTGCCCACCGTGCCGGCCGATTCAACCGACACGGATTCCCTCCTGCTCGGTTCCGGATTCGAGCCTTCTCCCGACGGCACTGCGGCGGTCCTGCACGGCGACGGTCTGCGCGATGCACTCGACCAGTTGCGGGACGATGTGAAAAAACAGGGCGCCGGGGATCGGAGCACCGCCGGTGCCGCGATGGTCTTCACGGGAACCCTTTCCGCCGGATACGTGTTGTGGCTGGTGCGCGGCGGCGTGCTGATCAGCTCTTTGCTCTCCTCGATGCCGGCGTGGCGAATGATCGATCCGCTGCCGGTGCTGGCCCGCGCCCGTCGCGAAGAGGACGAAGAGGACGATTCGCTGGAATCAATGGTGGACGATGTCTCCGATGAAGAAGTCGGCGATACGGACCCAACGCCCATCGCGGAGTCCGACGGGCGCGTCGAACCTTCGACTGACGGGAGAACTTGGTCATGAAACGCTGGATCAATACGCGCACTTACGTCAGCTTCGGGCTTTGCGGACTGGTCTCCAGTGTGCTGCTGGCCTCTGCATTCATGGGTTTGATCCCCGATCGCATCGGCGCAATCCGGGAAGGTCGAACCGCGCTGGCGGAAGTATTTGCCGCGGGTGCCACCGTGTTGCTGGCCTCGAGCGATTCACCGGGATTGCAGGCCCTGCTCAAATTCACCATGGAAAGGAATCCGGAAATCCGTGCGGCCGCGATCCATCGGGCTGACGGGTCTCTGGTGCTTTCAATGGGGGATCATTTCCATTCCGGGCAGGAGGGGTCGGGCGAGTTTTCCAGCGAACATTTTCTGAAAGTGCCGATCTGGTCCGGCGACCGACGCTGGGGCGAGGTTGAGCTGTTTTTTCCGGAACTGACTGAAACCGGGCTTGCCGCAGTCCTCGCGCATCCCTGGACAAAGTTGATCGGTACGGTGTTCGTTATCGCCTTCTTCGCGTTTTATCTGTATCTCGGGCGCGTGCTCAAGGAACTCGATCCATCGAATGCGGTGCCCGCGAGGGTGCGCGCGGCACTCGACACACTGGCCGAAGGCCTGCTGGTGGTGGACCGGAAACTCAACATTGTGCTCGCCAACAGCGCCTTTGCTGCGGTGGCGGGGGACCCCCCGGACAAACTCATGGGCCGCAGGATTGTGGATCTGCCATGGCGCTTACCGGACACCGACGCGGCAAGCGGGGAATTTCCCTGGGTCGTGGCACTGCGCGATGGCCGCACGCGCAACAACGAAATCATTTCCTTCACGGGTGCCGATGGTGCAACCCGGACTTTCATCGTGAACTGCGCGCCGGTTCTGGGCGCCGGCAAGCGGCCCGGCGGCGTGCTCATCAGCCTGGATGACGTGACGCAGTTGGAGGAAAGCAAGGCGGGTCTGGCGCACGCCAAGGAAGAAGCCGAGTCCGCCAACCGGGCCAAGAGTGAATTTCTCGCCAACATGAGCCACGAAATCCGCACGCCGATGAATGCGATTCTCGGTTTCACGGAACTGCTGCGGCGCGGGAAAACGCGTGACAGGGAGGAATGGACGCGACACCTCAATACGGTTCACGCGAGTGGCAAACATTTGCTGGCCCTGATCAACGATATCCTCGACCTGTCGAAAGTCGAGGCGGGCCATTTCGAGATCGAGCGCAGTCGCTGCGCGGCGCATCGTGTCGTCCAGGAAGTGCTTCAGGTTCTCGATCAGCGTGCACGGGATAAATCCGTTGCGCTCGAATTCGCGGTGGACGGCGACATTCCGGAGACCATCGAGACGGATGCACAACGATTGCGCCAGATCGTGACCAATCTGGTCGGCAATGCCATCAAGTTCACCAGCCAGGGCAAGGTGCAAATCAGGTTGCGGGCTGAAGTCGGCGCAGATCCAGCGCTGCTGATCGTCACCATCCGCGATACCGGCATCGGTATTGCCAGAGACAAACTCGACGGCATCTTCGAGCCGTTCGTGCAGGCAGACGCCTCGGTGTCGAGACGGTTCGGTGGGACCGGACTCGGACTGGCGATCAGCCGGCGCTTTGCCCGTGCACTCGGCGGGGATGTCGTCGCCGACAGCACGCCCGGAGAGGGCAGCCTGTTCACCCTGCACATTCCCACCGGCAGCCTCACTGGTGTCCGCATGTTGCCGGCACAACAGGCTGCAATGGTCGTCGACCCCGATTCCGGTCAATCCAATGTGGCCAGGCGCCACTGGGTGTTTCCGCCACGCCGTGTGCTGGTGGTCGATGACGGCCCCGAGAACCGGGAACTGGTGAGACTTGTGCTCGAGGATTTTGGTATTGGCGTGGAGGAAGCGGAAAACGGACTCACAGGCGTGGCCAAGGCGATGGCAGGAGGGTTCGATGCCATTCTGATGGATATCCAGATGCCGGAACTCGATGGATTGTCCGCAACCCGCCGGCTGCGCGACAACGGTTGCGCGCTGCCCATTCTGGCTTTAACCGCACATGCAATGAAAGGCTACGAACAGGAAATCCGGGAAGCCGGATGCACGGGCTGGCTGGTGAAGCCGATCGACATCGAACACTTGATCGAGACGCTGGCCGGATTGCTCGGCGGAACGGAAACGACCGTCCTCGATCCGCAATTGGCACGCCTGCCGCAGGAACGCCATATTCGAATGACGCCGCGATCCGGGGAGCCAATTGTCTCCCGCTGGGCGGACATGCCCCGGCTGCACGCCACGATCCGGAGTTTTGTGCAGCGTCTCGGCGGTCAACTTGACGCCATGGAATCGGCGCACGCCGCGGGGCGGCTCCAGGAATTGGCTGATCTTGCCCACTGGCTGAAAGGATCCGGCGGTACTGTGGGATTTGACATGCTGACGGAGCCAGCCACGAGACTGGAAGAACTCGCGAGATCCGGAACAGCCGAAAACGTCGCCCCACTCCTGGTAACGCTGCGTGATCTGGCCGCCCGTCTCGTGATTCCGGGGCAAGGCGGTGAAAGCCGCGCGGTGGCTTGAGTCTAAAGAAAGAATCCCCCGGTCCGTTAATGGTTCGAGTATCCGATTAACCTGGAACCGGCTGTCGCGTGCGGCATGCCGTGTCGATTGACAAGGTTTCGCACGATTTCACGATAGAGAGGTATTCCGGAATGCATCCGTCTTCACTTCTGCTGTCTTCTCCCCGGACAGACTCGCGCGCCAGGGCGGAAGAAATTGCCGGTTCGGATGTCGCGTCTGCCAGGGAATCGGAGGTCGACCTCGCGCTTGAATCGCTGAACGAGTCGGTCATCATGATGGTGGACGACGAGCCGGTGATGATCGAGATGCTGCAGGCATTTCTGGAGGACGCGGGGTTCCGGAACTTCGTTGGCTGCACTGAACCGAAAACCGCAGTCGACAAACTGATTGACACCCGTCCCGACGTGCTGTTTCTTGACGTGGTCATGCCCGGCATGAACGGCATTGAAATCCTGCGCAGCCTGCGCGATGAAAAATTGCTGCACGACACGCCCGTGATCGTGCTGACGTCGTCAAGCGATCCGAAAGTGAAATTACAGGCACTGGAATTCGGCGCTGCGGACTTTCTGTCCAAGCCGGTGGATCCCAGCGAGCTGGTCTTGCGGCTGCGAAATACCTTGTCGGCAAAAGCCTACCGGGACCGGCTGGCCTATTTTGATCGCGTGACCGGGCTGCCCAACCGGCGCATGTTCATTGATCGGCTGGATTGGGCTTGCCGGCATTCGAAACGTTTCGGAGATCGGGGTGCGGTGCTGCTCCTGGATCTGGACCGATTCAGACAGATCAACGAGGCATTCGGCCCAAATGCCGGCGACGTGCTGTTGCGCGAAGTCGGCGAACGACTCGCGACGTGCGTGCGGGAAACCGACGCGATTGCCAGGCAGGGACGCATGGGATCGATACCCAGTCTGTCGCGGCTCGGTGGAGATGAGTTTTCCCTGCTGTTGACGAAAATTGATTGCGACGAGAACGCCGTTGCGGTGTCCACCCGATTGCTTGACTGCCTGAGCGGCAAACCATTCTATGTCGAGGACAACGAGGTTTTCCTCGCCGCGAGCATCGGTGTATCGGTATTCCCCGATGACGGGGGGGACGTCGATAGCCTGTTGAAAAACGCCGGCGTCGCGTTACGCTACGCGAAGGAGGAGCGCCGCGGACAGTTCACCTTCTTTTCGAAAGAGCTGAACGCCCGCGCGCTGCAACGTCTGAACATCGAAAGTGAACTGCGGCGAGCCATCGAAAACAATGAATTCCGTCTGCATTTCCAGCCAAAAATCCATACGTTGAGCGGGGCAATGGCCGGCGCGGAGGCGCTGGCGCGCTGGCAGCATCCGGTTCGGGGACTGCTGGGCCCGATGGAATTCATTCCGGTCGCCGAAAACAGCGGACTGATTGTGTCGTTCGGAGAGAGAATTCTGTTGTCCGCGTGCAGCCAGTTCGTCGAATGGACTTCCCGCGGGCTGGACCCCGGCCGAATCTCCGTCAACGTCTCGGCGTTGCAGATCCGCGATCCGGGTTTCGTGGACAGTGTTGCAAGAATCCTGACGCGCACCGGGATGCCGTCTGAAAGATTGTGTCTGGAGCTGACCGAAAGCGTGATCCTGCAGCGGACATCGGAGACCTTCAAGGTCTTGCGGCAATTGCACGAACTCGGACTCAAGCTTTCGATAGATGATTTCGGAGCCGGATTCACTTCGCTCGGCCACTTGAAAAGCCTTCCGTTCGACGAACTGAAAATCGACAAGTCATTCAACGACGGTATCGAAAAGGAGGCGGAAAGTCGGGCGATCGTTGCGGCGGTCATCGCGCTTGCGCACCATCTCGGGCATCGCGTGGTGGCGGAAGGCGTCGAGACTGCCGGCCAGCATGCTTTCCTGCTCGAGTCGGGGTGCGATGAATGTCAGGGTTATTATTTCGGCAGGCCCGTCGCGGCGGCGGAATTCGAGGCGCGCTGGCTGCCGGCGAACCGTCCGGCGAAACAAACGGCTGCCTGACATGCGGAACTCCAACGTTTGTCACCGGCCGACCAATGCCGCAGCGCGAGAGTGGCTGCGGATTGCGCTGCTGGGCGGACTGTGGCCGCTCTGGGCAGCGGGCCAGGAAGTTTCCGTGGATTGCCTGCTCGGTCCGGACCGCGTGGCCGAGGTGGGCAGTCCCGTCACGGGTGTGGTTGAGTTCGTGTGGGTCGAGCGGGGAGATCGGGTCAGTGCGGGACAGAAACTTGCCACGCTCAAGACCGATGTTGAAGAGGCCTCGGTCAGCGTGGCCAGGGCGCGTGCGGGATCCGGGGCTGAGGTCCGCACTGCGCAGGCCAATCACGAATTTGCGTTGCAGAAATTGGCACGGGCCGAAGACCTGGAGCGTCAGGGATTTGTATCGCAGCAGGCGCTCGATCAACTCCGGACCGAGGTGAAGGTTGCTGCACAACGCCTGGCGCTGGCCGGCGATCATCAGCAGGTATGGCGTGCCGAACACGAACTGGCACGCAGGCAACTGGCCCGGCGCACGATCCGCGCGCCGTTCGACGGCGTGGTGGCCGAGCGTTATGTTTCCGCGGGCGAGCGCGTGGAGGAAAAACCGGCGTTCCGGATCATCAAGACCGACCCCTTGCGGGTGGAGGTCGTGGCGCCGTCCAGCCTGTTCGGGAGCGTGCGTGCCGGTATGACCACGCAGGTATCGCCGGATTTGCCGGGGTCTCCGACACTGACGGCAGTAGTGGTGCGGGTCGACAAGTTCATTGATGCCTCAAACAATACCTTTCGCCTGGGAGCCAATCTTCCCAACCCGGGCAACGCCCTGCCGCCTGGCGTGCGCTGCAAGGCGAAGCTGGCGAAGTCCGCCCCGGCAGGCCGCTCCTGACGGCAGAAGGCCGAATCAGTAAACAATCGCCGCGCGAAACGCTCGCAGGCTAAAGTCGTTGATGTCGACCGCAGCTTCGCGCAGTGTTACGGCGTTCTGGCGTCGCCCAAAGCGCACGGGGCACAGTGTCGGGTAACATGAAGACACTCCATGTTCCGGGGACCGTCCTCATGAATGCCGTCGAATCCGCCCCAGAGTTGCGTCTGCCGTCCTTCCGCCTCGACAACAAAGTGGCTCTGATCACCGGTGCCGGCGGCGGGCTGGGTGCCGCGATTGCCATCGGGATGGCCGAGGTTGGCGCGGAAGTGCTGCTGGTCGGCAGAACCCGCGCCAGGCTGGACGAAACGGCCGCAGCGGTGGCGCGTCTCGGCGCCAGGTCCAAGGTGATGGTTTGCGATGTCACCGATTCCGCGGCGATCCGCCGCGAGATCGCCGCGCTCCCCCGGCTGGATGTGTTGGTCAACAATGCCGGCACCAATTTTCCCGAACCTTTTGTCGAGGTCTCCGACGAACACCTCGATGCCATTCTCGATCTGAATGTGCGCGCGGCTTTTGTCGTGGCGCAGGCCGCAGTGCGCAAGATGCTGGAGGCCCCGGACCGGGCGGTGCAGGGCGCCTCGATCATCAATATGTCTTCGCAGATGGGCCATGTGGGTTCCCCAAACCGCACCGCATACTGCATGTCCAAACATGCCCTGGAGGGCCTGACCAAAGCGATGGCGGTGGAGCTGGCACCGCGGCACATCCGGGTCAACAGCATTGGCCCGACCTTTACCGACACGCCGTTGGCGCGGCGGGTGATCGATACGCCGCAAAAGCGCGATTTCGTCATGTCCCGCATCCCGATGGGGACACTGTGTCGATTGGAAGACATCATGTCCGCAGCGGTGTATCTGGCTTCGCCGGCGGCGGCCATGATCACCGGCACGCATCTGCTGGTCGATGGCGGCTGGACCGCGCAGTAAGTCAGCGGCAGATACCGGAAAACGGGCGCGCGGGTACAATCAATCATCATGCTCCATTCCCTGACGGCGCCGACTCGTGTCGGCAAGTATCTTCTCCAGAAGAAGCTGGGCATGGGCGCCCATGGCACCGTCTATTTGGCGCGCGACGAGTTCGCGGGCCGGGAAGTGGCGCTCAAGTTCTACGATGCGGGGGATGGCTCGGACGAAGCCGGATTTGCGCGTTCGCAGTTTCTGACCGAAGCATCGCTGGCGGGACGGCTGTCGCATCCACACATTGCCCGCATCATGGATGCCTGTTCCGACAAGGGACTGAGCTACATCGTCACCGAGTATG
>JBJXFN010000130.1:0-11388 GCA_046155535.1 Burkholderiales bacterium
TGCGGCAATCCGTGTTCCTTCATCGCCGCCATGGTCACCACCGCAAAAGCTTCGTTGATTTCATACAGGTCCACTCCGCTCGCCTCCCATCCGGTCTTTTCAAAAAGCTTGCGAATTGCGCCGACCGGCGCAGTGCAGAACAATCCCGGCGCCTGCGCATGGGTGCTGTGCCCCACGATGGCGGCCAGCGGTCTCCTGCCGAGTTTGTCGGCCGTGGAACGGCGCATCAGGGTCAAGGCGGCTGCACCGTCGGAAATGGAGCTGGAATTGGCGGCGGTGACCGTACCGTCTTTTTTGAATGCGGGTTTGAGCAGTGGAATTTTGTCGAAATTGGCTTTGAAGGGTTGCTCGTCGCGTTCGATGAAACGTTCGTCTTTGCCGGCCTTGATCGCCAGCGGTACCGTTTCCCATGCGAAGGAGCCGTCCTGATTCGCTTTCTGCGCGCGTTCCAGGGACGCGACCGCAAATCGGTCCTGCTGTTCCCGGCTGAATCCATAGGTGCCAGCGCAATCTTCGGCAAAACTGCCCATCAACCGGCCTTTGTCGTAAGCGTCCTCCAGCCCGTCCAAAAACATGTGATCGAGCACCTGCTGGTGTCCCATCCGGTAGCCCGCGCGCGCTTTAGGCATCAGGTAGGGTGCATTGGTCATGCTTTCCATGCCGCCGGCCACCATGACGCGATTGGTATCGGCAATCAGCAGATCATGGGCGAACATCGCCGCCTTCATCCCCGACCCGCACATCTTGTTGACGGTGGTGCAGCCAGCCGACAAGGGCAGCCCCGCGCCCAGGGAGGCCTGCCGTGCCGGCGCCTGCCCCTGCCCGGCGGGCAGCACGCAACCCATGACCACTTCTTCCACCTGGTCCGGCTGCAGGCCGCCGCGCTCCATCGCTGCGCGAATGGCCGCGGCGCCCAGTTGCGGTGCCAGAAATTCCTTGAGTTCACCCTGAAACGCGCCCATGGGCGTGCGGGCGACACTGACAATGACCACTGGATCCTTGCTCATCTTCCTGACTCCTGTTGGCCGCCGGGGGCGGGCGCGCCCGGCCGGCGCGCAAATCGGTTGGCAAAACGCAGGGTTTCCGGATAAGGGTACACGTCCGGAAGCTGCCCGTCCTCGATCCGTTGTTTGGCGTCGTTCCAGAATTCGGCGCGCATCAAGTCGCCGTGGCGCTCGACCAGGTATTCGCGCATCGGCGCATCGCTGACCATGAAGTGCGCAAACTCCTCGGGAAACACGTCGTTGGGTCCCACCGTGTACCAGGGTTCCGCGGACATTTCGTCGTCGATGGAGCGCGGCGCCGGGATGCGACGGAACGCGCATTCGGTCATGTACTGGATTTCGTCGTAATCGTAAAACAGGACCCGGTCATATTTGGAAACGCCGAAATTCTTCAGCAGCATGTCGCCCGGAAAGATATTCGCGGCCGCCATCTGCTTGATCGCCGTTGCGTACTCGTCCAGCGCGTGACGAGTCTGGGCAGCGTCCGCCGAATCGAGATAGATGTTCAGCGGCACCATGCGGCGTTCAATGTACAGATGCTTGATGATCACGGTGTCGCCCTCTTCCTCCACCATCGAGGGCGCCAGCGCGCGCAATTCTTCCATGAGTGACTCGCTGAATCGCGCTCTGGGAAACGCCACGTACTGATACTCCAGCGTGTCAGCCATGCGTCCGACACGATCATGGGTTTTCACCAGCAGGTATTTGGCCTTGACCATGTCACGGTCCATGTTTTTCTGGGGCGCGATGAAGTCCTTGATCACCTTGAAGACGTACGGATACGAAGGCAGCGTGAACACCAGCATCACCAGCCCCTTGATCCCGGGCGCGATCACGAAGTGATCCCCGGAATGTTTGAGGTGATGCAGGAAATCGCGATAGAACATGGTTTTGCCGTGCTTCTGCAAGCCGAGCATGGTGTAGATTTCGGCGCGCGGCTTCTCCGGCAGCATGGAGGCGATGAACTGCACATAGGCCGAGGGGACTTCCATGTCCACCATGAAGTAGGCCCGGCTCACGGACAACAGGATCCAGAGCTTGTCGCGTTCGAGCAGAATCGTGTCGAGATACAGACGATCCTCGCGATCGTGCAGGATCGGTACCGCAAAGGGATATTCGCTGTTGCCGTTGACAATCTTGCCCAGCAGATAGGCGCCCTTGTTACGGAAAAAAAGCGAGGTCAGTACCTGGATCTGAAAATTCGGGGCGGGGACAAATCGCCGCGGAAGCTGCTGGCGTACGGCGCGCAGCAGATAGCGGATGTCGCGCCGGAAGTCTGCAAACGGCCGGCGCAGCCGCAGCCCGGAGAAAATCTGCGCCAGCGTCTGCCGCAGCCCATGCTGCGCCGGGTAAAAACTCTGATAGGAAGGCGGATCGGAATCGATATGTTCGGTGGAAACCGCCGGCCGCACGAAAATAAAGTCGTTGTAGTAATAGGACCGGTGCAGCATGCGGCAACTGACCGAATTGAAAAAACTTTCCGCCAATTCCGGCTGACGGTGATTGATCAGCAGGCCGATGAATTCCTGCTTGACCTGCTGCCAGACCGCTTCATCCAGGTGTGCGACGTCATAACGGCGGCGCAAGTAGGCTTCAGTTTCCGTCACGCGCTGGTCGTAGTAGGCGATCCGCTCCCTGGACAATTTCTGGATCGCCATCCAGTCGGCGGACTCGAACAGGGTGCGCGCCTGGCGACAGGCTTCCCGGAAGATCCGGTAATGCCGGTTGAAACCATCAAGCATCCCCTGGGCCACCAGATAGGCGAGTTCCTTCTGATTCGATGCAGTGGAAATGGACATGAAGTCTTACGGCCCGAGGGACGAAGAAGCCGGTCAGGAGGTTTCCCGGAACAGTTCACGCCCGATCAACATTCTGCGAATTTCCGAAGTGCCCGCGCCAATTTCATACAGCTTGGCGTCGCGCCATAGCCGGCCGGTCGCGTATTCATTGACGTAACCATTGCCGCCCAACGCCTGAATGGCTTCGCCCGCCATCCAAGTTGCCTTCTCTGCCGCATACAGAATGGCACCCGCCGCATCCTTGCGGGTCACCTGACCGCGGTCGCAGGCCCTGCCCACGGCGTACACATAGGCCTTACAAGCGGACAACGTGGTGTAGAGGTCGGCCACTTTCCCCTGCATCAACTGGAATTCGCCGATCGGTCGGCCAAACTGTTCCCGCTCGTGAAGATAGGGCATCACCACATCCATGCAGGCTTGCATGATCCCAAGCGGGCCGCCCGCCAGCACCGCGCGCTCAAAGTCCAGGCCGCTCATCAACACCTGCACGCCGCGGTTTACTTCGCCGAGCACATTCTCTTCCGGCACCTCACAGTCGCGGAAAACCAGTTCGCAGGTATTCGAGCCGCGCATGCCGAGCTTGTCGAGTTTCCGGGCAGTGGAAAAACCCCGGAAGGATTTTTCGATCAGAAACGCAGTAATGCCTTTGGGTCCGGCCCCGACATCGGTCTTGGCGTAAACCACCAGCACGTCGGCGTCCGATCCGTTGGTGATCCACATCTTGTTTCCGTTCAGGACATAGCGGTCGCCCTTGCGCTCGGCGCGCAATTTCATGCTCACAACGTCCGAACCGGCATTGGGCTCGCTCATCGCCAGCGCACCGACGTGTTCACCGGAGACCAGTTTCGGCAAATAGACCTGCTTCTGCCGCGCATTGCCGTTGCGGTGAATCTGGTTGACGCACAGATTGGAATGCGCCCCATAGGACAATCCGACCGAGGCCGAGGCGCGGGAAATCTCTTCCATGGCCACGATGTGAGCCAGGTATCCCATCGGAGTTCCGCCATACGCCTCCCCGACCGTGATGCCGAGCAGGCCCAGGCTGCCCAACTTGCGCCACAAATCCATCGGAAATTCGTTGTCTACATCGATCTGCGCCGCCCGCGGGGCAATCTCGCGCGCGGCGAAATTGCGCACCGCCTCGCGCAACAGGTCGATGTCCTCGCCAAGATGGAAATCGAGTCCGGGAGTAGTTCTGCCTCCCATCATTTCGGGGCTATTCATCGTCCGCTGCTCCGCAGAGATTGATATTTTCGAGTCGGCAGCCGCATGCTGAAGGGAAGCATTCTGAAAAATGCGGTGCCGTGTCGATCGACTTGGCAAAAATTGGCTGTGTCATGTCTTCGGCAGTTTACGGAACCGTCAAGTAGAATCCAACCTCGATCGCGGCGGCTCCGCGTACCACCCATCCGGAATATTCGTGACTGATCCCGCTCTTGCGCCCGTCGACCCGGGTTTGCTCCCCATGACTTACCCGTTTCACGATGCGCCCGCCGGCGGCACGGTCAGGCAGGTGGCGCCGGGCGTCTACTGGCTGCGCATGCCCCTTCCCTTTGCCCTGGACCATATCAACCTGTGGTTGCTGCAGGACGGCCAGAGCTGGACGGCGGTGGACTGCGGGTTGGCGGTGACGGAGACCCGCGCGCACTGGGAACGTATTTTCACCGAAGTCATCGGTCAGGCTGGATTGTCCCGGGTGCTGGTCACGCATTTTCACCCCGATCACATGGGCAACGCCTCCTGGCTGACACAGCGTTTCGCCGTCCCGCTGTGGGCCACGGAATCCGAATATCTCACGGCGCACGCCCAGTACGGCGGCCAGTCCGGCTACGGGTCGGAGGCTACGGCGCGATTGTTTTCCGAGCACGGCCTGGACGCGGAAATGGTCAACGGGATTGCGGGTCGCGGGAACACCTACCGCAAGATTGTTGACGAACCCCCGCACCAGTTCATGCGGATCCTGGAAGGCGATGAACTGCGCATTGGCGCCCATCGCTGGCGGGTAATCATCGGCCACGGTCACGCGCCGGAACACGCGGCGCTGTACTGCGAAGCCCTCCGGGTGCTGATTTCTGGCGACATGCTGCTGCCCAAGATCAGTACCAATGTGAGCGTGTGGCCAACCGAACCGGAAGGCGATCCGCTGCGGCTTTTCCTGCGCTCGATCGACCGCTTTGCGCAATTGCCGGCCGACACTCTCGTGCTGCCTTCGCATGGACTGCCGTTTCGCGGTGCTGCCCGGAGGGTGCAGATGTTGCACGATCATCATCGCGACCGACTGGCGGAGGTGAGGGAATTCTGCGCGCAGCCGGCCACCGCCGCCGAACTCATGCCGGTGTTGTTCCGCCGCAAGCTGGATTTGCATCAGGCTTTTTTTGCCATGGGCGAGGCCATCGCGCACCTGCACTATCTCTGGCAACAGGGAGACCTGACGCGCAGCCGGGACAACGGCATCTACCGGTTCGCCAGGCCACGGGGATGAAGGTCGCCGGTGTTGCCCGCCGCAGCGTCTGGCGCGAGGGCGGGCAGGTGGGAATCATCGACCAGACTCGCCTGCCCTTCGAATTCCGAACCCTGCAATTGACCAGCCCGGAAGAAGTCGCACAGGCCATACGCAGCATGCAGGTGCGGGGCGCTCCGCTGATCGGCGCAACAGCCGCCTACGGGATGGCACTGGCCATGTCGGCAGACGCTTCGGACGCCGCACTTGCGCAGGCAGCACGGTTACTGGGAGCCACTCGTCCGACAGCGGTCAACCTGCGTTGGGCGATCGATCGCATGTGCCGTCGGCTTCAACCCCTCGCCACGCGCGAGCGGCCGTCTTGCGCATGGCAGGAAGCCGCCGAGATCGCCGATGAGGATGTCGAGCTGAACCTGTCCATTGGGCGCCATGGCCTTGCCCTGCTGCGGAACATCGCAAACAAGAAAGGCCGCGTCAACCTGCTGACCCATTGCAATGCCGGCTGGCTTGCCACCGTGGACGCGGGCACAGCCCTGGCACCGATTTATCTTGCCCACGACGCCGGCATTCCGGTGCATGTCTGGGTGGATGAAACCCGCCCGCGAAATCAGGGCTTGCTCACAGCCTGGGAGCTTGCGCAGCACGGCGTCCCCAATACCCTGATTGCCGACAACGCCGGCGGACACCTGATGCAGCGTGGGGAAGTGGACATGGTGATTGTCGGCGCCGACCGGGTCTCGGCGGGCGGCGATGTCTGCAACAAGATCGGCACGTACCTGAAGGCCTTGTCCGCGCACGATAACGGCGTGCCGTTTTACGCCGCCGTGCCCACGCCCACCATCGACTGGGCCGTCGATGACCCGATGCGGGACATTCCCATCGAGGAACGCAACACGGATGAATTGCTGTATGTCCAGGGATCGCATTCCGACGGGGCAGTATCGCGGGTGCACATCGCCGCCGGGGGAACCCGGGCCGCCAACCCGGCTTTCGACGTGACCCCCGCACGCCTGGTCACCGCAATCATCACGGATCGCGGCATTGCCCCCGCCAGCCGCGAAGGCCTGTCGGCCTTGTACCGGGAGCAGGCCGCATGACCGAATTGCAACTGCGCAAACAGGTGATCCAGACCGCGTTGCGCATGAATGCGCTCGGCATCAATCGTGGCAAGTCCGGAAACGTGAGCGCCCGCTGGAAACAAGGCTGCCTGATTACCCCATCCGGTCTGGCTTACGAGGACACACGGCCCGCGGATATCGTGTTCCTCGACGCCAGGGGAAAACCCTCCGGCGCTCTGGCACCCTCGTCGGAATGGCGATTTCATCACGACATCTATCGCTCGCGCCCGGAAACCGGGGCGGTGGTCCACACCCATTCGAGCTTCGCCACCACGCTCTCCTGCTTGAACATCGAATTGCCGGCGTTCCATTACATGATTGCGGTCGCCGGTGGGGACAGCATTCGCTGCGCACCCTACGCAATTTTCGGTTCCCAGGCATTGTCGGACCATGCCTTGCGCGCCCTGGAAGGGCGCAAGGCCTGCCTTCTCGCCCATCACGGCATGATTGCAATCGGGCCGGATCCTGGCGCGGCACTGGCGCTGGCGGTGGAAGTCGAAGCGCTCTGCGAGCAATATTGGCGAGCGCTTCAAATTCGCAAACCGGATATCCTCTCCGGAGCGGAAATGGCGGTGGTGCTGGAGAAATTCAAAACCTACGGACATATCAAGAAAACCCATTGATCGGAAGACACAGAATGACAACTCCCAACACCGATCCCAACGCCCTGGCGCGCACGCTCGCCGAAATCGCCCTGCGTAGCGAAAATCTGTTCAAGCAGCACCTCGCCCAGCAGTCGAAGACACCTGGCGAAGACAACCCCGATGAACTGGGGGTGGGCAAGGCATTTTCCGACCTGGCGGCCAAACTGGCGGCCGATCCTTTCAGGCTTGTCGATGCCAGCCTGCGCATGTGGCAAAGTCAGTTCGAACTATGGCAGAACATGATGCGCAAGGCGCTTGGCGAGAAAACTGCCGCCGTGGCGCCGGACACCAAGGCTGACAATCGCTTCCGCAACGAGTTGTGGCAAAACAACGCGGTGTTCGATTACATCAAGCAGTCCTATCTGATTGCCGCAAACGACATCCAGAAGACCGTGTCGGAAGTCGAAGGGCTGGACAAGCAGACGGCGCGCAAGGTGAAGTTTTTCACCAAGCAGTATGTGGACGCGCTGGCGCCCACCAATTTCGTGCTGACCAATCCCGAAGTCCTCAAGACCACACTGGAAAGCGGCGGCAAGAATCTTCTGGATGGCTTGAATCATCTGCTCAAGGACCTGGAGCGCGGCGAAGGCCGACTGGCCATCAGCATGACCGACAACAAGGCCTTCAAGATGGGCGAGAACGTCGCCTCCACGCCCGGAAAAGTGGTGTTCCAGAACGACCTGATGCAGCTCATCCAGTATCAGCCTGCCACTGCTGAAGTCTGCAAGACGCCGCTGCTGATCGTGCCGCCCTGGATCAACAAGTACTACATCCTGGATTTACGCCAGAAGAATTCCTTCATCAAGTGGGCAGTGGACCAGGGCATCACCGTTTTCGTGATTTCCTGGGTCAATCCTGACGGGCGGCATGCGCAAAAACAATTCGAGGATTATTTGCTTGAGGGACCGGTTGCTGCCTTGGCGGCCATTGAACAGGCCACCGGCGAAAAACAGGTCAACATGATCGGCTACTGCCTGGGCGGCACCCTGGCCGCCTGTGCGCTTGCCTGGTTGAAAAAGAAGAAACAAAACCGGATCAAGAGCGTGACGTTTTTTACCGCACTCATCGATTTCTCGGAACCGGGAGAATTGGGCGTCTTCGTCGACGAAGGCGTGCTTGCGAGTCTGGAAAAGAAAATGGAAAGCCGGGGATACCTGGAAGGCGCTGAAATGGCCGGCACTTTCAACATGCTGCGGGCCAACGATCTGATCTGGTCCTTCGTGGTGAACAACTACCTTCTGGGCAAGGAGCCGTTTCCTTTCGATCTGCTCTACTGGAATTCGGACGCCACGCGCATGCCGGCCAAGATGCACACCTTCTATCTGCGTAACATGTACATCGGCAACAAGCTGCGCGAGCCGGGCGGCATCTCTCTGGCCGGCGTGCCGATCGATGTGGCCAGTTTCGAGGTGCCCGCATATTTCATTTCCACGGTCGAAGACCACATCGCGCCCTGGAAATCGACCTATCTGGGCGCCCAATTGCTCAAGGGACCGACGAAATTCGTGCTCGGCGGATCGGGACATATCGCCGGCATCGTCAACCCGCCCGCTGCCGGCAAGTACGGCTTCTGGACAAACCAGACACTGCCCGGGACGGCCGACGAATGGCTGTCTGGCGCGCAAAAACATGAAGGCTCCTGGTGGAGCGACTGGTCTGGCTGGATTGCGGAATTCGGTGGCGAAAAAGTGCCGGCCCGCGTCCCCGGCGATGGGGCACTGAAGGGGATTGAAGACGCGCCCGGCACCTACGCGAGCTTCCGACTCGACGTCCGACCCGCTGCCAAAACCGGAGATGCAGAACCATGACACGCCTGCCCCGCCGTCTCCCGGCCTGGATCGGAATAGGGTGGTTAGTGGCCTTGCCCGCCACGCTTCAGGCCGGCGCCGGAAACGTACAGGAGCCCAATGAGCAGGAGTCTTCCGAGGCGCGTCCGGCGCAGGCGCCGGTCATGAAACGGGAAATGGCTGTGGAATACATGGGCACCCCCATGGATGTAACGAAATTCACGGATCCCGAGGGACGGGAGGTGGAGGACTGGGTGTACCCCAACGGGCAGTGGCTGCGTTTCGTGGATGGCAAATTAAAAAACGCCGGCAGCACCGACTGGACGCCGCGTTTCCCCGAGATTCCCACCGAGGTTTTCAACATGTAGCGCTCGCGGTCGGCCGCGCGTCCCGATCTCATCGGACGTGAGGCCAACCGGATGCGGCAGGCTTCGGTGCAGGCGCATCGGATACTGTATACAATATGCAGTATTCACATTACGTCGTGTCACCGGCACATGGGCACCATCCGTCGCATCGAGTTTGCTCCCGACCTGACCGAACAGGTCTATCAACGCCTGCTGGAGGCCATTTCCAATGGCGATATCGCGCCGGGCACGCGCTTGACGCAGGAGGAACTGGCCGCGTCGCTGAATGTGTCCCGACAGCCTGTCTTGCAGGCGTTGCGGGCGCTGAAAAAGGAAGGCTTCGTGGCCGACAGTGGCCGCCGCGGCCTGATGGTGATGCCGGTCAGTGCGCAAGTCATCGCCCAGGTTTACCAGGTGCGTTCCGCGCTGGATGCCCTGGCAGCACGGTTGGCGGCCCTGGCGAAAGTCAAACTCGACACCAGTGTGATCGCCGAGGGCCGCAAGGCCGTCGCCAGCGGCCGGATCGGCGCAATGGTCGATGCCGATCTGAAATTTCACAATCTGGTTTATGCCGCGTCGGGCAATGCGCTGATTTCAGAAACCGCCAACCACCACTGGCGCCATATCCGCCGCGCCGCAGGCGGCGTGTTGCAGGAGGCCGGAGTGCGCGAAACGATCTGGGACGAACACGAAGCCATTCTCAAAGCGATCAACCGGGGCGACGCGGAGCGTGCGGAACGTCTGGCGCGCAAACACGGAGAAGACGCCGGCCACCACTTTGCCGTGGAGCTGGATCGCCAGGCCCGCGCGGCGTCCTGACAATTTATGGATAACGAATCACAGGAGACCCCATGAAACTCACCCCGCAGCAACGCGAACAATTCGACCGCGAGGGTTACCTTTTTTTCCCCGGCCTGTTCACGCAGGAGGAAATCAAGGTCCTGAACGCCGAGGTGCCCGGGATTTATGCGCAGCGCCGGCCGGAAAACGTCCGCGAAAAAGGCAGCGATGCCGTGCGCACCAACTTTGCCGCGCACCTGTACAACAAACAATATGCCAAGCTGGCGCGTCATCCCCGCATGGTCGAGCCGGTCATGGAACTGTTCGGGGAACAGGTCTACATGCACCAGTTCAAGATCAACGGCAAGATGGCCTTCGATGGCGACGTCTGGCAGTGGCACCAGGATTACGGCACCTGGTTGAACGATGACCAGATGCCGGAGCCGCGGGCGATGAACGTGGCCATTTTTCTGGGCGAAGTCAACGAATTCAATGGCCCGCTGATGTTCATTCCCGGCAGCCACAAGCTCGGCGTGGTGGATGCCAAACACGACGTCACCACCACCAGTTATCCGCTGTGGACCATCGACCACGACACCATCCGCAAACTCGTCACGAGCGGCGGCATGGTGGCCCCCAAGGGCCCGGCGGGCTCCATGATTCTGTTCCACTCCTGTCTGGTCCACGCTTCAAGTTCCAATCTTTCGCCGTGGGATCGCGTCAACGTGTACCTGAGCCTGTGCGCCGTGTCGAACCACATTCGCCGCTTCAAACGCCCCGAGTACATCGCGCATCGGGACTTCACGCCGATCCAGTGCCTGCCCGACGATTGCCTGCTGAAGGACTACGAAGTTCCGCTGCCCTGGAAGGACGGCACGCCGGCAGAAGCGCTGAAGTCACTGGCCGCCTGATGGACGACAATTCATGAACCTTTACGCCAAACTCCGCGAACGCGACGCCAATGGAAAGCCCCTGCGCGTCGGACTGATCGGCGCCGGAAAATTCGGGGCCATGTATCTGGCGCAGGTCCCCAAAACCCCCGGGCTGCATCTGGCCGGCATCGCCGATCTGTCTCCCGCCAACGCGCAAGCCAACCTGCAACGCGTGGGCTGGAAACCGGAGCGTTACGCAGCACCGTCTCTCGACGCCGCGTTTTCTTCGGGCCTGACCCATGTCGGGGAAAACTGGCAGAAACTGGTATCGGATCCGCGCATCGACATCATTGTCGAAGCCACCGGCCATCCGATCGCCGCAGTCGAACATGCACTCGCCGCATTCCAGCATGGCAAACACGTCGTCATGGTCACGGTGGAAGCGGATGCGATGTGCGGCCCCTTGCTCGCGCGGCGCGCGAAGGAAGCGGGTGTGGTCTACAGCCTCGCCTACGGCGACCAGCCGGCATTGATCTGCGACCTGGTGGACTGGGCGCGCGCCGCAGGCTTCAATGT
>JBJXFN010000137.1:0-20265 GCA_046155535.1 Burkholderiales bacterium
CCCCGAGGAAAAGCCGGAAGAACTCACCAGGGCTATGCTGGATTTTTTCTCTGAACCATGAAAACACTCTAACCACGGAGTACACGGAGGACGCGGAGAAAAGCACGTGAAGGACCAAAAAAGGAGAAACTTGGAAAGTTCGAGAACTTCAATCCTGTAACGGTGATTTTTCCCGGATGGTTTTTGTATTTCCTCTGTGTCCTCCGTGTCCTCCGTGGTGAAAGCGCTTTTTGACTCTTGACTATTACATCCTATGAAGATCACTAAACTGGAAATCCACATCCTTCGCGCGCCGGATACCGGCCGCCCGCACTGGGTGAGCAACTTCATTGTGCCCCGGGCCAACGAAATTCTGGTGCGCATGCACACCGACGAAGGCATTGAAGGTATCGGGATCGCCACCAGTTACACGCCGATCGAAGCGGCCATTCACGCCTTCCGCAGCGGCATTGCCGAGCAGATCATCGGCGCCGATCCGCTGGCCCCGGAGCGCCTGTATCAAAAACTCTTTGCCCTGACCTGGCAGCGTCTGGCGCACGAGAAAGGCTGGTCGCGCGAGGCCTTGATCCGCATTTCGGCGGCGATGGACATCGCCTGCTGGGACATCGTCGGTAAAGTTGCCGGCCTGCCCCTGTATCGCCTGTTCGGTGGTTTCCGAGACAAGGTGCCGTGTTACGTGACTTGCGCCTACTACCGCGACGGCAAGGATATGGCAGAACTGCGCGACGAGATGCAAATGCTCAAGGCCCAGGGCCACACCGGCTTCAAGGCCAAGGCCGGCGGACTGCCGCTCAAGGAAGACATGAAGCGGCTGGAACTGGTGCGCGAAGTCATCGGCAAGGAAAACGACATGATGATCGACGTTAATCGCGGCTGGGACTTGCCCACCGCCATCGAAGCCGCGCGCCTGATGGAGCCGCTTAACCCCCGCTGGCTGGAAGAACCTGTGCGCTGGGCAGATGACCGGCGCGAACTCAAACTGCTGGCGCAGAAAACGCGTATCCCGCTCTCGGCCGGAGAAAGTGAACTGACTCCTTACGGCTGCCGCTCGCTGCTGGAAGAACAGGCCATCCAGATCCTGCAATTCGACTGCACCATGTTCGGCGGTTTCACCGAAGGTCGCAAACTCTCCGCCCTGTGCGAACTTAACAATGTGCAGGTGGCGCCCCATCACGACTGCTTCATTCACGCGCATGTCGTGGCGGCAAGTCCCGCCGGCTGCATCGTCGAATCCTTCACCGATCCGGAACGCGATCCACTGCAAGCGGAGCTGTTCGAGAATCCCCCGAAGATTGCCAATGGCTGGCTCACGCTCAATGAAACCCCTGGGCTGGGATTGAAGTTATCCGAGACAGCCGTTCGAAAATTCGGCGAGCGGATTCTCTAGAGTCCAAAGAATGTCCTTTCTCCGACATCCATCGACCATGCACAAGAGGAAACCATTACGTTTCGCCGGCGTTCGGCTGCTCGCGATCATCCTGTGCGGAATCTCCCCTGCAAGTGTGGCCGGCGCGCCATCCTGGCCAGAGAAACCCGTCACACTGGTTGTACCTTTTTCTGCAGGCGGCCCCACCGACACCATTGCGCGCCTGATTGCAGCGTCGATGTCGAAGACATTGGGCAAGTCGGTGGTGGTCGAAAGCCGTACCGGTGCGGGCGGTACCCGAGCCTCGGCGCTGGTGGCTGCGGCGAAGCCGAACGGCTACACCTTCCTGATCCACCATAACGGCATGGCTACCGCCCCGGCGCTTTACAAGAAGCTCGACTTCGATCCGCTGACCAGCTTCGAATACATCGGACAAGTGGTGGACGTGCCGATGACCATCGTCGGACGCAAGGATTTTCCACCGTCGAACATGAAGGAGCTGATGGCCTACCTGAAGGCCAACAGAGACAAGGTTAATATGGGCGATGCGGGTCCGGGCGCGGTGTCGCAACTCTGTGCCATGCTGTTGCGCAAATCGCTTGATGTGCCGCTCACCAGCGTGCCTTTCCAGGGCACGGGTCCGGCCATGGTCGCGCTGGAAGGCGGGCACGTGGACCTGATGTGCGATCAGAGCACCCAGACCTTGCCGCATATCCAATCCGGACGCATCAAGGTGTATGCGACCACGACGCGCAAGCGAGTCGCTGCTTTGCCCGATACGCCGACTGTGGACGAATCGGGACTGAAGGACTTCGAGGTGATGGTCTGGCACGGCATCTATGCGCCCAGGGGCACGCCGAAGGAGGCACTGGAGAAATTCAATGCAGCCCTGAAAACCGCATTGAAAGACCCGGCCATCGTAAAACGTGTCGCCGAATTGGGCGGCCAGGTGGTGTCCGAGTCGAAACAGTCCCCGGCTGGATTGCGCGACTGGCTGAAAGCGGAAATCGATAAATGGACCCCGATCATTCGCGCGTCCGGCGCGTATATCGAATAAACCTTGAAAAAACTGTTTGCCACAGAGGACACAGAGTTCACAGAGAAAAAGCAGGAACGTATATGATTTTCAATTTCCACCCCTCTGGTGATCGCGCTTCGCCGAATCAATCTCGTGGAATTCTCTGTGTTTCCTGTGAATTGTGGCGACAGTGCAGAAGTCAGAATAATTGGGGATGATCGTCTAATTCGAAAAGGTTAATCCATGAAGGCAAAACGAAAGAGCGTCACCAAACGAACGACTTACCCCGCGTCAGGTTTGAAGACCCTGCTCATCACCGGCGCGGCGGGCGATGTGGGCACGCATCTGCGCCGGGAACTGGCTGGCAAATATGCACTTCGGCTGTCGGATATCCGCCCGATCAGGAAACTTGCCGAGGGGGAGACTTTCGTTTTGGGCGACGTGGCGAAACTCTCCGACATGAAACGGGCCACCAAAGGCGTCGATGCGATCCTGCATCTGGGCGGCTATTCGGTGGAGGGTCCGTGGGACACGATTCTGCGGGCCAACATCATCGGCGGCTACAACATATTCGAAGCGGCACGATTGAATGGCGTCAAGCGCATTCTGTTTCCGACCAGTAACCATGCGACCGGCTTCTACCGCCGCGACCAGGTTATCGACCATCGGGTCTATCCGAAGCCCGACAGCCGTTACGGTGTGTCAAAGGCATTCGGCGAACAGGTGGGAAGTTTGTATGCTGACAAATACGGCTTGGAAGTGTTCTGCATGCGTATCGGCAACGTCAACCCCGTCCCGATCGACAAGCGCCGGTTGTCCATCTGGATCAGCCCACGCGATCTCGCGCAACTGGTGAGAATCGGCGTCGAACATCCGGATATTCGGTTCGAAATTGTCTATGGCGTATCCGGGAATACCCGAAGCTGGTACGACAACTCCAACGCCACGCGCCTGGGGTATCGCCCCGCAGATGACGCCGAAGCGTACGCGACCGAAGTTCTGGCGAAAGAAAAAACGCCGGCCAAACCGGTGACCGAGCTTTATCAGGGTGGCGCGTTCGTCGCGGAGGAGCAGATTTCCCTGCCGTTCAGCCCCGGTCGTCGCGCCATGAAGAAGAAGGCCAAGCCCAAGCACAAACGCCGCCCTGCCTGAAACTCACCGAAACACGCCTCGCTGCCGATCGAAGTTAGGCCTCATGTCTCCGCAGCCCGGCTGTCCTGACACTCATTCAACATACTCGAGCGGCGCCACCTTCTTTCCATGCACCGCGACGATGAACGCGCCCTCGGGAAGATTTTCACCGGCAAAGCCAAAGATGAGTTCGGCATGACCGTCCGGATACAACCCGGCAGCTTGCAGATTCAGCTTTGCCCAAAGGTCGAATACCCCGCCGAACTTCAAGGACTCGGTGGCGTCAATATCGCGCGAAGCGCTCCAGAGTTCGGATAACGCTTCCTGAAGAGCGGGGCGCAGGGCCACGTAGTCGCGCCGGAGGGTTTCGAACATCACGCGATCCGCCTGCGACGGCACTTCGTCGTCTCGATACACCGTAAGAGCAAACGGGACCGGCGAGTGATCCCAGGCCATCGTTCCTGACCACGCTCCGTCCCTCTGCGTCAATGCGCCGAACACAGGGTCATTAACCTTGCCTGGCAGTCCTCCAAAAAGTCGGCGCAGCACGTTCATGATCTCCCCCTGCGGAATTCAGTGTCTGCCGACCACAAAATAATGACCGGCGCCTTTCCCCGATACCGTCGATCATCGAACCGCTCCCATTCGGCTCGCGACGTCTGGCCGGTAAGCTAACACAGCTACAGACGAGTCGGCATTGCGACAGAGTCTGGTCAACTCAGAATGAAATGTGGAATGGACGCTTTCGACCGGGCTCTTACGGTCGAAAGCCGCGATTGACCGGACTCGAGAGGTCAGGCGACCGCCTCGTCAACTGGAACGCCCGCGACGCCCGCGGACAATGCTTCGGCCCTGCGCCAGACGAGCCTCAACTTCGGCAATGCACTGCCGTCCGGTGGCGTCCACAAATCGTGCCCGCCGATTTCCGCGCCGACGCGCTCGTAGAACCGACGCGCCCGCTGATTCGACTCCAACACCCAAAGATAAATGCCCTGTCCCGGATACGACCTGGCCGACCAAAACGCCACTTCCGCCATGAGGCGCGCCCCGATGCCCTTGCGGTGGTGTATTGGCTCGACATGCAGGTTATCGAGGAACGTGCCCCACTGCGGATCCTCGCCGCCGTAGGCGCAGGCGAAACCGACAAGCTTTCCTCTGGACTCGGCCACCGCCACAAACTGGTTTTCCGCGGGTCGCTCGAATCGCCCCCGCCAGAACTCGGAACGCTCCTCCTCGATCGGACCGTCGAGATAGGCATCACTGAGGCTGCCGCGATAGGCAAATCGCCAGCTCGTCGCATGCAGGCTGGCAATGCCTTCTGCGTCGGCCTTGTCGGCTTCCCTGAAATTCATTTGTGGAAGCCTCAGGCAATATCGATGACGATCTTGCCGAAGTGTTTGCCACTTTGCAGATGGCGAAAAGCGTCCGCGGCTTGCGCAAGGGGAAACGTGGAATCTATCACCGGTTTGAGTCGATGCTGGGAAATTGCCCGGTTCATCGCCTCGAAGCGCGCCCGCGATCCCACGGCAATACCCTGCACCCGGATCATCGGACCGATCAGCGCGCGCAGCGGAATTTCCGCCTTGTATCCGGCCACAAACCCGACCACGCCGACGAAGCCGCCGAAGGCGAGTGATGCCAATGACTGCTGCAATGTGGCGCCAGCGGTTTCCACCACAATGTCCACGCCGCGACCATCGGTGGCGTCCTTCACCGCAATATCCCAAGCCTGCGTCTTGCGGTAATTGATGCCCACATCAGCGCCCAGTTGCTTTACACGCGCAAGTTTCTCATCGCTGGATGACAGGGCGATCACACGCGCGCCTGCCAGTTTGGCAAACTGCAAGGCAAAAATCGCCACGCCGCCAGTGCCCTGCACCAGCACCGTGCTGCCGGGCTTGATGCCGCCTTCCTGCAGCGTGGACCAGGCGGTCAACGCTGCTATGGGCAGCGTCGAAGCCTCCTGGTCGGACAGATGCGACGGCACCGAAACCGCATCTTCCGCCGGAACGGCGATGTATTCCTGAAGCACTCCAGCGAGGGGCGCACCGAGCGTTCGTTTGGTGCGCAACTCCAGTGTCGGATAACCGTCGTGCCAGCCCTGCGTGTAGATCGGCATGACCCGATCCCCGACCTTGAAGCGCGTGACCGCCTCTCCGATCTCCACCACTTCGCCGCAGGCATCCGAGGCCGGCACGTAGGGAAGCGGCAAGGTGGGCAGGTATTTCTGCGCCAGAATCGCGAGGTCGCGATAGTTCAGGCTCGCCGCGCGAAGCCGGATGAGAATTTCGCCGTGCCGCACCGCTGGCACCGGCCGCTGCGCGAGGCGAAGCGCATCGATTGAGAATTCCGACGCCTCCACGACCCGCATCGTTTTAGCAGTCATTGTTTTTTCCCCGATTGGAAAGAATCGATTTTATTATCGCCTATGGAAACACTGATTAGTGTCTTCCCCGCGAAGCATGTCCCCGAATGATTTTATCGGGGAGCGGGGAACCAGACGTCTTTGAAGATCCTGGATTCCCGTTCCCCGATGACGTCGTTCGAGGACAAGCTTCACGGGAATGGCGATGTGGGATTTGTTCAGTGTTTCCCCTATTTGAATCCGACCACCGAATGCGGAATGTAAGGCGCCTCCAGTTCCGCCATCACCTCAGGCGTGAGCCGCACCGAGAGTGCCTTCACCGCATCGGTAAGGTGATGGGGCTTAGAGGCACCCACGATCGGGGAGGTGATCACCGCCTTGCCGAGCACCCAGGCAAGCGCCACCTGCGCGCGGGGCAGACCCAGGCGTTGCGCGACGCTCGCCACGGTCTCCACCACTTTGCGATCGGCCGCCTCGCTCGCCGCGTAGAGCGTCTTGCCGACTTCGTCGGTTTCGGTGCGCTGGTTCTTTTCGTCCCAGTCGCGGGTAAGCCGGCCGCGCGCCAGTGGACTCCACGGAAGTACGCCGATTTTCTGGTCGAGGCAAAGCGGGAGCATCTCCCGCTCTTCTTCCCGATGCAGAAGGTTGTAGTGATCCTGCATGGTGACAAACCGCGTCCATCCGTGTCGCTCCGAAACGAACAGCGCTTTGGCGAACTGCCAGGCATACATGGAGGACGCGCCGATGTAGCGGGCCTTACCAGCCTTCACCACGTCGTGCAGCGCTTCCAGGGTTTCCTCGATGGAAGTGGCTGGATCCCAGCGGTGAATCTGATACAAGTCCACATATTCCATGCCAAGGCGTTTCAGGCTGGCGTCGATCGCCTGGAAGATGGCCTTGCGCGACAGTCCGCCGGCGTTCGGCCCTTTGGATAGCGGAAAGAAGCACTTCGTCGCCACCACGATTTCTTCGCGTTTTGCAAAATCGCGTAGCGCCCGGCCGACGATTTCCTCGCTCGTACCATCTGAATAGCTGTTGGAGGTGTCGAAAAAATTGATCCCGAGTTCCACCGCTTGGCGAATCAGTGGGCGACTCTGCTCTTCGGGCAGTGTCCACGGATGCGCCCCTCGCTCCGGTACACCATAGGTCATGCAGCCAAGGCAGATGCGCGAGACCTGCGTGCCAGTCGCGCCAAGACGGGTAAATTCCATTTTTGTCTCCAGATTTCGTTTCAGATAACCCGGCCGCCATCAGGCAACCATTCCGCGCCGATGAGGCTGGCGATCCTGTTTTTCAGCATTGCCGTGAAGCTTGCTGTGTAAAGTTTATTTTCAAGGGAATGCGTTTTCGAGCCGGCGACTTATTCTGCGCTGAAATCCGGGCCATGGGTTTGCAGCCCGAAAATTCAGACAATCTTGTCAGCGCGAAGCCTTGCGATTTCGACAGGCCCATAGCCGAGTTCGCCGAGGATGGCATCGGTATGTTGTCCGACGCCAGGTATCGGGTCCATGCGCGGATCGAAACTTTCCGGCACCCCCGGCGGCAACATGGCCTTGATCTTTCCGGCCGGCGTGTCCACTTCGCGCCATCGACTTCTGGCCTCGAGTTGCGCGTGGTCCCAGACTTCCTGCATGTCGTTCATGCGCGCGTTGCCGATCTGCGCGGCGTCCAGGCGACGGACAATTTCCTCCGCGGGCATTTTCGAGAACAGATCGGCGATGATCCGGTACAACTCCTGGCGGGCGGTGGAACGGCGGGGATTCGAGGAGAAGCGGGGATCGGTCTTCAATTCCGGCTGCTCCAGCACCTTGTCGCAGAAGATCGCCCACTCCCTTTCGTTCTGCAGGCCGAGCATGACGATCTTGCCGTCGCCGGCGGGGAACGGGCCATAGGGATAAATCGTGGCGTGCGAAGCGCCGGCGCGCGGCGGCGGCTCGGCGCCATCGTAGGCGTAATACAAGGGAAAACTCATCCACTCCGCCATGCTTTCGAGCATGGAAATATCGATTCGGCTGCCTTTGCCAGTGCGCCCGCGCTGGATCAACGCCGCGAGAATATTGGTGTAGGCATACATGCCGGAGGCGATGTCCACGATCGAACAGCCGGCCTTGGCAGGTGTGTCCGGCGTTCCGGTGACTGACAACAGTCCCGATTCGCTCTGGATCAGCAGGTCATAGGCTTTCTTGTCACGATAAGGCCCGTCGGCGCCATAGCCGGATATGTCGCACACGATCAGGCGTGGATATTTGTCCTGGAGTGCGTCGAAGGAAAAGCCCATGCGGGCGGCCGCGCCCGGCGCGAGGTTCTGCACCAGTACGTCCGCCTTCGCGAGTAATTGATGCACGATCCTGCGCGCTTCCTCCTGCTTGAGGTCGAGCGTAAGACTTTCCTTGGAACGATTGGTCCAGACGAAATGCGAGGACATCCCTTTGACCCGCTCGTCATAGGCGCGGGCCGGGTCGCCTATGCCCGGACGCTCGATCTTGATGATTCGCGCGCCCAGGTCCGCCAATTGCCGGGTGCAGAATGGACCGGCGATGACGTGTTCCAGCGCGACCACGGTGATGCCTTCAAGCGGACGCATTAGATTTTTCTCCAGAATTCCATTTCTACTTATTGATCTTTCCCTATTTCGTGACACATTCTTTCCCTCATCCCAACCCTTCTCCCGGAGGGAGAAGGGCTTGTCTTCCCTCTCCCTCCGGGAGAGGGACTGAGGGTGAGGGTAATGGTGGAACAGGTGTGCTCTGTCATGAATTTTGGAATGCTCAATAAAAAGGCAAACTCTTTCACCGCGGAGGACGCAGAGGACGCAGAGGAAAATCTGGGGACGACAAGGCTGGACGGAACTACAAGCACCCGCGGTCTCGGGAAATTCGTGTTTGTTGTATCCCCTGATTTGTTCTTGATTTCCTCCGCGTCCTCTGTGTCCTCCGTGGTGAAAGCTTTTCGTTTTAGTCCATTGCCATATTTCAGGCCACCACACCCTTGCCACGCAGCGCTGCGATGGACGCCTCATCGAATCCAATCTCTTTCAGCACGGCATCTGTATCGCCCCCGAGGTTGGGCGCGGCGGATCGGATCGAGCCCGGCGTTTCGGACAACTTGGGAATCACACCGGGCACGTCGAGTTCATAACCAGCGCGGGTCTTTTGGCGCACAATCATCTCGCGTGCACGGAAGTGCGGGTCATCATGAACGTCTTTCGCAGTGTAAACACGGCCAGCCGGCACTCCCGCACCTGCCATCTTCGCCAGCACTTCTCCGATATCGCGCAGCGTGGTCCATGCCGAGATGGCAGCATCGATTTCTTCTGAACGTCGTGCGCGCCCGGCATTGTTAGCGAGATCCGGTGCCTTGCCCAGATCATCGCGGCCAATGGCCTCCATCAGCCGCCGGTATATGCCGTCGCCATTGCCGGCGATCAGCACGTAGCCGTCCTTGCACGGATAGGCGTTGGTGGGCGCGATGCCCGGCAGCGAGCTGCCGCTCGCCTCGCGAATCGCGCCGAATACGCTGTACTCTGGAACCAGGCTTTCGGTGACGCTGAGTACCGCTTCGCACAAGGCCATGTCGATCTGCTGACCCTGCCCCCCCTTGGCTTTGCGATGATACAAGGCCATCACCACGCCCAGTGCACCGTGCAGCGCAGCCAGCGAATCGCCGATCGACAAGCCGACCCGCACAGGTACCCGTCCTGGCTCACCAGTCAGATGGCGCAACCCACCCATGGCTTCTGCAATCACACCGAAGCCCGGCTGGTCGCGATACGGTCCCGTCTGACCGTAACCGGAGATGCGCAACATCACCAGGCCGGGATTGTGTTTTGATAACTCCTCCCATCCCAAGCCCCATGCTTCGAGGGTTCCGGGGCGAAAATTCTCGATCAGGACGTCGGCCTCGGCAATCAGCTTGCGCGCGATGTCCTGACCTTCAGGCTGGCGAAGATCGAGCGCCACCGAACGCTTGTTGCGCGACTGCACCTGCCACCACACGGAGGTGCCGTCCTTGAGCAGCCGCCAATTGCGCAGCGGGTCTCCCGTGCCGGGCGGCTCGATCTTGATGACCTCGGCGCCGAATTCCCCCAGCAGCTTCCCACAGAAGGGCCCGGCAATGAGTTGGCCCATCTCGATCACGCGCACGCCGTCGAGAGGCCCTCTGGTCCCTCCAACCGGGTTCACAGCGCCAGATAGCGGCTCTTGACCGCGTCGTTATTGCGCAAGGCCTCGATGGTGTCGCGATAGACGATTTGTCCCTTGTCGATGACTGTCGCGTGGCTCGCAATGCCGAGGCAGAAATGCATGTTCTGCTCGGCGAGCAATACCGTCACACCCATGTCGCGCAGCTTCTTCAGCAATTCGCCGATCCTTTCGACGATCACCGGTGCCAGGCCTTCGCTGGGCTCGTCCAGCAACAAACCGGTTGGATTGCCCATCAGCGTGCGGGCGATGGTGAGCATTTGTTGCTCTCCGCCGGAGAGGTTTCCCGCCATGCGCTGTTTTAGCGGTGTGAGAAGCGGAAACATTTCGTAAATGCGCGCGAGGTTCCAGTAGTCTTCCCCGCCCGGTCCTTTTTTCGCGGCGATGACGAGGTTGTCCTCGACTGAATGCTCCGGGAACACCTGTCTGTCCTCCGGCACGAAGCCGATACCGGCACGGGCGATGACATGGGGCTTCTTGCCTTGCAATTCCCTGCCGAGGACCCGCACGACTCCGCGCGCGGGCGGCGCGATGCCGGCAATGGCCTTGAGCGTGGTGGATTTGCCGGCCCCGTTTCGACCCAGCAACGCCATGGTCTGGCCTTCGGTGACGGAGATATCGACGCCGAACAATATCTGGCTGGCGCCGTAGAACACATCAATGCCCGCCGCTTCAAATATGACTCGATCGCTCATACTATAAATCGCAAGTTAGCCACCGAGGACACAGAGAACACAGAGGAAAACCCCAATCAGCAGGGTTGTTGTCAGCCCGCCCCCTTCGATGAAGATACTCGCTTGATGCAAAGAAGACGAACCAGGACCAAAGAAGCAATTCGCAAAGAACAAAGAAACGATTAAAGCCTTGGCATTTCTCTCTGTGTCCTCTGTGCTCTCTGTGGCAAGATTTTTGTTGGTATTTCATGCCTGCGCCGCCTCGAAATGGGCGCCCAGATAGGCTTCGATCACCTTCGGGTGCTTGCGCACTTCGTCGGGCTTGCCTTCGGCCAGCACCGTGCCGTAACTCAGGACGCGGATCGTCTGGGCGTACTTGAACACGATGTCCATGTCGTGTTCGATGAAAATCAGCGTCATCTTCTTGCGTTCCCACAATTCGTGGACGGTGGCAATCATCTGCCAGCGCTCCTCCGTGCCCATGCCTGCGGTAGGTTCGTCGAGCAGCAGCACGCGCGGCTCCAGGGCGAGCGCCAACGCAATATCCAGCAGCTTCTGGTCACCATGCGAAAGATTGCCAGACAGTATTGCGGCCTTGGACGCAAGTTTCACCAACTCCATGACTTCATCAGCCTGCGCGCGTGCCTCGGTCAACGGAAAGCGCCGCCCCAGTTTCGCGTGCCAGTGACGATGCGCATTGACCGCCCCGAAGATGGCGTCGCGCACGGTCAACGAGGGAAAAATGCTGGCAATCTGGAAGGCGCGGCCGATGCCGCGACGCACGATGTCCGGTGCCGCCAGCCCGGCGATATCTTCGCCGCCGAGCACGATACGCCCGGAATCCGGTTTGAAATCCCCGGTGATGAGGTTGAAGAACGTAGTCTTCCCGGCACCGTTCGGGCCGATGACGGCCGTCAGGGAGCCAGCGTCGAATTGCAGGCTGACGCCGTTCATGGCGTTCACGCCGCCAAAGGACTTTCGCAGGTTTTCGATGGTCAGCATGTCACTGTTTCCCCGCCGCTGCCGCGTTGCGCTGTCCGCCTTCGCGGCGCTTCGCCCAAAGGTCCACGATCAGGCCCAGCAATCCCTTGCGCAAGCCAAGCGCGAAGACCAGGATAACGATACCCAGCACCAGACCATAGTGTTCGGTAATCTTGGTCACCATGTCATTCAGCAGCAGCAAGATCGCCGCACCGGTCAAGGGTCCGAGGAAGACTCCCATGCCGCCCAGCAAGATCATGAACACCGCTTCGCCGGAAATTGTCCAGTAGGCAAAGTCCGGATAGGCGCTGGAGACAAACAAGCTGATCAGCAAACCGCCGATCCCGCCGAAAATGCCAGCCACGACAAAGGCCAGCAGCCGCACCCGCCACACCTGGATGCCGAGAAAGCCGCAGCGCCGCGGGTTATCCCGGATCATGCGCAGCGTGTAACCGAAGGGCGACTGGATCAGGTGCCGCATCAGAAACAGCGACACCACCATTACCGCGCAGCAGAATAGATACAGATGCGCTGGATCGTCCAGCCGGATGCCCAGGAAGGGCGGTCGCGGCACGCCGCCGGTCAGTCCTTGATCGCCACCGGTCACCGCGGTCCAGGCGATGATGAGGCTGTGCAACAGCATCTGGAACGCCAGCGTCAGGAACGAGAAATAGATTTCCTTGAGTCGGATGCAGATCGCGCCGATTACGGCGGCCACCACGCCGTTGATGAGGATGGTGAGCGCAAACGCAACCGGGATCGACGTGCCGAGTTTTTGCATCAGCAGCGCAAAACTGTAGGCGCCCAGCCCGTAAAACAGGCCGTGCCCGAAGGACACCATGCCGCCATAACCCACCAGCAGATTCAGCGAGGTCGCGAAAATTGCAAACGCCGAGAGCCGTATCATAAAATCGGTAAAAGCCTTGCCGGGAAAAATCGTTGGCAGAATCGCGAGCACTGCCATCGCCGCCACGGCAAGGAGCAGATCCTTTCTGATCGGAAAGTCGCGCATGATTTAGCGATCCTTGCCGAACAGTCCGCTCGGCCGCACGATCAGGATCACCGTCATGAACACGAACATCAGGCCCTCGGTGAACAGCGGAAAGCCAATGCTGCCGAAACTTCGCACCAGCCCGATGAGCAGCGCGCCCACCAGCGCGCCCGCCACCGAACCCATGCCGCCGATCACGGTCACGATGAAGGATTCGATCAGGATCGAAAATCCCATCCCTGCGACCATGGATCGCACCGGCACCGCGAGCGCACCGGCGAGTCCGGCCAACAAGCCGCCCAGCGCGAACACGCCGCCAAACACCAGCGCAGTGTTGATGCCCAGCGCCGAGGTCATGGTCGGATTGATCGCCGCCGCACGGACAATTTTCCCCATTCGGGTCTGGGTGATGACATAGCCCAGGGCGGCCGCGACCAGCAAAGTGATCACGATCAGGAAAAGATAGAACACGGGCAACACGCCGCCGGCCAGCAAGATCGGCGGACGCTGGAACGCGGCCGGCATGCCCATCGCCAGGAATTCCGCGCCCCAGATGATTTTCACCGCGTCGTCCAGAATCAGGATGAATCCATAGCACACCAGCAGTTGCAGCAGCACATCCGCGCTGTACACCCGGCTCATGAACAGGCGTTCGAAAATCAGTGCAAACAGGCCCACGCCGAGTGCCGCACCCAATACCGCCACCGTATAACTCCCGGAAAGGTTGTACAGGGTGTAGGCGAAATAGGCGCCCAGCATGTACAGGGAACCATGCATGAAATTCGTCACCTTGAGCGTGCCGAAAATCAGCGACAGCCCCGCCGCCACCAGGAACAACAGCATGCCGCTGATCAGGCCGCCGGTGGTCTGGGTGATCACGCAGGAGGCCGACGAAAAACACGACAGTAGTGCTTGAAAGTCCAAGATTTTCCCCGACGAATATTGAAACTATCGCAATTCTCGACGACGATCGAAAACGCCATCCCATACCCGCGCTCCTCCAACCGGATGGAGCGGGATGACAAGCCCTTCCCCCTCCGGGAGAAGGGCGGGAAAGAAGGAAGGCATATAAGCGCAAACGAAGGCTGTCACAGCTGTGACTCTTTACACAAAAACCGCGGCGCATTCAGCGCCGAGGCATTAACTCTGGAAACGACTTTCTTACACGTACCCCATTTTCTTTTTCCATTCCGCCTCGAGTGCCAGAATCGTTTTCCAGTCACCGGGAACGATATTGGTTACGTAGGGCTCTTTTGGAACCGTGCTGCCCCAACCCAAGGCGTAACCGATGGTGGTCTGGTCCTCGGCGCGCATCGTGATGGTGCCGTCGGCGCCGAAAGGGGTCTTGATTTTGCTGCCGCGAATCGCATCGGCGAGTTTGGTGCTGTCGGTCGAGTTGGTTTTCTTGATCGCCGCGGTGAGGAAGTTCATCGCCACCGTATTTTCCCAGGACCAGTTGGTCGGATAGTCGCCATACTTGCCCTTGTAGGCATCGGCCCAGGCGGCATTTTCCGGGCCGGCCGGGAAAGTCTTGATGTAACGGCTCGCGGAGTGGATGCCCGCCGGGAGATTCTTGACGGCGGTGAGCGTGGTGTAGTCGGCCATGTTGATCGCAAACAGGTTGGTCTGCGCAAACAGATTGTAGATGCTCGACTGATCCACGAAGGACACCAGATCCCCTGCCCACAGAGCGGAATACAGTGCCTGCGGCTTGGCCTGCAGAATCTTGGTGATGTTCTCGGTGTAATCCGCCTGGAACAGCTTCGGCCAGGACTCACCCACCAACTCGATTTCCGGATGAAAGCGCTTCAGATATTCGAGGAACAGCGCGGTGTTGTCACGTCCGTAGGCGTAATCCGGCGAGCAGCTCATCCAGGTCTTGAGGCCTTTTGCCTTGCCGTAATTGCCCGCATAAGACGCACTCACGATTGCATCGTGAATACCCTGGCGAGCAGTGCGGAAGGCGGTCGGGACGCGGATTTTCGGGTCCGCCGACAGCGACGAGGTTTCGGAGTTGGTGTGGATGCACAGCACCTTCAGTTCGCGTATCACCTCCTGCACCGCAAACGCGCCGGAGGAAGCCTCGGCACTGATGATGATTTCGCAGCCGTCGCCGTTGATCAACTGGCGGGTGTTGTTGGCAGCCTCGTCGGGTTTGCCCTTTGAGTCGCGGGTGATGATCTCGATCATGCGTCCGCCGAGTCCGCCCGCCGCATTGAACTTCTCCACTTCCGTCATGATGGCGTTGCGGGAGGAAATCCCCAGTTGCGCCACGCGACCGGACAGGATGGTCGGCACGCCGATCTTGATGGGTTTGTTTTGCGCGCGGGAAATGAACGGAAACCCCAGGCCGCCCGCAGCGGTCACCGCCCCCGCAGCCTTGATGAAGTCGCGGCGTTTCGAATGTCCTGCTTTCAGGTCAGCCATAAATTCCTCCAGATGGTGTCCGGCCTCGGGCACGCCGGTTCTGCTTGGTTATTTGGACCACATCGCCCATGTGGCGCCCAATGCCCGCCACGGAAACATCCAGAGGATATCCCGGCACCGTCCCGGGTGGCGCATGGTCGGTAACGCCTTGCGAAGGGCGACAGTTTACCCGGTCGCTGCCCCCTGTCGCCAGTCAATCGGAATGCGCGTTCCCGGAAAGAGCCCGTGCCATAATTTGTCCTACTGCGAAAGGGAAGGATCATGATTCGGGCCACCATCGTCCTGCTTGGCGTTGTCCTTGTTCTGCTGCCCTCCGGAGCATGGCTGGCCCCGGCGTCGGGCCTGCCGCCCCAGGCATTGTCCGGCGGAACACTGAGTGTCGCGGACGACAGTCCTGCCGCCTATTCCCACCCGATTCCGACGCTGGACGCCAAACAGCGGGAGCTGTTCGCGCTCGGCAACCAGATGTTTACCAACCGCTGGGCCTTTTTTTGGTTTGAGAACGCAATGTTCGGACGCGGCCCGACCTCCAATGCCCAGGCCTGCACCACCTGCCATGCTGCCAACGGCCGCGGCCTGGCGCCCGGACTCACCGCCCCGGTGCACGCGGATGCCGGCGAGGAACGCGATCACCACATCGCTGTGCCACTCGAACCAGCGCCCAACCTGGTCATACGCATCAGCATTCCCGGCACCAACGCCCATGGGGGACCGAATCCGCATCCCTATTACGGCGACCAATTGCAAACTTTCGGTGTCAAGGGTGTGGTAAAGACCGAGGGACAGTTCACCGTCGAGTGGCGGGAAGTTCCTGGAACTTTCGCCGATGGCGAACAATTCGCTCTGCGCAAGCCGCTTTTTAAGCTGACCGAACTCGCCTATGGTCCGCTGGGCGCGGGCGCCATGTTCGGCGCGAGACTGCCGCCCCCCATGATCGGCATGGGGCTGCTCGAAGCAATTCCGGAAGCAACGCTGCTTGCCCTGGAAGCCAATCCGCCCGTCGCCGGGATTCGCGGGCGCGCCAATCGCGTCTGGGACGCGAGCCAGGGCCGCGTCGTCGTGGGCCGCTTCGGATCGAAAGCGAATCACGGCAGCCTGCGGGAACAGATTGCCTCCGCCTTCATCAACGACATCGGCCTGAGTTCGCCGGTGTACCCGGAGCAGAACTGCCCGGACATCCAGATGTATTGCAAGGAACAAATGGTGGCTGGCCAGCCCGAGATCACGACGCTGCGCCTCGCGGCCACAGAACTTTACCTGCGGGCGCTGTCGGTCCCTGCACGACGCAACCTCGACGACCCCGCGGTCGCGCGGGGCGAACAACTGTTCGGGCAGGCGCAGTGCGCGGCCTGCCATGTGCCGGAATTCCGCACCGGTGAGTACCCGCCGCTGCCCGCGCTTGCGAATCAGCTGATTCGCCCTTACACGGATTTGTTGCTGCACGACATGGGGGAAGCACTCGCCGACGGCCGGCCGGACTACGCGGCAAGCGGCTCGCAGTGGCGCACCCCGCCTCTGTGGGGCATCGGCCTGTCGGAGAAAGTCAACGGCGCCAGCGCCTTCCTGCACGATGGGCGCGCGCGCGATTTCACCGAAGCGGTCTTGTGGCATGGTGGGGAAGCGGAAGTTTCGCGAGAGGCGTTCCGCAAGCTGGCGAAGGAAGACCGCAAGGCCTTGGTCGAGTTTCTGCGATCGCTCTAGCCAATTCGGCACGCTTTCACGCAACTCCTCAACCCGCGCGCCACTTCCGTTCCGCGTCGTCCCAGGCCGCGAGAGGCTGAAGGTCAGGCACCCAGGCAAGGCCGGACTTGCCGTCCGACGAGCGCGCCTCCGGCGACACCACGACGTCGAGCAGTGCCGGGCGATTGGCGAGCGCGCGCTGGATTGCGCCGGGCAAGTCTTCCACCCGCTCCACCCGCTCGCCGTGCATGCCGAAGGCGCGGGCCATGGCGGCATGGTCGGAAAACTGCAATTTTGTGCCGACCACTTTGCCGTGGGTATCAGTCTGATCGTGAACTTCGATCTGCCAGGCGCCATTGTTCGCCACGACGATCAGCACCGGTGCCTTGTGCCGCACGGCGGTGTCGATCTCCATGGCGTTGAAGCCGAAAGCGCCATCCCCCGTTGCCACAACGACCTGGCGCCCGGGACAGGCGAGGCTGGCCGCGATGCCGAAGGGCGTGCCGACGCCGATGCACCCGAGGGAACCCGGGTCCAGATAAGTCGAGCAGGAAAGGCCCACGCGCGCGAAGCTGAGGAAATCGCCGCCGTCTGCAACGATCACGGCGTCCGGCGCGAGTTGTTTCTGCACTTCCGCCAGTACACGATTCGGGTGGATGCGTCCGGCGGCGTCAGACGGCGCGGCGGCCATCGACGCCTTGAGTTTGCTGGCCCGCTCCAGATGTTTCTGCCGCATCGAACCCACCCACGCGGCGTCGACCGCCGGTTTTCGATCTCCCGCCTTGCGCACGATGGCGGCGAGCGCCGCAGCCGGGTCGGCGAAGACTTCGATATCGCCGCGGCGATTGTCGCGCACCTCAGATGCGACGTCGCCGACACGGACAAAACGTGCCTTGCCGAATACCGCCGGTGAGCCGTAGGCGAGCTGAAAGTCCAGCCGCCGGCCGACGGTCAGAACCAGGTCCGCCTCACCCATGATCGCGCCGCGCATGGCTGCCACCATGGACGGATGATCGTCGGCGATGAGGCCCTTGCTTTCGCCGGTGTCGAGGTAAGGCGCGCCGAGTTTGTCGAGCAGCGCGCGCAATTCAGCTCCGGCGCCGCGGGCACCGCGACCGCTGATGACCAAAGGCTTTTTCGCCGACCAGAGCGCGTCCGTCGCCGCCGCGATTTGTGTCTCGTCCGGAGCAGGCCTCGCCTGCGGCCGAGCTCGGAAATGCTCCTCGAGTTGCATCGGCTTTGGTACTTCGCCGCGCAAGGTATCGGTCGGAAAATCGAGATAGACCGGCCCCGGCTCCCCGCCCTCGCCCTGCGCGCGCGCCACGGCTTCGCAAAGCTCCTGCAATACCAGAGACGGTTCGCGCACGGTGCGCGCGTAACGGGTGATCGGTCGCGCCATCTCGACATGCGGCAGGTCTTGCAGGCCGCCGCGATTGTCCTGGGCACGCGGCGGGCCGCCGGAGAGCACCAGCACCGGCGCGCGAGAGATATGCGCGTTGGCGATGCCGGTCAACGCGTTGGTCATCCCCGGCCCGGCTGTTACCAACGCAACGCCGATCTTGCCGGTCAGTTCGCCGTAGGCGTGCGCCATGTACACCGCGGCGCGCTCGTCGCGGACATCCACGATGCGGATGCCTTCGGCGTCGGCGCGCATCCAGATCGGCATGATGTGGCCGCCGCACAGGGCAAAAATACGGTCGACGCCGCGGGCCTTGAGGAAGCGGGCGATGACACCGGCAGCGGTATCTGCGGTAAGCGGGGGCGGCAACATTTCGATTGTCCTTTGCAGTCAGTGCGCGACCGTCTTGCGCTGTTTTTTCTGCGCGCGCAGGTCGATGGCGCCCGGTTGTTTGCGCGGATCGCTGCCCGGCGGAAAGATGTGGATCTTCTGCACCTTCGCGGAGGTGCCCATCGGCAGGCTGTCAACGAACAGCACCCAGCCCGGTGCTTTGAAGTAGGCCATGCGCTCATAACACCAGTCGAACACATGCTGCGCCAGTGCGCGCCGTTTCGCCTCGTCGGAAACGTCGTCGGCCGACTTGACGATCACGCAGGCCATCACCTCCTCCTCGCGCACTTCGTCGGGCGCGGCAAGGACCGCCACCTGCTTCACCTTGTCGTGTGCCGTGATGCAGGCCTCGATCTCGGCGGCGGCGATGTTCTCACCCGAGCGACGGATGATGTTCTTCTTGCGGTCAAGGAAATAAAAGATGCCCTCCGCGTCGCGCACGCACACGTCGCCCGTGTGGAACCAGCCGCCCTGCCAGGCCTCTTCCGTGGCTTTTTCGTTCTTGAGATAACCGGAAAAAAACCCCTTGCGCGGCGTCGCGGCGCTGTGCCGGATCACGAATTCTCCCGGCGTGTTGTCGGGCAGTTCGCGGCCTGCGTCGTCCACGATGCGGGCCTCGACCCAGGGGGTGGGTCGCCCGAAAGAACGGGTATGAATCTTCCGCGGCTCGTGGCAGTCACTGATCAGGCGGCCGGTTTCGGTCATCGCCCACATTTCCACGACCGGAAAGCCGAAGCGCTTCTCGAATTGTTCGTGCTGACTGGGTTCGACCCCGGCGCACAGTGAGAAGCGCACGCTGTGTGCGCGTTCTTCCGGTACTGGCGGCAACTTGAGCAGGATGTTCGGGATGATGCCCTGGAACTGGGCCGCGGTGGCACGCGTCGCGATCAGATCTTTCCACCAGGTGCCCGCATGGAAGCGGTCGGGGAAAATCAGGCAACCGCCGGTGAGCAACAGCGCCGGTGTCGAAACCGACAGGCAGTTCGCGTGATGCAACGGCAGCGGGTTGTAGAGGCGTTCCTCGCCCTCGCGGAAGGCCAGTCGTCCGCCGAGTTCGATGTAACAGGCACCGAAGGTGTGGAAGTATTCGTTGGTCAGAATGCAGCCCTTGGGCCGTCCGGTTGTGCCGGAGGTGTAGAGCAGCGCGGTTTCCGTTTGTGCGTTCGGCGTGCCGCCTCGCGCCGCGCTTCTCGCCGGCGGCAGATTATCCAACGCGCCTTCGAACGCGGCAACCGGCACGCCGCCCGGAATGTCGCGCACCGCCGCCTGCATGTCGGCGAGCCGGCTTTGCACCGCGATGGCGAGACTCGCTTCCGAGTGTTCGACCAGGTAGCGGATTTCTTCTACGCGATAGTCCGGGTTCACCGGCACCACGCTCGCGCCCAGGGCATTCAGCGCGTAATAGTGAAAGAAGAACTCCGGCCGCTGGTCGAAAAGAATTGCCACGCGATGCCCGTATCCGTAACCGGCGGCCGCATACGCACGGCGGGCTTCCTCGACCGCAGCGAGCGTCTGCACATAGGTAATTTCCCATCCGCCCGGATGGTAGGAGCGGCCAGCCATCGGCGGCACGGCATAGGCCGGTCGATGGCCGTGTTTGGCCGTGGTGCGCAGAAGGGAATCGTAGAGCGTTCCGTATTTCGA
>JBJXFN010000150.1:0-23004 GCA_046155535.1 Burkholderiales bacterium
GTGTCGCGCACCACTTGTGACCAGAACTTGCCGTAGCCATCCCACTGGAGCCAGTCGGCGGACCAGCGATTTTTCAGATCCGAGGCAAACAGCACGCTGCGCCCCAGCCCGTAATGCCAGCGCGTGAGCAGCGGTGCGCCGGTATCCGTGGCGAGCAACACCTCGGCACCGTCCTTGATCTTGGTGCTCACGAAACCGAGCAGCGGGGGGGCCCGTGCGAAATCCAGGCCGTCCACTGCATCCACCCGCCGCTTGACGGAGGGTTTGAATGGCTGCTCCATGATGGACGTTTGTGCGACATTGCGCGCCTCTTCGACGAACAGCTGTGGCACCTGCTCGACCTTCTCCGCGACATATGCTTTTCCGCCGCCCAGCTTGGCGATGCGCGCCATCAGACTGGGATCACCCGTGCGTCCGATCGTCACCGTCGAGACCGTGATCTTGGCCTCCTGCATTCGTTCAAGCAGCGGCTCGAAGTCCCCGGGTGCCGAATCACCATCGGACAGAAGGATCACATGTTTGCGGGCGATCTTCCGGCTTCGCAACATGTTTAAGGCAGTTTCCAGCGCGGGATAAATGCTGGTCTGGCCGCTCGCTTCGACGCGATCGATCAACTCTTCAATGCGCTGTTTGCCGCGCACATATTGCAGCGGCACCGCTTCCGTCGGCTTCAGGTCGAAGGCCACCATGCCGAAGTAGTGCTGCTCGTCGAGCAGGGAAAGCGCGGCCAGCGTGCCCGCCTTGGCTAGGTTGATGGGTTTTCCCTTCATGCTGTAGGAGCGGTCGATACAGATCACCAGGCCCAGGTCCTTGCGCTTCTCCTGGGCCTTGAACTCCGCCGGCAGCACCTGCTCAAGCACGCTATTCGAGTAACCTTCTTCGCCGTAGGTATTCTCGCCGGAGGCGAACACCAGACCGCCGCCGCGCTCGCGCACGTGGGTCTGCAGTGCCTGCATCTGCTCCGTCGAGATCTCCCCGGCCGGAAGATCGCTCAGGATCACACTGTCGTAAGGTTCCAGGCCTTCGGGTGAATCGGGCAATTGCTGGACGTTTGCGGGAATCACGTCCATGCCCTCGTTGCCCAGCGCCGCGCTCAGGTAACGCGCGGCATCGGCGCGGCTCTCGACGTACAGCACGCGCGGACGTGGTCCCACCCAGACCGACTGTTTCAGCGAGTCGTTGTCCGGCAGCACATCGCCTTCCGCGCGCACATGCGCACTGAGAACGAGTGCGCCGGCGGTGCGCAGGCGCACCGGCATGACAATCGAATTCATTCCTGCCTCGAGCCACACGTCACGCGTGGCGAGGGTCTGGCCCGCCGCCGATACACTTACGCGGGCACGTGATCGCTGCTGGCTTACGGCTCGCAAGGTGATGCGGGTGGGCTCGTCGCGCCGTACCCCGGGAGGCACCTGCATGTTTTCGATCCAGGCGTCGGCGGCGGCCTGGGGGCGGGCAGGGAAAGGGAAAACGCGCGCGCCCTGGGCGGTGAGCCGCGGTACCGCGCGCCAGACGTCACCGCGTGTCTGATTGCCGTCGGTAAACAGGACAATGCGCTTGACGCGATCGGGATCGAGCGCCAGAAGTGCTTCGTCGAGCGCCGTCTCAAGGTTGGTCGCGCCCTGGTTCAGAAGCTGGGGATCAGTACTGCTCGCAGCGCTCAAGCCGATCTGTGCGAGCGCCTGTGACGAGGCGGCAGTGCGCGCGCCATCGGCGAACACCACGTAGCGTGCCTCCGCGGGCGCGGCTTCGCGGTTCGCCTTCTCGATGAATTGCATCGCCGACTGCACGAAGCCACTTGCCACGCTGCGGGAGACATCCAGCGCGTAGACAACCGATACCTGTCGCATCGACGCTGTCCACACCGGCTGCATGAGTGCCGCGATCAGTGCAATGACCGTCAGTGCGCGCAGCACAGAGACCGCTGCAACATGTGCGCGCGACAAATGGATGCGCGAGCGCCACGCCGTCCAGAACATCAGGGGCAGAAGTCCCAGCAGCCACAGCGGCCAGGTCGCGGCAAAACTGATTTGCGTCATGGCCCGCTCAGATGGTCAACCGCCGGTGGTAGGTCCACCACTCGATCGCCAGCAGTGCGACAGCCGCCAGCAACAGCAGAATCCACGGATCGGGCATTCCCGGCGACCATTCGCTGCTTGCCACAGGCGAATCGGTCGGCTTGAGGCGCGAGACATTGATCGCCGTCGCGCGTGAATCGAGAAGGTTCACTGCGATACGCGCACGCTGATCCCGGGCCACCGCGGTGTAGAGGCCGGGTCTGGCTGCGTCGAACAGCGTCGCGCCGGACATCTCGGTCGTGGGTACCACCTGGCCTTCGAAATCGAGCACCCGGGCACCCGACATCGGCAGGCGAACCAGCCCGAGCGGTTGAGTTTGGGCGCGAGGCTCGCGCGTGAGCCAGTCCACGGTGTTGGCCAGAAAACCGGGGAAGCCGGGCTGCAGCGCGAAGTTCGATGCGTCCAGGGCAAAGCTCATCACAACGAAGCGCCGACCCTCTTGCGTGGCGAGGATCAATGCCTCGTTGTCCGGCCCGCGTGCCACGGCGGTCAGTGCCATGCCGCGCGCCCTGTTCCCCACCTCGAGACTTGTTGTGTCCGGTCGCGCGAGCGACGCATCGGAAGTCCGCAAAGGCGTTGCCCGATCGATCAGCACGTCGCGCAGCGGAATGCCGGACAGCAGCGGATGGGTCGCTTCCCATTGTTCGACGCGGGTATCGCTGACTTCGTCCGCGCGCGGCGCGAGCCAGGCCGCGCGTGTCGGGGCGATCAGCAGGGCGGGAACACGCGGTGCCAGGGAGGGCGTTTCGCGATCGAAGATGGCAGCGTCAAACCGCCCCGGTTCGCGCACGCGGGCGGGGCTCACCACTTGGACGTCAACATGGGGCAGAAGGCGCAGCGCGCGAGCGAGATCCGTGTTGCCCGGCGTGACCAGTGCCAGCCGCACGCGGCTCCTGGCGGGCAGGTAGGCGTAGGCGGTATCGTCGAGCTCAAACGCATCGGCCTCAGTGCGCACCGCCGCGCGCAGCGGTCCTTCACCGAATCCCGAAATATCGAGCAGGAGGCTGGATGTCGCGTTGCCCGCCACGCGCAACACGCGGCTGATCGGCGCATCCCCAACGCCCGAGAGCAGCACCTGGACTTGCGCAGACGCGGACGCTGCGTTGCTTACCTCGATGAATGCCTCGTGGCGCCGTGGATCGCCGGGCAGCGCTCGCACGTCGAATGCCGTGATGCCCACGTTGGGAGCGGGTTCGAAAACCGATATCACCTGTGTTTCGGCCGGCGCCTGCAACGGGGCCACGCCGTCGGTGACAAGCCAAACGCGCAACGGGTTCGCCGGTGAGTCTGCTGTGTTCTCCGTTTCAGAAGTCGTGCCTTCCTGTGTCGGCGCACGGCCCGCCTCCGGCATCCGGGGTGTGCCAGCGCGGGGCTCGATGGACCGCAGCCGGGCGAGCGCAGTGGCACGAGGGACGAACCCCGTGGCGGGCAGCTGCCGCATGGTGTCGGCGATGAGGAAGCGGCTGCCGGCACCGCCTGCGCGCACGATTTCGCCGGCGCGATCGATCGCTTTCTGCAGGCGGGAGCTCCCGTCGCTGTTGCGCGCCGCCATGCTCGACGAATTGTCGATCACCACCACCCGGTCTTCGGCGCTCCCGCTCAGGGCGGCGATCTCTGGACGCGTGAGCGCAAAAGCCACCGCCAACGCGATCAATAGTGCAAGCAGCAGCGAGATCCACCAACGCAGCTTTTCCGGCTTGCGCTTGCGCTCGCGCAGCACACGCTGCCAGATCAGGCTGGAGGCGACGACCAGGCGCGCCGGCGACGGTTTGAGCAGATACAGCAGCACAACCGCAATTCCACAGCCGGCGATGAGCAGCCACGCCGGACCCGCGGCCAATCCGAGAAACTTCATCCGGCGCTACCTGATCTCTGGAAACACGAACGCGGAGGGCTGTTGCGTCATCGCAGCAGTCCCTGTTCGCGGAACACGCGCAGCACCAGGTCTTCAAATGGCGCATCGGTGAGCGCACGCGCGTATCCCCAGCCGAAGCGGCGGCAACTCCCCTCGATCCCCCGTGCATGCTGCTCGAACGTGTCGCGATAGTCTGCGAGCAGCCCGGGGGTGACTTCGACTTCGGTGGCCGTGCCCTCTTCCGCGTCGACCAATACGACCTCCTCCGGCAGTTGCGGGTCCAGCTCGGCAGGGCTGATGACCTGCAGCACCACCACGTCGTGCCGGAAGCGGCGCAGGACCGCGATCGCGTCCTCGAATCCGGCGGGGTCGAGAAAATCAGAGATCAGTACCACCAATCCGCGCGTGCGCGGCGCCGAGAAGTAGCGGCGCAGCGCGGTGTCCATGCGCGTGCGTCCACCACCCGAAAGCCCGGCAAGAAAGCTGAACACATTGCCGGTCTGATGGCGGCCGCGGCGTGTCGGCAGCATTTCGCGCAACCCGTCGGCAAACGCGGCGAGGTTGACGCGGTCGTGATTGAGCAGCGCGACATAGGCCAGCGCACCGGCAATCTGTCGGGCGTATTCAAGTTTGCCGCTGCGCCCATGGTCCATCGACTTGCTGACATCGACAAATATGTAGGTGGGAAGATCGGCTTCCTCCTCGAACAGGCGCAGAATCAACCGGTCGAGGCGAAGATAAATGCCCCAGTCCACATGCCGGATGTTGTCGCCCTCGCTGTAGGGACGGTAGTCGGTGAATACCATGCCGGTCCCCACCCGCCGCGAGCGGTGTATGCCGCGCAGCTGACCATGTGCACGATCACGCGTCACGAGCGTCAGTAACTGGAGCTGGCGCAGGAACGAGTCAGTGAACATGGCCGGGGGCGAGGCACAGGGCCATTGGCGGAAGGCGAGTCATGTAAAAGAAATCCACGAAAGCGACGCTGCGTACTCGACCGATGCGGTGCGGCAGGATGAACAACGGTCTGGCATCCTGAGGCCGGGCATCGTGTCTTGAGTGCGTCACTTCCGTTCCGCGACCCTTTCCACGATATCTGCCAGGATCGCATCCGCATCGACGCGCTCGGCTTCCGCGTCGAAGTTGAGCAGAATCCGATGACGAAGCGCGTTGAGCGCATTGGCACGGATGTCCGCGCAGGAAATGTGGACACGACCGGCGAGCAGCGCATTGACCTTTGCCGCCAGAATCAAGGCCTGCGCGCCGCGCGGGCTTGAGCCGAAGCGCACGAAACGACGGGTCATGGCCGTCGCGCGATCGCTGTCCGGGTGCGTGGCCAGTGTGAGGTCGATCGCATACTGCTGGATCGGTCGCGCCACCAATACCGCGCGCGCGGTCTCGCGCATTTCGAGCACGTCGCCCTGGCCGAGCACGCGGTCCACGACCGGCTCCTGCTGGCGCGTCGTACGATCGAGAATCTCGTGCATGCCCTCGTCGGAGGGGAAGCCGAGCTTGAGCTTGAAGAAGAATCGGTCGAGCTGGGCCTCGGGCAGCGGGTAGGTGCCTTCCATCTCCAGCGGATTCATGGTCGCCAGCACGAAAAACGGCTGCGCCAGCGGGTGCGTCTGTCCGCCCACCGAGACGCTGTTCTCCTGCATTGCCTCGAGCAACGCCGACTGGGTCTTGGAGGTGGCGCGGTTCACCTCATCGGCCAGGACAAGGTTGGCGAAGATCGGTCCGCGCTGGAACTCCAGCGTTTTCTTGCCGTTTTCGGACTCGCGCACAATGGCGCCACCGATGATGTCGCCGGGCATCAGGTCGGGCGTGAACTGGATGCGCGAAAATTTCAGATGCAGCACGTCCGCCAGGGTCTGCACCAGCTTGGTCTTGCCGATGCCGGGGATGCCTTCCAGCAGCACGTGCCCACGTGCCAGCAGGCAGGTCATGATGCCGACAATGTTGTCCTGGTTGCCGACGATGATGCGCGAGACTTCCTCGCGGACAATGTCGAAGTTTTTTCGGAACTGGTCGATTCTGTGCTCGACCTGGTTTTCAGATAGGGTTACCGCACTCATTTGACGGCCTCCGGCCTGTTCATGAAGTAGTCTTTTACGATCCGACGGTGTCTGATGGAGACGCCCTCGGCTGGGCTTGCCTGTGCTTCGGCGTACTCTTCGCGCGCCGCAACCGACTGCCACTCCCTGCGCGCGCTGCGTTTCTGGCTCCCGGTGTAGAACCAGTCCTGTTCTTCGTCCTGCGGCTGCTCATCCTCCTGTCCGCGCAGTGCCTGCTGCTTGAGCAGAGCCTCGAGGCGCTCGCCCTCATTGCCCAGAATCGGATCGGACGGCGCGGTGCCGATCGCTTTGCCCATGCGCGTGCCACCTTTTTGCTCCTCGGTGCCCTGGCCCTGGGCGATGGCGGCCGATCGGGACAGGGTGCCTTCGTCCATCGGTTTGTTGCTGGCGTCGGGCGTCGGATTGGTGGCTCCGCCGTCGAGCTCTTGCGGTTCCGAACGGCCGGCGGCCGTGGGGCTGCCGCGCGCGCCCTGCAATTGCGGGGCCTTGACCAGCTTCCACGCCTCGTTGACGTAATTTGACGCGGCGAGTTGTTTCGCAATTTCGCTGAGGCGTTCGGCCATGGCCTCGAGCGATTCATTGCTCGGGCGACCCCCCTGCGGTTCGGCCATCTGGTCGGTCAATGCCTGTATGGCCTGTTCCAATGACTGGCTACCCGGTGCTTCCGAGGGGTCCGGGGTATTGCCACTGGGGACCGCCTGATTTTCGGCCTGAATTTTCGCCAACATTTCGGCGGCCCGCTTCGCATCGCCCCTGGCCAGCGCTTCGGCGACTTCCTCCAGTCCACGCTGTCCCGCCATAATCTGGCTCAGGCGCTGCAAACCTTCCCGGCTTGCGGTGGCGTCCATGCGAATCTGTTCCATCGCATCCTGCGCCAGCGCGAGCGCGTGCTGTCGTTCTTCGGCAGACGCGTCGCCGCTTCCCAACCTCTGCAACGCGAACTCCAGTTTCCGTCGGGCCTCCGTCTGCGGCAACGCCCCGATCAATTCGCGCATCGTGCGCATTTGCGCTTCTCCGATGGACGCTTCGCCGGGTGTGGTGGTCGGCAGTTCGGCCTCCAGCGGCCGTGCGAACCACACGACAGCCAGAGCCAACACGGCCGCGGCAAGCACCCCCGGCATCGCGCGCGGCAGGCGCAAGGGCACCAGGTGATCGGGCCGCAGCGCGCCCGCCGTCCGGCCTGCGCGTTGCATCAGTACCGTGATCCACTCGTTTGCGCCCGCGGATCGGTTGTCGCGCATGAACCACCATGCGCTGACCAACTCGTCGTTCAGGCGCGCCCGGTGGTCCGCCTCGCGGGCGGCACCGCGCTCGTCAAACGGAAAACGCAGCAGCGGCGCGCCGAACAGGAGCAGCGCGATGCCGGCAAGCGTGGCGAGCAGGATGATCAGCGCGGACGCGGGGGGCGCTGTGCCGGCCAGCCAAAACAACAGACGCCACGTGAACAGGCCGAGCAGGATGAGACCCGCAAGCAGCGCAAGAAATTGCAGAACGCGATTTATTTGCAGGCGACGCACAACCCCCTGGAGCGCGCGTTCAATGGCCTGCCGCTCCGACGAAAGTGAGATGGGCGACTGCATAGAGCGCGCGATTGTAACTGATTATCCCGGGGCGTCCGCGTCGCGGGCGGGTGTCGACACGGGGTACGCAACCGACGCGAAGGCAGGTAACATCCTTTCCCCGCAATCCCGAAAGCAGCGTCTTCCTGTCATGATCCGTCCTCGCCCGCCGCGCCGCGGCATCCTTCGACTTCTCGTGCTGCTGGCGCTGATGCCGGCGTTCGCGTACGCCCAGACGCCGCGCGATCCGCGCATTCCGAGCCGCGAATTACCCACGCAGCCCGCGACCGGCGAAGTCTCCCGGACGCCGGGGTCCCGCCCGCATATTCTTTACGTGACCGCCGACAGCCTGGGTTGGGCGGACGTGGGTTACCACGGCAGCGCGATCCGCACCCCGACCATCGACCGGCTCGCGAAAGAAGGCGCGCGTCTCGAGCACTTTTACGTGCAGCCGTTTTCCACGCAGACGCGGGCGGCGGCGCTGACCGGGCGTTATCCCATGCGCTTCGGTCTGCAGACACTGCAGATCCAGTGGTTCAGCGACATTTCGCTGGCCGCGGAGGAACTCCTGCTGCCCAAGGTGCTGCAGGACAGCGGCTATCGCACCGCGTTGATCGGCAAATGGCATTTGGGCCAGGCGCGCAAGGAAGACCGCCCGAATGCACGCGGGTATGACCACTTCTATGGACATCTGGGCGGACAGATCGACCAGGACAAGAAGGTCGATGCGGGCGGGCGGTCCGACTGGTGGCGCAACGAGAAGCGGTTGAAGGAAGAGGGTTATGTCACCAGCCTGCTGGGAAAGGAGGCGGCTGCCTTCATTGGCGCACACAATCCTTCGATGCCGCTGTTCATGCATCTATCGATGGCGGCGCCGGAGGCGCCCTTGAAGGCGACCAAGCCGTTTATCCACTACTACTCCGGGGGCGATCCGCAGCTGCGAAACTACCGCGCGATGGTGAGCGCGGTCGATGCGGCGCTCGACCAGGTGATCAAGGCGCTGGACAAGCGCAAGATGCTCAACGACACGGTGGTGATTTTCCACGCCGGCACCGGCGGCGCGGTCAAGCGCAAGTTTTCAATCGGAGAAGGAAATCCCGACGCCAATGTCGCCAGCAATGGGCCTCACAGGGGCGGCGGCGGGGGTTCGCACGAAGGTGGCATACGCGCGGCGGCATTCGTCTGGTGGCCGGGCCAGGTGCCGGCGCTCGTCGTCAACGAACTGATCCATGTGGTGGACCTGTTTCCCACGCTTCTGGGTCTCGCGCAGGTCGCTCCCCAGCTGACCAAACCGCTCGACGGTATGAACGTCTGGGAAACCATCGCGCAGGGCAAAGAATCGCCGCGTAGCGAGGCCTTGCTGAGCATCGACGAGTTCAGCGGCGCGCTGCGAATCGGCGACTGGAAGCTCATTCAGTACGCCACGCTGGCGGGCAAGGTCGAGCTCTACAATCTGCGCGCCGATCCCTCCGAAGGGGAAAACCTGGCGACGCGAGAGACTGAACGCCTGCGGTCCATGCAGGCGCGCCTGATGGAATACGCGTGGGACATGTCGCCGTCGAAGTATCTGGAAGATCTGGCCAAACCGCGCAAGGCCGAGGCTCCGATTTACTGGGGCGAAAACCCGGCTCGGCACTGAGACAGCAGTCCAGCCCGACCTGCCTCGTGCGGAACGACCCGCACTTGCGCGCCCCGGAAAAATATCCGGGCTAACTCATCCGCACGTATTCGTAATCGAGTTGCAGATTGTTGATGCCCCGTTCGGGTGGGGCAATCCAGCCGGCCATTTTCCCCGGCGTGGTGACCGGCCGCATCAGGCTGCGAACGAAGGCGCGGTCCGCCTCGGTCGGCAACCACTCCGGAAGCAGGCGCTGGAATTCTGCAGGGTCCAGCAACCGGCCTTCCGGATGCACCGGCAGATTGGACCACGCGCCGATGCTGCGCCGGAAACGCGGACTTGGCAGGGATAGTTTTGTTTCGTAACCCGCGCGGCTGATCAGATTGTTCCAGCGCTTGACGCCGATCTGGCAATCGTTGATGTAGGCCGAGCGCAACACCTCATTCATCGCGTTGCGCAGATTCACGGTTTCGGTACCCCCCGGCGTCTCCAGTACAAAAGTGGTATCCAGGCAGCGGTGATCGGGGTACTGGTCTTCGTCGGGCCGCCCCTTGATGCCGCTGGCGAAGGAGGCGGCTGCGTTGGACGACACTTCCGAGCCGAACAGGTCCAGAGACGAACTGAACCAGAAATTCAGATAGCGTTGTACGGTCGGCAGATCAATGGCGCCTTGGTTGCGCACCAGTGCCGGATCTTCGGTGCCCAGTTCCTTCATGACTTCCAGGCTGCGTTTGATGACCCTGCTGATTCCGGTTTCGCCGACGAACATGTGGTGCGCTTCTTCGGTCAGCATGAAACGGCAAGTGCGGGAGAGCGGGTCGAATCCCGATTCCGCCAGGCTCTTCAACTGAAATTTCCCGTCCCGGTCGGTGAAATAGGTGAACATGAAAAACGACAGCCAGTCCGTGATGGGCTCGTTGAATGTGCCCAGGATGCGCGGATGGTCTGCATCGCCCGAATGGCGGGCCAGCAGCCCTTCGGCTTCCTCGCGGCCATCGCGACCGAAATAGGCGTGCAGCAGATACACCATGGCCCACAAGTGACGGCCTTCCTCGACATTCACCTGGAACAGGTTCCGCAGGTCGTACAGTGACGGGCAACTCAACCCCAGCAGACGTTGCTGCTCGACGGACGCGGGCTCCGTGTCGCCCTGGGTGACGATCAGGCGACGGAATTGGGAACGCAAATCTCCCGGTACCTGCTGCCAGGCCGGCTGGCCGGCCCGGTCACCGAAACCGATGCGGCGATCCGCAACCGGCTCCGCGAGGAAAATTCCCCAGCGATAGTCGGGCATCTTGACGGTGCCGTAACTGGCCCAGCCCTGGGCATCGACGCCGATTGCCGTGCGAAGGTACACATCCCGTGTCGCAAAATCGCTTGGCCCCATTTCCCGCCACCAGTCCAGAAACTTCGGCTGCCAGTGTTCCAGCGCCCGCTGCAGCGTGCGGTCGTTGGCGAGGTCAACGTTGTTGGGAATGCGTTCGGAGTAGTTGATGGGCATGACGGTCAAAGTCCGGAAGCGTGAATGTGTGAAGGAGTGAAGGGTGAGAAACAAAAGCGTGAAAAGTGAATGAGTGAATGAGTGAATGAGTAAGGGCGTGACAATTCCCGTTCGTGCTTAGTCCAATTTCTTTCTAACCGACGCCATTAAACCCATGATGAGGGCCGAGACCGAATCCATTTCCAACTCTAACGCGTTGTCTTTAAGGTAGCCCAGCCGACGAGCGATTTCGACATGGGTATCCAATTCGGATAAGGAAGCGGTCGCAATGCTCAGAAAGCGCAGCAGCTCTTTGGAACCGGACCGGGCAGCACCTTCTGCAATATTTGCGGGAACCGAGACCGCCGCTCGACGCATTTGGGACGAGAGGCCGAATAACTCTTCCTTTGGAAAAACTGCCGTCAATGAATATACGTGTTCCACCAATTGAATTGCTTGCTGCCATGCCTTCAAGGATCGATGATTGCGTTTCACTCATTCACTCCTTCACTCATTCACTCTTCACGCTTTTTCTGGTCACACTCTTTCCCAGTCAAACTTCGCCTGCGATCCGGTACCGAACACCTTCAACGCACCCTGCTCGCCCGTTGCATTGGGGCGGTTGAACACCCAGTTCTGCCAGGCGGAGAGGCGGCCGAAGATGCGCGTCTCCATGGTTTCCGTGCCACCGAATCGCAGGTTCGCTTCCATCGCGGTCAACGCATCGGGCGAGAGACTGGCGCGCTCCTCGATGGCCAGGCGGATTTCGTCTTCCCAGTCGATATCGTCCGGTGCATGGGTGATGAGACCGTGTTCGAGCGCAGCCGCGGCATCCAGAGGTTCGGCGCTGAGCTTGAATATTCGCTCTACGACCGCGCTTTCATCGCAGAAGCGGGTTTGCAGCCGGGTGCGTGCGTTGGCCATCGGATAGGCGCCAAAGTTGAGTTCGGAAAGCGCAATATTTGCTGTGGCCGATTCCGCTTCCGTCGATGCCAGCATGTAGCTGCGATCGCAGGCGAAGGCCAGTTCCAAAAGAGTGCCGGCAAAACAGGAGTCGCGATCGATCAGTGCAAACAAGGTGCGCGACGAAACATCGAGGCGCGACAGGGTGCGACGGAGCATGCCCGTTGTTGCCCTCACGAACCAATCTTCGCGAAACTTCGCCAGTGTGGCGTCACAAGCCAGCACGGCCTTCGGATCGCCGCGGGTTTTCAGGATCCAGGTGCCAACTGCCAGATCGTGCGTGCGCAGCATCAGGATGGCATCGTCGAGTTCCCTGGCCACGGCGAGCGGCCACCAGGTTGCGCCGGCGGCATGGATGTCGGCAAGGCCGGTTGGCGGCGGCGCGTCGGGAGCCCGGACGATGATCGTTGCCGTGCGGGCCTCGTGATCCAGTGTTGCGTCGACATATTGGTAGTGGTAACCACGCGCGTCGATCACGCAATGTAGTGGTGTCAGGGCGATGCCACGCCCGCCGGGGCGGCTGCTGGTTTCGCAAAGTGCGCCGCTGCGCGCTTTCACGGCCTCGGCAAATTGTTGCGGCCGTGCAATGTGGTCGACAAGTTTCCATTCCTTCGCCCGGTCCGCGCGCACGCCCTCACTCGTCGAGCAGAACACGTCCGCAAGATCGCGGCGTACCTTTCTCTTGTCAGTCAGCCGGGTGAGGCCCCCGGTACCCGGCAGCACGCCCAGCAAGGGCACTTCGGGGAGGCTGACCGTGGACGAACGATCGTCAACCATGAGTATTTCGTCACATGCCAGGGCCAGCTCGTATCCGCCGCCGGCCACCGTGCCGTTGACTGCCGCGAGGAACTTCAGTCCCTCGTGGCGGCTGGAGTCCTCGATGCCGTTGCGGGTCTCGTTGGTGAATTTGCAGAAATTCACTTTCCAGACGTGGCTCGAAAGTCCCAGCATGTAGATGTTGGCGCCGGAACAGAACATGCGTTCCCGGGCGCTGGTGATCACCACGCATTTGACTTCCGGGTGTTCGAAACGGATGCGGTTGAGCGCATCGTAGAGTTCGATGTCCACGCCCAGGTCGTAGGAATTGAGCTTGAGTTTGTAGCCCGGTCGCAGGCCCTTGTCTTCCGCCACATCCATCGACAAGGTGGCTACAGTGCCGTCGAACGACAACCGCCAATGTGCGTATCGGTCCGGATGCGTCTGAAAGCTGACGCGGGGCGCGGCAGCGGCCGGAGAATCCTGGGTGAGCGGGCTCATCGCGATGCCTTCCTGTTGCGGGCCGGGGGAAGAATTTTTTTCAGGGAACGCAGGCTTTGTTCGACGCTTTTTCCCGCGGTGTCCAGAGTGGCGTCCGCCTGTCCGTAGAGCTGGCGTCGCCCGTCCAGAATGCGGCGCAGATCGTCCATCGCCTGCGCATTGCCGGCCATGGGACGCGTATCCCCCTGCGCCAGAACGCGTGCCATGTGTTCTTCGGGCGTGGCCCGCAGCCACACCGTATAACAACTGGACAACAACAAGTCGTAGGTGGCGGGTTCCGAAACGATGCTGCCGCCGCTGGCGATCACGCAGCGTTCGCCGGATTCCAGAATATTCTCCAGGCAGCGGCGCTCGTGGCGGCGATACCCCGGCTGGCCGTAGAGCAGAAATATTTCGGACAGGCTGGTACCGGCCTCGCGTTCGATTTCCCGGTCCAGTTCGATAAAGCGCACGCCAAGTTGGCGCGCCAGTGCCGCGCCCAGCGTGGATTTGCCCGCGCCCCGCAGTCCGATCAGCGCAATGCGCTGCATGCGCTCTGCGGAAGAATTGCCAAATTCGTGCAACAGTTGGGCGCGCACCCGGGCCAGGCGCTCCGCCGGCAGGCCTTGCAGCAAACGGCCGATCAACGTCATCTCCACGGACTGCTCGCGGTCTTCGCCGACCAAGTCCTCCATCTTCACGCCCAGCGCAACGGCGACATGTCGCATCAACAGAATGGAGATGTTGCCCTGGCCGGCCTCGAGTTGCGCAAGGTAACGCTCGCTGACGCCGGACTCGCGGGTCAGGTCGCGGCGGGTCATGCCTCGTCTGGCGCGCGCCTCGCGCACCCGGTTGCCGAGTTGATCCAGAAAGCGGGCGTCCTCCTGCATGGCGGCCGCCACCGGAGCGGGCTGTCGCGCGCCCATCGGTCAGGCCTGCCCCGGGAGATGCATTATGTTGCCTATCATTTTCCAATCGTGCATCATAATGCACCTTTCTGCAAGGACGGCGTGATCCCGTCCGCCATGGCAGGCGAGCCGGATTCGACGAAATGCCCCTCTATGTGAATGTTCTGGTCGGCACCATCTCCGGCACCGCGCAACTGGTGGCGCAGGAACTGGAGCTTCGCCACGATGAAGGCGAGGTCCGGTTCCGCATCACACCCATGGACGACCTGGACGCAACGGTGTTTGCCGATGGCGGATTGTTCCTGATCTGCACGTCCACCTATGGACAAGGTGATGTGCCGGACAACGCAAAACGATTATTCGAATCCCTGGAGAACCAAAGACCCCTGCTGGCGAACGTGGAATACGGGGTGATCGGCCTGGGCGATCGCACTTATGCGGAAACCTACTGCTTCGGCGGAAAACGCTTCGACCGCCTGTTGACGGAACTCGGCGCCCGGCGCATCGGAGAGCCGATGTTCCACGATGCCAGCTCCGGCACCATGCCGGAGGAAGACGCGGCCCAATGGGCGCAGGCGTGGATCGGCCTTCTTGTTGCGCAACGCGTGACCCTATGACCGGGACGATGCCCGCACGGCGCGCCCGCAGCGGGACGGCTGGTATATTTGCCAAAACAGATGTATTGCCAGAGAGCGAAGCGAGGAGAAACGGCAGTGCCGGAATTGAGCAGGGCTGACCACAATTGCACGCCGCCGCGCATTGAAATCCCGCGCGAGTACAACGCAGCTTACGATCTGGTCGAAAGAAATCTGCAGGCGGGCCGCGGAGCGAAAGTCCTTTTCCGCGACGACGCCGGATCGATCACTTATGCGCAGTTCGCGGAGCGGGCCAACCGCTTCGGCAGCGGCTTGCTGGCCATGGGGCTGCGCATGGAAGACCGGGTGTTGCTCGCCCTGCACGACACCATTGATTTTCCCACTGCCTTTCTCGGCGCCATTCGCGCCGGCATCGTTCCCGTTGCGGTCAATACCCTGCTCACCACCCAGGACTACCGGTTCATGTTGTCCGACAGCCGGGCCCGGGCGCTGATCGTTTCCGAGGCGCTGTTGCCGCAGTTCCAGCCGATACTGGCGGAGCTGCCTTTTCTGGAACACGTCATCGTTTCCGGCGACACTTTCAACGCCGTACTGAACAAAGGCCGGCCGCAGCTTGCACCCGCGCAAACCCTGCGCGACGACGCCTGCTTCTGGCTCTACTCTTCCGGATCGACCGGCGCGCCCAAAGGCACGGTCCATGCGCATTCGAGCATGATCGAAACAGCAGAGCTTTATGGGCGCGGGGTTCTCGGGCTGGGTGAGGCGGACGTCGTGTACTCGGCGGCGAAACTGTTCTTCGCGTACGGGCTGGGCAATTCCCTGTCATTCGTGATGGCTGTTGGTGCGAGTGCGGTGCTGATGGCCGAGCGGCCAACGCCGGCAGCGGTTTTCAAACGGCTCACCGAGATCAAGCCGACGATTTTCTATGGCGTGCCGACGCTTTACGCCGGCATGCTCGCGAGTCCGGAATTCCCGAAGCGCGAAGATCTCGCGTTGCGCATCTGCGTGTCGGCGGGCGAAGCGTTGCCACCACAAATCGCGCAAACCTTCCAGCAAAGGACGGGCCTCGACATCCTCGACGGCATCGGGTCGACGGAAATGCTGCATGTTTTTCTGTCCAATCATCCGCAGGCCATTCGTCATGGCACCACCGGCAAGGCGGTTCCCGGTTACGAACTGCGGCTGGTCGACGAGAATGGCGTCCCGGTCAAACAGGGCGAATTGGGGGAACTCGAAATCTCCGGCTCGACCAGCGCGCTGTATTACTGGAACAACCGCGCCAGGACCCGGGCGACTTTCGTCGGACGCTGGACCCGCAGCGGTGACAAATACTCGCAGGACGCAGACGGCTACTACATCTATGGCGGACGCACCGACGACATGCTCAAGGTCGGCGGCATCTGGGTATCCCCGGCAGAGGTGGAGCAGGCACTGGTGAGCCATCCCGATGTGCTCGAAGCGGCGGTCATCGGTGTTGCCGACGACCAGGACCTCGTCAAGCCCAAGGCGTTTGTCACACTCAAGCCCGGAATCACCGGTTCACCGGCGCTGGCCGAGGCCCTCAAAAGGCATGTCAAAGACAGGCTGGCCCCTTACAAATATCCGCGCTGGATCGAATTCCTGCCGGAGTTGCCCAAGACTGCCACCGGAAAAATCCAGCGCTTCAAACTCAGAAGTGCAAAGGCTTGAAGGGTGAGCGACAACCCGGTGAATTCCTTATCTGACGGGGCACATCGCGAGCCCGCTCTGTTTGTGGAAGCGGGGGGGCGTCGTCTCGAATACCGCTGGTTCGAACCTGCCCATGTTCGGGGCGGCATGCCGGTGCTGGTCTTCCTGCACGAAGGTCTGGGCTCCGTCGCCTTGTGGAAGACCTTTCCTGCGGACGTGGCGGCCGCCACCGGCTGCCCTGCACTGGTTTACTCACGCCATGGCTACGGCAAGTCGGAAACCCTGACGCAACCGCGCGCCGTGGACTACATGCATCGCGAGGCCCTGGATGTGCTGCCAGACGTGCTGAACCAACTAGGCATTCATAAGCCGGTGCTGATTGGTCACAGCGATGGGGCATCCATTGCGTTGATACATGCCGGCGCCGGACGGCAGGCGCTGCGCGGCCTGGTTGTGATGGCGCCGCATGTTTTTGTGGAAGACATCACGATACGAAGCATCGAGGCCGCGAAACACGCGTTCCACACCAGCGATCTGCCCGCCAGACTCGGCCGCTATCACGACGACGTCCAATCGACTTTTCGGGGTTGGAATGACATCTGGCTGGATCCGGATTTCCGGCGCTGGAACATCGAAGAATTCCTCCCCGGGATACGCTGTCCTGTGCTGGCGCTTCAAGGTGAGGACGATGAATACGGCAGCCGTGCCCAGATTGACGCCATTGGCGGAAAAGTGAGCGCGCCGGTGCGCAGCCTGTTGCTTCCTCATTGTGCGCATTCTCCCCAGGTGGACCAAAAGAGCGCCACGCTGCAAGCCATCAGAGAATTCGTTGCTTCGCTCTCTGCGGTGCTCTGATAGACTCCGGCCCCCACAACGATATCGACAGTCGACAGAATCAAATGTTAAAAGGCAAATCAGTGGTCGTCACCGGTGCCACCAGCGGCATCGGCCTGGGTATTGCGCGCGCATTTGCCTCCCAGGGTTGCAACGTCATGATCAACGGCCTTGGGGATTCACAGCGGGTGGAATCCTTGCGCGCCGGCATGGCGGAGGAATTTTCCGTCACAGTCCTGTACTCGTCGGCAAACATGGCCCAGCCGGCGGAAATTGGCGCGATGATCGATCAGGCCGCGCGCCGGTTCGGCGCGGTGGATGTACTCGTCAACAACGCCGGCATTCAGCACGTGGCCGCAATCGAGGATTTTGCGGTGGACCAGTGGGACCAGATTCTTGCCGTGAACCTGTCGGCGGCATTTCACGCCATCCGCGTTGCTTTACCGGGAATGAAAAAACGCGCCTGGGGTCGCATCCTCAACATCGCTTCGGTACACGGGCTGGTGGCCTCCCCGTTCAAGTCCGCTTATGTCGCGGCCAAACACGGGATGGTCGGGCTGACCAAGACGGTGGCATTGGAGACTGCCGGCTTGGGGGTGACCTGCAATGCGATCTGCCCTGGTTTCGTATTGACGCCCCTGGTGGAAAAACAAATCGAGGATCAGGCAAAAGCCCACAAGATCTCGCGCGAAGAAACCATCCGGAAAGTCATTCTGGAACGCCAGCCTTCCAAGGCATTTGTGGAGATTGATCAGGTGGCTGCCATGGCGGTGTATCTTGCGGGGGATGCTGCGGCGTCCATCACAGGCGCGTCGATGTCCATCGACGGCGGCTGGGCGGCGCAATAGGCGGAAAGAAAGCGGGGGAGGGGTGACGCGCTCGCCGCCATGACGGCGGCGTGTTTCAGTATGCCGGGGTTTCTGTCTTTTCCGGATTCAGCGGATCCGAAAACTTGTCCCGCATTCTTCGTCCTGGAAGCGGTTTCTTCAGAAAAAGCCTCCGATCGTCAGGCAGTTTTCGCAAAGCATCCACAAAATCAGCGGCGTTCTCTACCGGCGAAAATTCAGTCGTTTTGGCTTCCATGTTTTTCCTGTGCCAGATTCAGTGGGCGCCAAATTATCACGACCAGAATGGCGTCAGGTGACAAATTCGTTACGCGCCAGACAGGGAGGCGAAGTTCCAGTCAATTCATGGCTTTGCGTTTTGACCTGCAACGACCGTTCGGGCTTGTCCGGCTGTGTTTCAGGGCCAGAGCCCGAAAATTCTCGCCAGAGCGCGGACAAAGCCCGCCAGCGCAATCCAATTCGCCCCCGCCGCACTGACCGCCAGCGCAACCACCAGAAATTTCACCGATATCTCGCGGCGCGAATAGGACAACCACGCCAGGCGCAAGCCGGCTGCGGAAAACGCCGGCACGATCAACAGGAACGGCAGCATCAGCACAAAGCCGAAAGCAGACTGCTTGTCCAACGGCACCCGCTGCAGCATATCCGCATACCAGATGCCCCCCATCCCGATTGCGAGTGCAAGCGTTCCGGCTGCCAGGGGCAGGCGCCGCCACCATGACTCGACCGGCACCGCTTCCGTAACGGGATCCGATTCGCTCATGCCTGCCAAGCGTCAATCTGCCGGCGGATGCGTTCCACGCGCCGGCGATTGACGCCGAAATCGCGGTAACCCAGACGCGAGGCGGAACGCACATGAATAATTTTTTCGTAGGCGGGGAAATAAAATTCCACGTCATCCACGAAGCCCATCCACCGGCTTTCGAATTCCGCGTAGAAGTAGTCGGGCGTGGCGACAATGATCACGGCGCGCGGGGTGCTCTCCACCAGCGACGTCAGGAACGCCATCGCTTCTTCGCGTGAGCCGGCGTAAGCCAGTGGCGCGATCCGATGCAATTCGTCATCGGCCTGGCTGCTCACCGCATTGGGTGTGGTTGGCGAAGGCCGAAATTTTCCGCCGCGCACACCAAGGCCGCGCGGGCGTTTACCGGTAAAAAGTCCCATGACTTTGGTGCGGGATGCGTTAAGAGAAAAAGGTCGCTCATGATAACGTCTGCGGCCCGCGTGTGCCGGGCTTGCGGCGCAGACACGCTTCGGCTAGCGTTGCCGCCTCGTGCCGATCCGGTTCCGGGTTGGCAATTTCGGTGATGACAAGCAAATGGTGACTCAGAGATCCCATATGGGTGACAAGGATTCAGCCCTTGAACGCGAACCGCGTACCCGCGCACGAAGACAATCAGTCGCGATGACACCATGACCGCAACTGTCCGCGGGAGCGAAGGCCTGCTCGAAGGCTTCACCGTCATCGACTTCACCCGCGTCCTCGCCGGGCCTTATTGCACGCGACTACTGGCCGACCTCGGCGCGCGGGTCATCAAGATCGAACGCCCGGGAGAGGGCGACGAGATTCGCTACACCGCTTTGCAACTCGATGCCGGGCGCACCGACCAGAGCAGCTATTACGCGCGCCTGAACGCCGGCAAGCAGGGCATTGCGATCAACCTTGCCGATCCGCAGGCGCACGGCATCGTGTTCGATCTGGTACGTCATGCCGATGTCGTGGTGGAGAATTTTTCCCCGGGCGTGATGGCACGCTACGGCCTGGACGCGGCGGCGCTGAGAAAGGAATTTCCGGAGCTGGTGTATTGCTCGATTTCCGGATTCGGCCAGAGCGGGCCGCTCAGCTCCATGCAGGCTTACGCCCATCTGATCAATGCCATCTCCGGCATGATGGACCTCGATCGCGGCGGCGAGGCGACGCCGCGCGTGTCCTATCTGCAGGCCGCGGATGTGCTCGCCGGCACCCATGCCTTCGGCGCCATCTGTGCGGCGCTGCTGCGGCGCGCCCGAAAGTCCACCGGAGCAACGCTGGACGTCTCCATGCTCGAATGCCTCATTGCCGCCGACGACATCACCTATGGCGCCTTGCTCAATGGCGCGCAGGTGGAACGCCGACCGCGTGTCGGCATGATGGTGCATGCGTTCGGCGAGCGTCACATCGCGGTGCAGACCGCGGGCGCGCCGCACCTGTGGGCGAGGCTGGTCGCGATGGTCGGCAAACCGGAATTGGCAAGCGATCCGCGTTTCTCGACGCCCCAGGCGCGGCGCGACAACTGGACGGCATTGCAGCAGGTGTATCGGGACTGGCTGGACCGCTACCCGTCCGCGGATGCCGCCGTCGCCGCATTGTCCACCGCGCGTGTGCCGGTGGTCCCCATGCTCTCGCCGGAGGAGGTTGTCGAACATCCGCAACTGGCGGCCCGGCAGGCCTTTCCGGAGGTGACGCATCCCGGGCGTGGCAGCATCCGCGTCACCGCCACACCTTTCTTTGTCGATGGCCAGCCGACGCATCCGCGCGGGCGGGCACCTTACCGCATCGGCGAGCACACGCACGAGGTTCTCACCACCCTGCTTGGGTATACTGGTGAACGGATCGACACGCTGCGAAAGCTTGGCGTCATAGAATCGCCCGACTGACAGTCGTCCGCCACAGATTCTGTAACCGGCACCGTTCCTCCGGGGCGCCGTCACACAAGGAAAAGGAAACTTCATGGCATTCGACCTGCTGATCAAGAACGGCCTCGTCATTGACGGCACAGGCACACTGGGGCGGCATGGCGATGTCGCGGTGACCGGCGGAAAGATCGTCGAGATGGGCCGCGTGACCGGCAGCGCCCGCCAGACGATAGACGCATCGGACTGCGTGGTTTCACCGGGCTTCATCGATCCGCACACACATTACGACGCGCAAATCTGCTGGGATGGTGCGGTGACGCCTTCGTCCTGGCACGGCGTCACCAGCGTGGTCATGGGCAACTGCGGCGTGGGCATCGCTCCCTGTCGTCCGGAATCGCGCGAAGTGGCGATGCGCGATCTGGTCAACGTCGAGGCCATTCCCTTCGAGGTGCTCGACAAAGGCATCACCTGGGACTGGGAGACCTTCCCTGAATACATGGAGGCTGCCGCGCGCCGCAAACCGTCGGTCAATCTCGGCTTCATGGCGCCGCTCACGCCGTTCCGGCATTACGTCATGGGCGAAGAATCCATGGAGCGCGCCGCCACATCGGAAGAAACCGCGCAGATCAAGGCGCTGCTCGGCGGCGCGATGGATGCCGGCGCCTTCGGGTTCTCGAGCACCGTCCTCAACCAGCACCTCGGTTTCGGCGGCCGTCCGCTCGCCTGCCGCAACGCCAGCCGCGACGAACTCAAGGCCTACGCGAACGTGCTCAAGGAAAAGAAAAAAGGCGCGATTGAAGTGGCCCTCACGCGGCAGATTGCCGTGCTGGAGGAGGAGCAGGCCGAGATCCTGGACCTGCTGCTGGACGAAAGTGGCCGGCCGGTCACCTTCATTGCCATGTTCGACCGCGATGATATTTCCGAAGCGGTGCGCGATACCCTCAAACGCGCCGCGCCCATGATCGCCAAAGGCGCGCGCCCGCAGACTTCCCCCTTGCCGCTCACCCGCGAGATCGACATGCGCAGCCCGTTTTCTTTTGCGGCCTTCCCTTCCTGGAAACGGATTTTCGCGGACAAGTCCAAGGAGGCGCAGAAGAAGGTTTACCGGGACAAGGCCTTCCGCGACCAGTTCCGTGAAGAGCTGAAGAACCCGATGGCCTTCGGCAACTGGGAGCGCATCACCCTGCACGAAGTCCGCGCACAGGAACTCAAACGCTTCGAAGGGCAGACGGTGGCCGACATCGGTCGTGCTCAGGGCAAGGACGGCGTGGATGCCTTCCTCGATCTGACGCTGGCCGATGACCTCGACCTCGAGTTCACCATGGCGTCGTTTAACACACGCGTCGATCGCGTGGCCGAAATTCTGAACAACCCCGCGATCCTGATCGGTCTGGGCGACGGCGGCGCGCATGTGGACATGCTGTGCGATTCCGGTTACCCGACCTACCTGCTGGGCACCTGGGTGCGCGAGCGCAAGGTCCTCTCGCTGGAAGAAGGTGTTCGCCGGCTCACGTCCGACCCGGCGGATTTCTATGGCATCCGCGATCGCGGGCGCCTGCAGCCGGGGCTCGCCGCCGACATCGCGATTTTCGATCCCGCGACAGTAGGTTCCTCGAATCGCGGCGAGCGGCGCTACGATCTGCCGGGCGGGGGAAAACGCATGGTCATGCCTTCGCGCGGGGTGCGGTACACCCTGGTTAATGGCGTGACGACTTACGCCGATGGGCAAGTGGTGGGTGCGGCGGCGGGGAAGGTGTTGCGGTCGTGAACTTGCTATTGAGCTTTCCAAAATACGTTACAGCCCGGATTCTTGGTCACGGTTTCCCTCACCCTCGTTCCCTCTCCCGGGGGGCGAGGGAGGAAAATCCCTTCTCCCTCCGGGAGAAGGGTGGGGATGAGGGAAAGTACCGCGTCATGATTTACGAATTGATCAATAAGCAAAATGCAAGATTTGACCTCGACGCGTGTGAAGTAGGGCGGCGGAAGCCGCCGGCGAGCCTGCCCGCGTATTCGACCCGGGGCGAATTCGCCTGGCCCGGATTGCGGGCCTGCAACTTGAAAGTGGCACTTTCAATCTGCAGGAAACCGCCTTACACTGCCCGGCATGATTCCACGCACCGCCGCCGCCTCGTTGAAGTCGCTTGCCGCGGATTACCCCGTGCTGACGGTGACCGGCCCGCGCCAGAGCGGCAAGACGACCCTGTGCCGGGCCTGCTTTCCGGACAAGCCCTACGTCAACCTCGAACAACCTGACGTTCGCGCCTTTGCGCGCGAAGATCCTCGCGCATTCCTGCGAACTTATGAAGCCGGAGCGATCCTGGACGAGTTCCAGCGGGCTCCGGAATTACCGTCCTATCTTCAGGCGATGGTGGACGAAAATCCCGAGCCGGGGCGTTTCATCCTGACCGGCAGCGAGCAGTTGGAGGTACTGAACCGGGTGAGCCAGTCGCTTGCGGGGCGCACCGGTCTGCTGCGGCTGCTGTCCTTCAGCATCGAGGAAATGTCGGGTCACTTCGGACCGGTCGAGCCGGCGCGGCTGGTTCGCACCGGGTTCTATCCGCGCATCCATGACCGGGGCCTCGATCCCGCGCAGGCTCTGGGAGACTATTTCGCCACGTACGTGCAGCGCGATGTCCGCGCGCTCCACAACATCGGCGACCTGGCGGCTTTCGA
>JBJXFN010000156.1:0-9308 GCA_046155535.1 Burkholderiales bacterium
CCGTCCTCGCCCCAGGACGCCGGATGCCAGGAATTCTGCACCGTGCGAAATACCCGCTCAGGATGTGGCATCAGAATCGTGAAGCGTCCGTCCGCCGTGGTCAGGCCGGTGATGCCTTCGGGTGAACCATTGGGATTGAAGGGGTAGCGTTCCGTCGCCTGGCCGCGATTGTCCACGAACCGCAAAGCCACCTGTTCGCGAGCTGAAGACAACTGACGTGGCGAAGAAAATTCCGCAAAACCTTCCCCGTGTGCCATGGCAACCGGTATCAGGCTGCCTTCCATTCCGCTGAAAAACAGCGACGCACTTTTCATGACTTCCAGCATGACGAAACGCGCTTCGAACTGCTCGGAGCGATTGCGCACAAAACGCGGCCAGTGCTCCGCACCGGGAATCATGTCGCGCAGGTTGCTCATCATCTGGCACCCATTGCACACGCCCAGGGCGAAGACATTTGACCGATGAAAAAATGTTTCGAAGTCCTCGCGCGCGCGCCGGTTGAAGAGGATGGACTTCGCCCATCCCTCGCCCGCTCCCAGAACGTCGCCGTAGGAGAATCCGCCGCAGGCCACCAGGCCCTGCACCCCGGACAGCGACCGGCGCCCGGTAATGATATCGCTCATGTGCACGTCAAGCGCCTCGAATCCCGCGCGATCGAACGCAGCCGCCATTTCAAGCTGGCCGTTGACCCCCTGCTCGCGCAGAATCGCAATCTTCGGCCGAATGCCTTTGCCAATGAACGGCGCGGCGATGTCGGTCGATGGATCGAAGCGAAGGCGCGCGCCCAGTCCTGGATCTGCCGCATCCAGAATGCGGTCGTATTCCTGTTGCGCGCAGTCGGGATTGTCGCGAATCCGTTGCATGTGATAGGTGGTCTCTGACCAGATTCTTTGCAAGCCGACGCCCGGGGCACGAAAGATTTCCCGCCCGGCCGATCGCACCACCAGTTCGCCGCTGCGATTGAGTTGCCCCAGACGGTGAATTTCACCGGAAAGTCCCGCGGCGTGAAACGCATCGACCACCGCCAACTGGTCGGCTGCCATGATTTGAAGCACAGCACCGAGTTCTTCGCAAAACAACGCGGCCAGCGGCTCACCCTGGATATCCACGGTCACACCGATGTGCGAGGCAAACATCATTTCCGCCAATGTTGCCAGCAGACCGCCGTCCGAGCGGTCGTGATAGGCCAATATTTTTTCCGCGCCTGCGAGTTGCTGGATCACGGCAAAAAAAGCCTTGAGCTTTGCCGGTGCGTCGACGTCCGGCGCTTCGTTACCGATCTGGCCGTAGGCCTGCGCAAGCACCGAACCGCCAAGGCGATTGCGGCCCGAGCCCAAATCCACCAGCAGCAGCACACTTTCCTGCACAAGCGGTTGCAATTGCGGCGTGAGCGTGCCTCGCACATCCGTGCAAGGTGCAAAAGCCGACACGACCAGGGAGAGCGGCGCCACCACCTGCTTTTCACGCCCGCTTTCTTGCCACGCGGTGCGCATTGACATCGAATCCTTGCCCACCGGAATGCTGATGCCCAGCGCCGGGCACAATTCCATGGCCACCGCCTTGACGGTGTCGAAGAGCACGGCGTCCTCGCCCGGTTGGCCAGCAGCCGCCATCCAGTTGGCGGAAAGTTTTACGTTGCCGATTTTTTCGATGCGCGCCGCCGCGATATTGGTAAGGGCTTCGCCAACCGCCATGCGTCCGGATGCTGGTCCGTTGATTACCGCCAGCGGTGCGCGCTCGCCAATCGCGAACGCCTCGCCACGATCGGTGTGGAAACCCATCAGCGTCACCGCCACATCGGCCACCGGAATCTGCCACGGCCCCACGAAGGGATCGCGCGAACAAAGGCCCCCGACAGTACGATCGCCGATGGCGATCAGAAAAGTCTTGTCCGCCACCGCCGGATAACGCAAAACTCTTTCGATTGCCTCGCCGATTTTCACGCTCCGCAACGCCAGCGGCGGCAAGTCCACTTTCCGGTGCACAACATTACGCGTCATCTTTGGTGGCTTGCCAAGCAGCACGCCAAGATCCATGTCCACTGCCGGATCCCCCAGCAACGGATCTTCTACTTTCAACCGGCCATCGCCGGTCGCCATTCCCACCACCGCAAAGGGACAGCGTTCGCGACGGCACAAGGCTTCAAAGACAGCCATGCGCTCCGGCGCCACCGCCATCACGTAACGCTCCTGTGCTTCGTTGCACCAGAGCTGCGCGGGACTCATGCCGGGTTCTTCGGAGGGAATCTTGCGCAGGTTGATCGTTCCGCCACATCCTGCGCCGTGTACCAGTTCGGGCAACGCGTTGGACAGGCCGCCGGCGCCCACGTCGTGAATCGACAGCACCGGGTTGTCCCGCCCCATGGCCCAGCAACCGTCGATTACTTCCTGGGCGCGGCGCTGGATTTCCGCATTGCCCCGCTGCACCGAATTAAAGTCCAGGTTTTCGAGATTGGCGCCGGCGTTCATACTCGATGCGGCACCGCCACCCATGCCGATCAACATGCCGGGGCCGCCGAGTTGCACGAGCAGCGCGCCAGGCGCGAAGTTTTCCTTGTCGGACTGGGATGCCGCAATGGCGCCCACCCCACCCGCCAGCATGATCGGCTTGTGATATCCCCGCACGGTGCCGGCCACTTCCTGCTCGAAGGTCCGGAAGTACCCGCAAAGATTCGGACGTCCGAACTCGTTGTTGAACGCCGCAGCACCGATGGGGCCTTCCAGCATAATTGCCAGGGCGGAGGAAATCCGGTCCGGTTTGCCAATTCCGCCACGTTCCCAGGGTTGCGGAAAATCCGGAATGCGCAGATGCGAAACCGAAAAGCCATTGAGCCCCGCCTTGGGTTTGGCCCCGCGGCCGGTCGCCCCTTCATCGCGAATTTCCCCGCCCGACCCGGTGGCTGCGCCGGCATGGGGCGAGATGGCCGTCGGATGATTGTGCGTTTCGACTTTCATCAGCGTGTGGGTGGACTGGGTGGTGTAGCGATAGACGCCATCCTGACCCGGGAAAAAGCGCGCGGTGTCCACGCCCTCCATGATTGCTGCATTGTCCGAATACGCGACCACGGTACCCGCCGGATGCGTGGCATGCGTGTGGCGCACCATGCCGAACAGTGACCTGGGTTGCGGCTTGCCGTCGATGACCCAGTCCGCATTAAAAATCTTGTGACGGCAATGTTCGGAATTGGCCTGGGCAAACATGGTCAGCTCGACATCCGTCGGGTCACGGCGCATGTGCTGAAAGTGCGTGAAGAGGTAGTCGATCTCGTCCTCGGACAAGGCCAGCCCGAGATCCCGGTTGGCGCGTTCCAGGGAGGGGCGGCCCTCTTTCAGAAGATTGATCCGGGCAAGCGGTTGCGGGGAAAACTGCTGGAACAGGCGCGCCGCCTCCTGCATGGAAAACAGCACGGATTCGGTCATCCGATCGTGCAGGAGCGGCGCCAGCCGTTCGAGATGCCGGGCCCCCGCCGTGCGTCCGGCGCGTGTGGTGACGTGATACACCACTCCTCGTTCAAGGCGTTCGATTTTTTGCAGTCCGCATGCGTGGGCAATGTCGGTTGCCTTGGAGGCCCAAGGTGAAATGGTGCCGAGGCGGGGCACCACGATGCATAGCCCGGAGCTACGTGTATTGCGTCTGACCGCAGCCGGACCATAGGTCAGGATGCGTTCCAGAGTCTTTTGCTCGCCGGCCTCCAGCGCCGCCCGGAGCGCGACGAAATGCCAGTATTCCGCCCCCGTCAGAACAAGGCCGGGCAAGCGGGCGCGGACAGTTTGCGAAAGTTTCTGGAGGCGGAAGTCCGACAGGGCGTTGCGACCGCGCAGCGTCAGGAGGCCGGGCATGAACGAATGCAGAAGTTTTCGAGCGCGGATTATAACTGCCCCGCGAGGTAAACTGTTCCGATGTCCGATTCCCTGACCCCGGTATTTCTCGCCGCCGAAATCCGCGCGCTGGAACACCTGGCCCTTTCCGGCCCGTCACCCGCCTCCCTGATGGAACGGGCGGGACTCGCAGCTGCGGAATTTGCGCGCGATCAACTTGAGGACAAGCGCAAGCGCGTCCTGCTGTTTGCCGGTCCCGGAAACAACGGTGGCGATGCCTTTGTCGTCGCGCGACACCTGAAAACCTGGCAACACGACGTCTGCGTCGTGTTTGGGGGAGCCGCGGAAAAATTGCCGATCGACGCGGCCACAGCCCTGGCCAAATGGCAGCACGCAGGCGGCACGATGCTCGATGCTCCTCCCTCTTCGCGCGAATGGGACTTGATTGTCGATGGCCTGTTCGGCATCGGCCTCCAGCGGCCAATCGAGGGCCGGTATCTGGAATGGGTGAATTGGATCAACCGCTGCCAAAGCACGGTTTTGTCGCTGGACATCCCCAGCGGCCTGCACGCCAACAGCGGCCGCATTCTGGGCGCTGTCGTGCGCGCCGATCACACCCTCACCTTTATTGGACTCAAGGCCGGCCTGCTGACACTGGACGGCCCGGACAACGCGGGTGCAGTCCAGGTGCGCTCGCTTGGTGTGCAGCCTCCCGAGAACATGCATCCCAGCGGCTGGAAAATCGAGACCGCGCTTCTGACAACGGCGATTCCAGCAAGGCGGCGCAACAGCCACAAGGGCAGTTACGGCAGTGTTGGCATCGTGGGGGGGGCCAATGGCCTGGTCGGAGCTGCCTTGCTGGCTGGCCGCGCCGCACTCAAACTCGGCACCGGTCGCGTGTTTGTGGGCCTGCTCGCCGATGGCCCGGCGGTGGATCTGTTGCAACCGGAACTGATGCTCGGTCCGGCACAAATTGTCATCACAAAAACCGGCTTGCAGTGCATCGCCTGCGGGCCGGGACTGGGTGCCTCGCCCGCTGCGCAGGCTGCCCTGCACGAGTTGCTGGACCTGCCGGTACCGCTGGTGCTGGACGCCGACGCCTTGAACCTCCTCGCCGCCGACCCGGAACTGCAACAAACCGTGGCAACACGGAAATCTGCCACGATCCTCACGCCACATCCGCAGGAAGCCGCGCGGCTGCTGGGCCAGACGACCGAATGGATTCAACGTGATCGCATCGGTGCCGCGCGCGAACTGGCGCGTCGCTATCGGGCCATGGTGGTGCTCAAGGGCAACGGCAGCGTCTGCGCAGTGCCGGCAGGCGATTGGTTCCTCAACACTTCGGGAAATCCGGGAATGGCTTCCGCCGGCATGGGAGACGTGTTAACCGGTATGGTTGCCGCCCTGATCGCCCAAGGTCTCGCGCCGGACAAAGCCTTGTTGTGCGGTGTCCATCTCCACGCACTTGCGGCAGACCGTTTGCTGGCGCAGGGAATCGGTCCCGCAGGCATGACGGCCAGCGAAGTCATCGATGCCGGGCGAGACGTGCTGAACGCGATGACGACAAGGTCCGTCAGAAAAATTTTGAATTAAGTGTCTTCCCCGCGAAGCCTGTCCCCGAATGAATTAATCGGGGAGCGGGGAACCAGTTTGCCGTGAAAAACCTGGATTCCCGTTTTCACGGGAATGAAAATTTGGGACTTATTCAGTGCTGGCTTAGGCGCTGAACGCGCGCACGCTGTGGATACCGAGGATGGTCAGGACAATCGAGCCGATCAGATGCGTGGAAATCAGGATCAGCGCGTAGACGTACTGCGACCGCAGCAACAACCCGACCGCTTCGGCCGAAAACGTTGAAAACGTGGTCAGGCCACCGAGAAACCCGGTAATGATCAGCAGCCGCAATTCCGCCGGCAGGCTGCCCTGCTGGGAAAATATTTCAACGGCCACACCGATCAGATAACCGCCGATCAAATTGGCGAACAGCGTGCCCAGCGGAAGCGCGGGCCAGGCCGCGTTCAGTGCCACGCCCAACGCCCAGCGCAACCAGGCGCCGAGCGCCGCGCCGATGCCGACTGCCGCAAATCCGACTGCGTTCATGCCATCGCCCTATCCCGTACGCCAACCGCGATCATAACCCGGGCGGTAAATGCTTCGGATTGGGAACCGGACCTGGGTTCGCCGGTTGGGAGACAGGCAGACAGGACAAGACAGCGCGACCGGCGCGGACGATTCCTGATGCGCCTTCTTTTTGCGAAGCGTCATTCGGGACGTCGGAAACCGTAACGCTCGAATATCACGCGCGCCGCAGGGGTTTTCAGAAAGGCCAGGAAGCTGCGTGCCGCGGGGTTGCGCGCGCCACGCAAAGTCAGCACAGCGGACTGTTCGATGGGCGGATGCAGCGTTTCGGGGATCAGGTAATACCGGCCGACGCCGGCAAGCGAAGGTGCCGTGACGAGCGATAGCGCAATGATGCCGAGATCGGCGTTGGCGGTCTGCACATACTGGCGCGCCTGGGATATATTTTCTCCCATCACCAATTTCGGTTGCGCGGCGTCCCACCATCCGCTTCTTTCGAGGGCCGCTTTCGCTGCTCGCCCGTAAGGCGCATGCGACGGGTTGGCAATCGCCACGTGTTTGACTTTCGGGTCGGTGACAAGTCCCAACCCGGCTTCCACCTCCAGGTCGGTGCGCATGGTCCATAACACGATGCGACCGATCGCATACTGGAACAGGCTGTCCGGGTCTGCCAGTTTTTCCTCGATCAGCCGGCGTGGGTACTGCGCATCGGCGGACAGGAACAGATCGAATGGCGCCCCGTGGCGAATCTGGGCAAAAAAAGTCCCGGACGAGCCATTGCTGACAACGATCCGGGTCCGCGGTTGTATCCCGGAGAATTTGCGATGCAGCTCTTCGAGACAAAACGTCAGGTCGGAAGCCGCCGCAATGCTCACTTCTTCCTGGGCGCGAGCGCCGGACCCGGCAGCGCATGCCAGGAGAAACCCGGCAAACACCATCAGATGAACGCGACGGGAAAGGAAATGGCGATTCATTTGACGGCGCGAACCGGCGCACGCCCGATCCGCTCGGGGAGGCGTTCACTGTCTTCGCCCAGCAGCCGCCTGACTGCTGCCAGGGAGACACAGCCGCTTTCATCCCGGTAAGGCGGCACCTTCAAATCGATCACCTCGCCCACCTGCCCGTTCTGCATTCGCATCAGAGAGTCCGCCAGGGCCATGACATCTTCGGGATCGTGCGTGATCACCAGCATCGGCACCCGGAAGACTTTGCGAAGCGCCAGGAGTTCACTCCTCAGATGCACGCGCAACATCGGATCCAGCGCAGCGAAGGGTTCGTCCAGCAACAGGATGTCCGGCTTCGATATCAAGGCACGCGCCAACGCCACCCGCTGCCGCTGGCCGCCGGAAAGTTGCCAGGGAAACGCGAGTCCAAGTCCGTGCAGGTCAAACAATTCAAGCGAACCGGCAACCCGCTCGGCCGCATCGGCCGGCAATTTTCGCTGCCACCAGCGCCGGAGTCCGAAACCGATGTTTTCCACAACGTTCAGATGCGGGAACAACGCGTAGTCCTGAAATACATAGGCCACCTTGCGATACCGCGCCGGAACATTCACGCCGGCATCGGAGTCGAAGACCACCCGTCCGCCGATAGCGATCCGCCCGCGGTCCGGGGTTTCCAGTCCGGCAATGGCCTTCAGGGTCTGACTTTTCCCCGCGCCAGAGGCCCCGAAGATCACGCCCAGTTCGTCATCGCAGACAAATTTTGCCTCCAGGCGAAATTCCCGTTTTCCGGATCGCAAGGTCTTGAAGATGTCGACGTCAATGTGCATGGCAATTTAGGCCAGGGCGGATCGCTGCCGCAGCAGGCGACCGGAAGCCACCAGCACGACGACACAAACCACGGAAGTCACCACGACAAAAAAGTTGGCAATGTCATCGCGTCCCGCCTGCACGGCCTCGTACACCGCGATCGACAAGGTCTGGGTCTTGCCAGGCAGGCTGCCCGCCACCATGAGTGTGGCCCCGAATTCCCCCATGGCCCGCGCAAAGGCGAGCATGGCCCCGGCCACAATGCCCCGCCAGGCCAGGGGCAAGGTCACACGCAGAAATACCTCCGCTTCTGACTTGCCCAACACTCTGGCAGCCTGCTCGTATTCACGCTCCACACCTTCAAAGCCTGCCCGGGCCGCCTTGTAGACCAGCGGATAGGCTACCACCGCCGCGGCGATCACCGCGCCCTGCCACGTGAAAATCAGCGTGATCCCGAAATTCCGTTCCAGCCATTGGCCGATCCCGCCGCCCCGACCAAGCACCACCAGCAGGTAATACCCCAGCACCGTCGGTGGCATCACCATCGGCAGCGTCATGGCCGCATCCAGAATCTCGCGCCCGGCAAACCGGGTGCGGGCCAGTATCCAACCCATTGCGACACCCAGAAGCGTGGCGATCAAAGTCGCCCACAGGGCAACCTTCAGCGTCAGAAAAAGGGGCACCAGAACTTCCTGCGAGGTCATGGAGATCATTTGCCAACGTGCACCGGAGGATCCGGTCGGATCGTCGTATTCATCAGTATATAACGGCTGGAAGACTAGCCGCGCGTGGCCCGGACGTCAAGCTTTGGGAATTGCAGGGGTCAATGGCCGGCGCGCGAAAAAAAAGCAGCACCCTGCTTGCGTAGGGCACTGCCCGGTCTCGAAAGCGCATCAGACAGGATCTCAGACTGTCCGATGCGGGTTTGCAGACGTTATATTCAAGCAAATATAGCGATTCGTCAAGCGTCACCGGGGACTATCTGAATTGACCTAAAAATCGGCCATCGGCCGGAGGGAATGAAACGTTCGCCGTTTTCGGCGGCGCGGCGTTCAATCCGCCGTCATCAGGGAAGCAAACTCTCCCAGTTCCCTGGCAACGCTGGCGCTGGCCTTGGTCTCCATTTTCCGGTAGCGGTCCAACACCAGCATCCCGAATTCCGTCACCGCTGCCCCGCCCCCCGATTTACCGCCCGTGAGCGTGACCACAACGGGCGATTTGAAGCACTGATTCATGGTGTCCACCAGCAGCCAGGCCCTGCGATAAGACATTTCCATTTGCCGGGCAGCGGCCGAAATCGAACCCGTTTCGGCAATGGATTGCAGCAGCGCCGCCTTTCCCGGTCCCATGGCGATAACCTTGCGGAACATGATGCGAATCTGCGGACGCAGCCGATCACGCGCCACCGATCCGGAATTCTTTTTTGTAGCCATGACAAACCCTCAGGGCGCCCAGCGGTCCGCCGCCACATCGTCCGCCGCGCGGGCTTCCACCCAGCGCGCGCCGCCGGGCGTTTGCTCCTTTTTCCAGAAGGGCGCGCGCGTCTTGAGGTAGTCCATCAGGAATTCGCAGGCCTGAAACGCTTCGCCCCGGTGGGCGCTGGCCACCACGACCAATACAATCTGATCGCATGGTCTGAGAGTGCCCACCCGGTGAATGA
>JBJXFN010000165.1:0-11071 GCA_046155535.1 Burkholderiales bacterium
CGTCAGCGCCGAGGGCCGCCTCCAAAGTTTCCAGGGTGTCGTGCGCCCACATATGGAGACTCGCCCGGCGTGGAAAGTGCTGCGCGTGCTCGGCAATTTGCTGGAGATCAACGGTTTCGACCAGGAAGACGTGGAGGCGGTGCGCGGCGAATGCCTGGGTGCCGCCGGTGATATCGCCTCGCGCCTGAACAATGCCATCGGCGGCACAGTCGGGAATCTTTCCGCGGCGACCACGGGCGCGCCGGAACGCATCGGTGAGATTCCGATTTACCACACCGATGTTCTCGTCCGGCACGCGAACTCCCTGCAGCAGACGCGCGATGCCAGGGTCGGGGTCGTGTACCTGCCGGGATCGCTGATCGAAAAACTGGGTCTGGGTCAGGCCGACCGGGTCCGCATTGTCCAGAACGGCGCCGAAGTGGTGCTGCCGGTGCAGCGCGACGACCGTTTGCCGGCCAATTGTGTGCGAGTGCCGGGTGCCTGCCGGGAAACGGCCGCGCTCGGTCCCCTGTTCGGCACGCTGGCGCTGGAGCGTGTCGCCAGCCAGGAAAAGGCGGTCGCATGAACGTCGATTTTCTCGTGCAATACATCGGCGCCGACGGCGTGACAGCATTGTGGACACTCGCCAAGATCATGGCGATCGTCTTGCCCATCACGCTCGGTGTCGCGTTCCTGACACTGGCCGAACGCAAGGTGATCGGCTCTATGCAGATCCGCATCGGGCCGAATCGTGTCGGCTATTGGGGCCTGCTGCAACCCTTTGCCGATGTTCTGAAATTGCTGGCCAAGGAAATCATTGTTCCTTCCGGGGCCAACAAATTTCTGTTTGTGCTCGCCCCGGTGCTGGCCATCATGCCGGCGCTGGCGGCCTGGGCGGTGTTTCCGTTTGCGCCCGGAATCGTACTTGCAGATGTGAATGCGGGGCTGTTGTATGTCATGGCGATCACTTCCATGGGTGTTTATGGCGTGATCGTTGCCGGCTGGGCATCGAACTCGAAATACGCTTTTCTGGGCGCCATGCGCTCGGCAGCCCAGATCGTGTCCTACGAAATTGCCATGGGATTCGCCCTGGTGTGTGTCCTGATGATTTCCGGAAGCCTGAATCTTTCCGCCATCGTCATGCACCAGCAGTCGCAGTGGGGCCTGCTGGGCTGGAACCTGATCCCGCTATTTCCGATGTTCCTGGTGTATTTCATCTCCGGTGTGGCGGAGACCAACCGCGCGCCTTTCGACGTGGCCGAAGGCGAGTCGGAGATTGTCGCCGGCTTCCATGTGGAGTATTCCGGCACCGCTTTTGCGGTATTTTTCCTGGCCGAATACGCGAACATGATCCTGGTGTCGGCCCTGGCAGCCATCATGTTCCTGGGCGGCTGGCTTTCGCCGGTGCCCTTTTTGCCCGACAGCGGTGCCTGGCTGGCGCTCAAAGTGGCGCTCCTGTTGTTCTGTTTTCTGTGGTTTCGCGCGACCTTCCCGCGCTACCGTTACGACCAGATCATGCGCCTGGGATGGAAGGTGTTCATCCCACTGACCATTGTCTGGTTGCTGCTGATCGGCGCCTTGATGCAAACGGCGTGGTGGCCATGGTGAGTACATCATGATCGAACGGCTTCGCGACTTCTTTCGCAGTTTCCTGCTCTTTGAGCTGGTCAAGGGGCTGGCGTTGACCGGGCGTTATTTCTTTGCCCGCAAGATTACAGTGCAGTTTCCCGAAGAGAAAACGCCCCAGTCCGGGCGCTTTCGCGGACTGCACGCCTTGCGCCGGTATCCGAACGGCGAAGAACGCTGCATTGCCTGCAAATTATGCGAGGCCGTATGTCCGGCGTTGGCCATCACCATCGAGTCGGAAAAACGCGCCGACGGCACCCGGCGGACCACCCGATACGACATTGACCTGACGAAATGCATTTTCTGCGGATTCTGCGAAGAGTCCTGTCCGGTCGATTCCATCGTCGAGACCCGCATACTCGAGTATCACGGCGAAAAACGCGGAGACCTGCTCTACACCAAGGAAATGCTCCTGGCAGTCGGGGATCGTTATGAAAAACAGATCGCGAAGGATCGGGCGGATGATGCGGCATTTCGATAAATCGGCGGGCATCGCTATGTTGAAAGTGCATCATGCGCAGCAATTGGCCGTTAAAAAATCTGATTTCTCCGGTCACAAATAAGTAAATGGATATCGCGTCCGGCATTTTTTATTTTTTCGCGGCAGTGCTGGTCATTGCAGCGCTTCGGGTCATCACCGCGCGCAATCCGGTGCATGCAGCCTTGTTTCTGGTGCTGGCATTTGTGACGGCAGCAGGCTTGTGGATGCTGCTGGAGGCGGAATTCCTGGCGATTGCACTGGTGCTGGTTTACGTCGGGGCGGTCATGGTGCTGTTTTTGTTCGTGGTCATGATGCTGGACGTGAATCTGGTGCGGCTGCGCGAAGGTTACTGGGACTACCTTGTCCCCGCCTTGATCGTGGCCGGCGTGATGGTTGCCGAAATGGCCATTATTCTGGGCGGTCGCTACTTTGGACTCGAAGGCATGCCCGCGCCGGAGCCAAAGGCGGCTGACCACAGCAACACCGCCGAGCTGGGGCGGCTTCTCTACACCCACTATGTTTATCCTTTTGAAATCGCCGCGGTGATTCTTCTGGTGGCGATTGTGGCGGCCATCGCGCTGACCCTGCGGCAACGCAAGGACACGCGCTACCTGGACCCAGCCAGTCAAGTTCGAGTGCGTAGCCGCGACCGGGTGCGTATCGTGAAAATGCAATCGGAGAAGCCCGGTGAGAACTGAGCAGCAAAAACTGCGTGTCATCAGCCCCCGGATTCGGGCGGCGGGCGGCATTGTGCAGGCCGCGGTCGCGGGTCGTTGTGATTCGAAGTGCGCGGTGCCGGCATGATTCCGTTGACGCACTACCTTATTCTCGGTGCGATCCTGTTTGCGATCAGCGTGGTGGGCATTTTCCTGAACCGCAAGAACGTCATCGTATTGCTGATGGCGATCGAGCTGATGCTGCTGGCGGTCAATCTGAATTTTGTGGCGTTTTCCCACTTCCTGAACGATACGGCTGGTCAGGTATTCGTGTTTTTCATCCTGACCGTCGCGGCGGCGGAATCCGCGATTGGACTGGCAATTCTTGTGGTGCTGTTCCGCAATGTGCGATCGGTCAATGTGGACGATCTGGACCAATTGAAGGGCTAGCGACCAGTGACAGGTGACGAGATGAGAAAGCCCATCACAATGAAAGCTCGCACGTTTACTCTGCACGTCGCTCGCCTTTTCTTGCGTGCGACAGGCTGCCGGTCACTCGTCACTTGTCATTCGTCTCTGTGTCCATGAACCCCCTCTATCTCGTCGTGCCGCTGGCGCCGCTGGCTGGCGCGCTGGCTGCGGGCCTGCTCGGTAATATCATCGGCAGGCGTGCCGCGCATTGGGTGACGATCGCCTGCATGATCGTTTCGACCATTGCCGCCTTTCTGGTATTCCGGGACGTTCTGGCCGGCCACACGTTTAATGGCCCGGTCTACACCTGGCTCGCGATCGGTGAACTGAACTTTGAAGTGGGGTTCCTGATCGACAAACTCTCCGCGACCATGATGCTGGTGGTCACATTTGTCTCGCTGATGGTCCACATCTACACCATCGGTTACATGGCGGAGGATCCCGGTTACCAGCGCTTCTTTTCCTACATCTCGCTTTTCACCTTTTCCATGTTGATGCTGGTGATGAGCAACAATTTCCTGCAACTGTTTTTCGGCTGGGAAGCTGTCGGTCTGGTTTCCTACCTGCTGATCGGCTTCTGGCACACGCGGCCCAGTGCGATATATGCCAACCTGAAGGCCTTTCTGGTGAACCGGGTCGGTGACTTCGGGTTTTTGCTCGGCATTGCGCTGATCTTGACCACCTTCGGTTCGCTAGATTACGCGGTGGTGTTCGGGCGCGCGCCGGAGATGAAGGCGGCGAGTTTCGACCTGGCCATTGGTTCCTGGCCGCTGATGGCAGTGATATGCATATTGCTGTTTATCGGTGCGATGGGTAAGTCGGCCCAGTTTCCGCTGCATGTCTGGCTGCCGGATTCCATGGAAGGCCCCACGCCGATTTCCGCGCTGATTCATGCTGCGACCATGGTCACGGCCGGGATATTCATGGTTGCGCGCATGTCACCCTTGTTTGAATTGTCGGAAGCAGCGCTGTCGTTTGTCCTTGTCATTGGTTCCATCACGGCGCTGTTCATGGGCCTGGTTGCGATGATGCAGACCGACATCAAACGCGTGGTGGCCTATTCCACCCTGTCGCAATTGGGTTACATGACGGTTGCTCTGGGGGCATCGGCCTACGCCGCGGGTATGTTTCATCTTGTCACACATGCTTTCTTCAAGGCACTACTGTTCCTGGGCGCGGGCTCAGTCATCATGGGCATGCATCATGAGCAGGATATGCGGCGCATGGGCGGACTACGCAAGCTGATGCCGATCACCTATGCGACCATGCTGATCGGTGCCCTTGCCAGCGCGGGTGTGCCCGGATTCGCAGGCTTTTTTTCCAAGGATGCGATCATCGAGGCGGTGCATCTGTCGCAATTGCCGGGCAGTGGCTTCGCCTATTTCTGCGTCACTGCCTGCGTATTCGTCACTGCGTTCTACACCTTCCGGCTGATGTTTATGACGTTTCATGGACCTCGCGCCGCCGCCCCGGCCGGCCAGGAGGTCGCACACGGTCATGGCCACGGAGACCCTGCGCCCCATGAGTCGCCAGCAGTCGTGACCGTTCCGCTGCTGATTCTGGCCTTGCCCACTATTGCAGCCGGCTGGCTGATTGGCCCGGTGCTGTTCGAAGGATATTTCGGAGCTGCCATTGTGGTGGACCCGGCGCATGATGTGCTCTCCCGTATGGCCGGGGATTTTCATGGCGTGCCGGCGATGATGATGCACGCGCTGGGCATCCTGCCGTTTTGGCTGTCTGCCGCGGGGATTGGAACCGCGGCCGTGTTTTATCTTTTCCGTACCGATCTCCCAGGCCGGGTGAGCCGGGCGCTTTCGCCGCTTCACAGGCTGCTCGACCAGAAGTACTACCTCGACCGTTTCAACGACTGGTTCTTCGCGGGCGGCGCGCGCGCACTGGGACGTGGCCTCTGGAAAATCGGTGACATCGCGGTGATCGACGGATTTTTCGTCAATGGTGCGGCGCGCGTCGTGGGCTGGTTTTCCGCCGTGTTGCGCAATCTGCAAACCGGCCTGGTGTATCACTACGCTTTCGCCATGATCATCGGCTTGTTTGCGTTGCTGACATTCTGGTTCGCGAGTATCTGAGCCGCCATGATGATGTTCTCTCCACTGAGCACAGTGATCTGGTTGCCGATTATTGCGGGGGTTGCTGTGTTGTGTACCGGCGGGGATCGCAATGCCGGGTTCGCGCGCGGGTTGGCCCTGGTGGGCGCGGTCGCCGGTTTTCTGGTGGCCTTGCCGCTGTACGTCGGTTTTCAGCCGGAAGCGGCCGGCATGCAGTTCGTGGAATTGACGCCATGGATTGAGTCCTACAACATCAATTACCACCTGGGCATCGACGGCATTTCCCTGCTGCTGATTCTGCTCAATTGCTTCACCACCGTGCTGGTGGTGCTGGCGGGATGGAAGGTCATCGAATCCCGGGTCTCCCAATACATGGCGGCCTTGCTGGTGTTGTCGGGCATCATGAACGGGGTGTTCTGTGCCCTGGATGCCGCGCTGTTTTACGTGTTCTTCGAAGCCACACTGATTCCGATGTTCATTGTGATCGGGGTCTGGGGCGGGCCCAACCGGGTATACGCCGCGCTGAAGTTCTTCCTCTATACGCTGATGGGTTCCCTCCTCACCCTGGTGGCGCTGATTTATCTTTATTTCCTGTCGGACGGCAGTTTTGACCTGGCCGAGTATTATCGCCTGCCGATCGCGATGGATGCGCAGATCCTGTTGTTCCTGGCGTTTTTTGCGGCATTCGCGGTCAAGGTCCCGATGTTCCCGGTCCACACCTGGCTGCCTGACGCACACGTTGAGGCGCCCACGGGAGGATCTGTCGTGCTGGCCGCGATCATGCTCAAGCTGGGGGCTTACGGATTCATTCGCCTGTCATTGCCGACCCTGCCGGATGCCAGCCACTTTCTGGCACCCATGATGATCGGCCTGTCCCTGGTGGCGGTGGTTTACATCGGCCTGGTCGCCCTGGTGCAGAACGACATGAAGAAGCTGATTGCCTACTCGTCCATTTCGCACATGGGTTTTGTGACCCTGGGGATATTCATTTTCAACGCCGAGGGATTGCAGGGCGCGGTAATCCAGATGGTCTCGCACGGGTTTGTGTCCGGTGCATTGTTTCTCTGCGTGGGCGTCCTGTACGACCGGATGCACTCCCGCCAGATATCGGATTACGGCGGCGTTGCCAACCGCATGCCGGTTTTCGCAGCCTTGTTCATGCTATTTGCCATGGCCAATTCGGGATTGCCCGGCACCAGTGGCTTCGTGGGGGAATTCCTGGTGATAATGGGCGCGATGAAGTTTGGTTTCTGGACTGCCGCGGCAGCGGCCAGCACACTGATATTCGGCGCGGCCTATACCTTGTGGATGTACAAACGTGTGGTGTTTGGCGCGGTCGCCAATCCGCGTGTGGCGCAATTGACCGACATCAACGGGCGTGAGGCTCTGGTGCTGTTGTTGGCTGCGGTCGCGGTGCTGGCGATGGGCTTGTATCCGCATCCGTTTGCGGACGTGTTGCAGGTGTCGGTGGCCGAACTGCTGGCCCTGGCCAGTCAAACCAAATTATGAACGCGGGCCGGCGCAGAAATTTCCATTCCGGCCGCAGGGGTTTGAGTCCTTCGCCGGGGTTGCCCTGCCGCGAAGCGTTTCTATTGCGATACTGAATCCATGCAAAACGATCTGCCGAATTTTCTGCCCGCTGCACCCGAAATTTTCGGGCTGGTCATGGTCTGTCTGATCCTGATCATTGATCTGTTCTTGAGTCAGCGCCGGCGTGGCATCACCTTCCGTCTCACGCAATTGACCCTTCTCGGAATGGCCGGCCTGGTCGCCGCCCTGGGCGGAGAAGGCGCGGCGTATACCTTCAACGGCATGTATGTCAGTGATCCCATGGCGGATGTCCTGAAAATTTCGGTCTGCCTGTCGATGGTAATCGTGCTGTCCTACGCGCGTGACTACTTGGCCGTGCGCAGCATTTTCAGTGGTGAGTTCCTTGTCCTCAGCCTGTTTGCGACGCTTGGCATGATGGTGATGATTTCGGCGAACCATTTCCTGGTGCTGTATCTGGGGTTGGAGCTGTTGTCGCTTTCCCTGTACGCAATGGTGGCATTGCCCCGTGATTCCGGCGCCAGCACGGAAGCAGCAATGAAGTACTTTGTACTCGGGGCCTTGTCATCAGGAATGCTGCTCTACGGCATGTCGATGATCTACGGCGCCACTGGATCGCTGGAGGTCACGGAAGTGGCGCAGCGGGTGTATGACGGTGATGCCATACCGACGATACTTGTGTTCGGCCTGGTTTTTGTGGTGGCCGGCATCGGATTCAAGCTGGGCGCGGTGCCGTTTCACATGTGGGTGCCCGATGTTTATCACGGCGCGCCCACGGCTGTGACGCTGTTGATCGGCACGGCGCCCAAACTTGCCGCTTTTGCCTTCATCATGCGGCTGCTGGTCGAGTCCCTGGGTGCGCAGCAACTGGTTGCGGAGTGGCAACAGATGCTCATCATTCTGGCGGCGGCTTCCCTTGCGCTGGGCAACATCGTCGCGATTGCCCAGAGCAATATCAAACGCATGCTGGCCTATTCGACCATTTCACACATGGGTTTCCTGCTGCTGGGGGTGCTGAGCGGCAGTGTGGAAGGGTATAGCGCGGCCATGTTTTACGCGATGATCTATGTGCTGATGGGCCTGGGCACATTCGGCATGATCCTGTTGTTGTCCAGAGAAGGATTTGAAGCTGACCAGATCGAGGATTTTCGCGGGCTCAACCAGCGCAGCCCGTGGTACGCATTGATGATGGCCTTGTTGATGTTTTCGATGGCGGGTATCCCGCCGACCATGGGATTCTGGGCGAAACTGTTCGTCCTGCAATCTGCCCTGGCCGCCGGTTATGTGTGGCTCACGGTTTACGCGGTGCTGGCTTCGCTGCTGGGTGCTTACTATTACCTGCGGATCGTCAAGCTCATGTATTTCGATGCACCGACGGATCTCACGGTGCTCAAACCGCGGGCCGAATTTCGGGTGCTGATTTCGGCGAACGGGCTGGTGGTGCTCGGTCTGGGCCTGGCTCCCGGCGCACTGCTCGCCGTTTGCGAGCGCGCGATGCAGTTGTCGCAGTGACCGCGGACTTCTCGGAAAAGAAAATCTCCTCCCGCGAGGTGTACCGGGGAGATTTCCTTTGCGTCAATCATGATGTCGTCAGCCTGCCTGACGGCTCGCACGCGACCCGCGAATACATCCTCCATCCCGGCGCGGCGCTGATCCTGCCAGTATTCGATGACGGCTCTGTCCTTCTGGAACGCCAATATCGTTACCCGGTCAAACAGCATTGTTACGAGCTGCCAGCGGGGAAAATTGACGCTGGTGAACCTGTCCTGGAAACAGCCAAACGCGAACTGCGCGAGGAGACCGGCTACATTGCGCAGGATTGGCGTGCGTTGTGCACCATGCTTCCCGGCGTCGGCTATTCCAACGAGCGCATCCACCTGTTTCTGGCCCGCGATCTGCGTTTCGAAGGCACGCAACTTGATGTGGGAGAATTTATCGAGACGCTGCGACTGTCTCTCGGGGAATGCCTGGACTGGGTGCGCGACGGTCGCATCAACGATACCAAGACCATGCTTGGATTGTTATGGGCCGAGAAAATCGTTCGCAACGGCTGGTAATCCCGAATCCGGGGCGCGATTTCCACGCCCCGCTCGAATGCCGCCAGACGATCCGGGGAAACGTAAGATCGCGCCGGAATCTCGAAGTCTGGTGCCGACGACTCGTTAACGGGAATAGGTGATCCGATAGACCGCCCCGGCAGCATCGTCAGAAACCAGCAACGCGCCGTCGGGCATCACCAGCAGGTCCACAGGCCTGCCCCAGGCGCGCTCGTTCTCCATCCATCCGGAGGCGAACACTTCGGAAGTGAGTACCTCGCGATTGTCCTTGAGTGTCACCGCCAGCAGGCGGTAACCGCTTTTGCGGCTGCGGTTCCAGGAGCCGTGCTGGGCGATGAGCAGGCGATTGCGATATTCCGCAGGAAACATACTGCCGGTGTAGAAGCGCAGGCCATCCGGCGCGACATGGCCGCCCTGATTCAACGCTGGCGGCGTGAACTCGGCGCAACGACGCTTGTGCCCGTAGTCCGGATCTGGCGTGTCGCCCTGATGGCAATAGGGAAATCCGAAGTGCATGCCGGCCTTCGGGGCGTGATTCAGTTCGCAGGCAGGCAGATCGTCGCCCATCATGTCGCGCCCGTGATCGTTGAACCATAATTCGCCGGTCAGCGGGTGCCAGTCGAACCCCACGGAGTTTCGTACGCCCCGCGCAAACACCTCATAACCGCTGCCGTCCGGTTGGATACGAGAAATGAGCGCATACCGATCCGGATCGGCATCGCAGACATTACAGGGCGCACCAACCGGCACGTAGAGCTTCCCGTCGGGGCCGAAGGCGATGAATTTCCAGCCGTGATGGCCGTCCTTCGGAAAACGCTCAGTGACCACGACGGGCCGGGGCGGGTCCGGGAGCCGGTTCTCGATATCGTCGAACCGGGTAATGCGGCCGATTTCGGCCACATACAACGCGCCGGCGCGAAATGCCACGCCATTGGGTGCATTCAAACCACTAGCCACCGTGTAGACCTTGTCCGCCCGGCCGTCCCGGTCGGCATCCACCAGTGCATACACCACGCCTTCCCTGCGAGTGCCGACAAAGACCGTGCCTCGGTCCCCCAGGGCAAGGGAGCGGGCGTCGTCCAGCCCATCGGCAAACACCTGAATCTTGAATCCTGGCGGGAGCTTGATGCGCTCGATCGGCGGTGCGGCGTTTGCGCCGCCCGGCAGCATGGCGAGCAAACCGGCCAGGAACAGCATAGCGGAGCGTTTCATGAGATTTCCTCCAGGGGTGTCCGGATACGGGCTCCGGGGTTCGATTGTATGGGGGGACTTGAAACCCATGATATTGCCCTTAGTTACGAGCGTCGTCACCTGAACACGAGAACCCGCACATCATGACCGAAACCGCCGAAAAACAAACCCTGGGATTTCAAACCGAGGTCAAGCAGCTCCTGCAGCTCATGATCCATTCCTTGTACGGGAACAAGGAAATATTTCTCCGGGAGCTGGTCTCCAATGCCTCTGATGCCTGCGACAAGCTCCGCTTCGAAGCCCTGGGCAATCCCGGACTGTTCGAATCCGATCCGGACCTCACAATCGCCATCGCGTTTGACAAGAATGCCCGCACCCTGACCATTTCGGACAACGGCATCGGTATGTCTCGGCAGGAAGTGATTGACAACATCGGCACCATCGCCAAGTCCGGCACCCGGGAATTTTTCAAGAGCTTGACCGGGGACCAGGCGAAGGATGCCAACCTGATCGGCCAGTTTGGTGTGGGCTTTTACTCTTCATTCATCGTCGCGGACCGGGTGACATTGACCACGCGCCGCGCCGGGTTGTCCGCCGCGGATGGCGTGCGCTGGGAATCCGCCGGTGAAGGCGACTACCAGATCGAAACCGTGGAGAAAGCCGGCCGCGGCACGCAGGTCACCCTGCACCTGCGAGAAGGCGAAGACGAGCTGCTCGAAGGCTATCGACTGCGCAGCATTATCCGCAAGTACTCCGACCACATCACCCTGCCCATCCTGATGCACAAGGAAGAATGGGACAAGGAAAAAAGCGAAAACGTGGTCAAGGACGAGCAGGAAAAAATCAACCAGGCTTCCGCGTTGTGGGCAAGGTCGAAAGCCGAGATCACGGACGAGCAGTACCAGGAATTCTACAAACACGTGGCCCATGACTTCGAACCGCCGCTTGCCTGGGTTCACGCCAAGGTCGAGGGACGGCAGGAATTCACCCAGCTTC
>JBJXFN010000193.1:0-15949 GCA_046155535.1 Burkholderiales bacterium
TGATCGCCGACCTGCTGGCCCATTCTCCCAACATCAAAATTCTGGTGCTCTCCGGCCAGAGCGACGAAGCCAACGCTCGCTACGCGCGCACGCTCGGCGCAGTCGATTTTGTCGCCAAACCATGCGAGCCGGAAGTTTTGAAGGCACTGCTGGCCAGGATTCGGCACGTGGCAGCCACCGAGCAGGCGGCGCCGGCAGGTCTTGGCATTGTTGGCGGGGGATTTGCGATCCGCAAACTGCACGAACAAATTGCGCAATACGCGCCGGCGCCCTTCCCGGTTTTGATTGAGGGCGAATCCGGCTCGGGGAAGGAACTTGTCGCCCAGGCTTTGCACCGCCAGAGCCCCCGTGCGGCCAGACCGTATCTGGCGTTGAATTGCGCAGCGATTTCGCCCAATCTGGTGGAGCCCACACTGTTTGGGTATGCCAAGGGGGCGTTTACTGGCGCGGTATCGGCGCGCACCGGATATTTTGAGGACGCGGGCGAGGGCACACTTTTCCTGGATGAAATCGGCGAACTGCCCCTCGAGTTGCAGGCAAAACTCCTGCGCGTCCTGGAAAACGGGCACTTTCAGCGGGTCGGTGAAACCCAGGGCCGCGTCTCCGGTGCCCGCGTGATCGCGGCCACGAATCGCGACCTGCGCCAGGAAATCCGCGCCGGGCGTTTTCGCGCCGATCTTTACCACCGCCTGTCGGTGTTCGACATATCCGTCCCCCCGCTAAGGGAACTGGGCGACGACAAACTGAAACTTCTCGAACATTACGGCGCCCTCTACGCAAAACAAAGCAACGTTTTTCCGTTTCGCCTGGAAAACGGCACCATGAATTTGTGGATGCGATATCCCTTCCCCGGAAACGTACGGGAGTTGCGTAATGTCGTCATCCGCCTGACCACAAAATATCCGGGGAAGACCGTCAACGCGGAGCAATTGTTGGCGGAATTCGATTGGGACGAACCCGCGCCGGACGAGGGCGGGACGACGGACGGTGACAGATTCACTCTGGCTACCGCGCGCAGCGACCTGGAAACGCGCAAGGGCTTCCATCTGGACGAAGTCCTCCGGGATATGGAAAAAGCCTACGTGGATGCCGCCCTGGAAATCACCCAGGGAAATCTCAGCCAGGCTGCGAAATTGCTTGGCATTCACCGCACGACGCTATACAGCCGGATGCAGAATTACGAATCATCGGGAGTCAAAGAGGAAAAATAGATGTATTACGCGTTTTTCGGACTGACACAGCCGCCATTCAAGATCACGCCGGACACGGACGTCTTCTTTGAAGGCGGCAATCGCGGCGCCGTCCTGGAAGCATTGCTCTACGCCATCGCCAACGGCGAAGGGATCGTCAAGGTCACGGGCGAGGTGGGTAGCGGCAAAACCATGTTGTGCCGGGTGTTGCAGACCCGGCTTCCGGAAAACGTGGAAACCGTGTACCTCGCCAATCCAAGCGTGTCCCCCGACGAGATCCTGCATGCCATCGCATTTGAAATGCATTTGTCGCTACCGCGCGATGCCGGGAGACTGCAAGTCATGCATGCCATCAACGAGTATCTGCTGGAGCGCCATGCTCAGAAGAAACAAGTGGTGGTTTTTGTAGAAGAGTCCCAGGGCATGCCTATTTCGACCCTGGAAGAGGTTCGATTGCTGTCCAATCTGGAGACCAAGCAGCACAAACTGATGCAGATTGTTTTGTTCGGGCAACCCGAACTGGATGAAAACCTGCGCCAGCCGCAGATCCGCCAATTGCGCGAAAGGATCACCCACAGTTTCAATCTGGCCCCGCTGAACGAACAGGATGTCATGGCCTACCTGGGCTTTCGTCTGCGCGCCGCCGGATATCGCGGACCGGACTTGTTTAGCAAGCGGGTCATCAGACACTTGGCTGATGCCAGTAGCGGCCTGACCCGTCGCATCAACCTGATTGCCGACAAGGCTTTGCTCGCTGCCTTTGCCGATGCCACGCACAACGTCAGTCTGAGACACGTCAAGGCCGCCATTGCGGACAGCGAATTCGGCGGTGCGAGCGGAGTCAAACGCACCTCCCCGCTGGTTTACGCCCTGGGAGGACTGTTGGCCGGAGGCTTTCTTGGCTTCTCGGCGCTCGCGGCCTATCAATTCTTTTTCGCGAAGCAGCGTCCGCCCCCTGGAATTACGAGCGAAACGGTGATTCTACCGGCCCGACCTGCGCCAGAAGCGCCCCCGTCAGGCAGCGCTTGGCCCACGTTTTCCCCCTCGCCCAAGGAAACAAAGGAAACAACACTACCTACGCAGAATCCCTCCGTTGCGCCCAGCACGCAAGTTATGGCACTGCCTGCAGCGGAACCCGTAACCGTTTCCCCAACAGTCAATCCTGTCGTCGCCGAAATAGCCCGCGAACCGAACGCCCTCTCCCCGGGTGTTGTGGGCGACCGCAGTGTCCCGGGCGCCGAGGACGGAAGTCAGACTGGGGCCGGTACCGCGAGTGCGATTGACGGGGACGACATCCTGGAACAACGCTTGCTTGCCACACAGCAGTGGCTGGAACAGGGAAACGACGACGATTTCACCGTTCAACTGTTGGGAACCAACAGTCCCGAACTCCTAAGAGAGCATTTCAAGATAATCGGCAAATCGCTTGAAATAGAAAAGATTTTTGTGTACCGTACCGTAGCGAATCGACGTCCGTCCTTGACGGTTTTGTATGGGATATTTCCCAACAAGGCCGAGGCATTTCGAGCGTTGCTGGGTCTGCCGGAGCACCTGAAGCTGAATCAGCCGCGCTACCGAACCATTCGTGGCATTCGCGCGGAATTGGCCCTGATTCGTTCTTGAGCAACTTTTCGGACGTTGACGATGACCAAGGCTCCACGGAAACACGACCATAGAAATGGATCAACCCTCTGAAATAATGAGAATTGTTTCTCTCCATGCAGTCCGAAAGCAAGTCGGCGTAGGGGATATCGCAATCCCGGACAGGCGAAACCGGCGCAATCTTTTTTCGCCCTACGCCTTCGCGGCACTCGGAACGGCCATTTTTTTCGCAGGGTGCGCGTACAAACCTACCGTGCCACCCTCCCAGGGACATATCAACGCCGCGCAAGTCACGGCAAAGCCCCCGGACGACAAAATACTGTCGCCGGTGACCGCCTCGAATTTTGTACCCCCACCCAAACCTCAGGTCCGGTTGCCGACTTACAGCGTGGTGGTCAACGAAGTGTCGGTGAAGGAATTGTTGTTCGCCTTGTCCCGGGACACCAAACAGAACATTGACGTACATCCTTCGGTGCAGGGGTTGGTGACGCTGAATGCCATCGACGAAACCCTGCCGGCGATTCTGGAACGCGTTGCGCAACAGGTAAACGTCAGATTCCGCAGCGAAGGCCGTACGCTGCTGGTGGTGCCGGATACCGCCTATTTCAAGACCTACAAGGTCAACTACGTCAATGTCAGCCGCGACACGACGTCGAGTATCGGGGTCAGCGGGGAAATCAGCGGGGATGTGATTTCCGGCAGCAGTAGTCAGGAATCGGCGAATACCTCGAACTCCAAGGTGGATTCGAAGTCCGTTAACAATTTCTGGGAAACTCTCCGCCAGAATCTGGAAAGCATACTCCAGGCAACAAAGGCGGCGACGCAATCGGCTGAGCAAAAAAGCGCGCAGGTTGAATCGGTCAAGGCTGCGCGGGACGAACGTATTGCGCAGGCGGAAGCCGTTTCCCGGGCCGGCACCAATGCCGCGTCGTTGTTCAGCGCCGCGTTCGGTGCACCTGGAAGCACGCCGGGAGATTCAAAGAATGACATTGTTGTCAATCCGATTACCGGAACAATTTCCGTATTGGGCACGGACAAGCAGCATGGCCTGATACAAGAATATCTTGACAGTGTCACTTCGGCATCCCAGCGCCAGGTTCTAATTGAGGCCACGATCGCCGAAGTTCGTCTTTCGAATGATTATCAGGCGGGCGTCGACTGGAGCCGCATTGCGTCCTCAACCGGTTTCTCCCTCCAGCAACAGTTAACCGGGACCAATCTCCTGACGGCACCACGGATGGTCGTCGGCTACGCAAACGCAACTTCCAGCGTCGGAAACATCGCCCTTTCCCTGAAGTTGCTGGAACAGTTCGGGAATACACGGGTGCTCTCAAGTCCGAAGTTGATGGCACTCAACAATCAGACCGCACTGCTCAAAGTGGTCGACAATTTGGTTTATTTCGCGTTGGAGGCGACAACAACCACCAGCGGGAACGGCCCGGCGGTGACGACGTTTTCCTCAAAGGCGAGAACCGTTCCGGTGGGCCTGGTCATGAGCGTATTGCCGCAGATCACGGAGTCGGGGCAGGTAAACATCACCGTGCGCCCGACCATTTCAAGAAAATTACGGGATGTCCGGGACCCAAATCCGGACCTGGCAAACGCCAATGTGGTGAGTTTCGTGCCGGAAATCCAGATTCGTGAAATGGAATCCGTTCTCCAGGTGGGCAGTGGCCAGACCATCATTCTGGGCGGCCTGATGCAGGACGACACAAGGCGGGACAAAGATTCGGTCCCCGGGCTCGGAAGATTGCCTTCGCCGGCGGGCGATGCATTCAGTTACCGCGACGAATCGGTCTCCAAGACGGAGTTGATCGTTTTTCTGAAACCGACAATCGTCACGAATCCCTCCATCGACAGTGATGAATTGAAGTTTCTCCAGCGCTTTCTTCCCGTCATCGATCCCACCGGCAAGAATCCATGAGTTTGTTGTTACAAGCACTGCAGAAGGCGGCCAAGACTCGCGAAGACGGCCAAGGCGAGACTTCGGGCGGAGAGCATTCGGGGGAACTGACACTGGATGACGAGCTTGGGCTCGCGCCGATTCAGGAAGAACCCACGCTGCGCGACGAGATGGACGGGCCTGCGGAAACACCTGCGGCGACCCCGGCGCAGGCGGCTACCGTGGTCCAGGCAGGGCGTGCCGAACCCGGATTCAATATTCTGGACTACGCACGCGAACACTACATGCTGGTTTTTCTGGCCGCCGCAGTCTTGTTCGCGGTGGTATATGGAACTTATGTCTATCTGCAGGTGGCGCGTCCTTTCAGTTCGCCGCCTGCGCCGCCGCCAGTTGCCGCCCAACCCGTTTCCCCGGCCCCGGCACCCGCCGCCGAACCCGCGAAAATCTCCGGCCTGCCCGAGAGTGTTGCACCCGCCGCGGCCGCACCCGCTGCAACACCGGCACCGATAACCGCCGATGCGCCCGGGAAAGAACCGTCGCTCGCGGAAAAAGCAGAGGCGGAGCAATCGGCACCAACCGCAACGCCGGAAACCCGAAGCATACGAGTCCGCCCAAGATCATCCAAACCGCTTCCGACCGGCAATCCGCCAACAGTGCGCACGCCGCAAAGCAATGCCGACGCGGTGGAAACGGTGGAGATTCCGGCCAGACGTGCGTCCGGCCAAAACGTCGTCCGAAAGGATGGCTCTACCCTCGTTCCGGTAGACGCCACACTGGCGCGGGCCTATGCGGAATTGACCGCTGGCAACGACGAAAAGGCCCGGGCGCTATATCAGGAAGTTCTGGATGCCGACTCGAGAAGCATCGATGCGCTGCTCGGCCTTGGCGCCATCGCGTGGAAACAGGGGAACGCGGAAGTGGCATCGAAACATTTTCAGCAGGTATTGCAACTGGAACCACGAAATTCCTATGCGCAGGCCGGGCTCATCGCCATCGCCGGGATGGCGGCGCCGGAAGCCTCCGAAAGCCGGCTGAAACAACTGATCGCGCGGGAACCTTCCGCGTTCCTGCATTTCACGCTGGGCAACCTGTATGCCGAACGGGAAATGTGGGCAGCGGCCCAGCAATCGTATTTCCAGGCGTTCCAGATGCAGTCCGATTCCCCGGACTACGCATTCAATCTGGCCGTCGGCCTTGAGCACCTTGGACAGGAAAAACTCGCCCTCGAGTACTACCGCAAGGCATTAGACCTGTCTTTCAAGCGGGGACACGCAAACTTCGACCAAGACCTGGTGATCCAGCGCGTTGCCCAGCTTTCCGCTCGTGTCGAGCGCTGACCAACCGCACAGCCAGGATTCAAACGACACATGGCAGAGCAGCGCAAGAAGCTTCGACTCGGAGAATTGCTCGTCCAGCAAGGTCTGATCACAAATGATCAGTTACGCATTGCTCTGACGGAACAAAAATCGCAGAACGTACCGATCGGCCGCCTGCTGGTGCGGCTGGGCTTCGTGACCGAGGCCGTCATCCGCGACATCATGGCCCGGACCATCGGGCAGGAAAGCATCGACCTGTCCCAGGTGCTCGTGGACGCCGAGGCGCTCAAGATGGTCTCCCAGGAATTCGCGCGTCGCCATCGTCTGCTGCCCATTGCGTTTGACGCGGACCTGAACCAGCTGGTGATCGCCATTACCGAAGTCTTCAACGTCGTCGCGCTCGATCAGCTGCGGGCAACACTCGGACACAATATCCAGATAAAAACCGTTCTCGCCGGGCAGGCGCAACTCGATGAGCACATCGACCAGTTTTACGGTCATGAATTGTCGGTCGACGGAATCTTGCGCGAAATTGAGACCGGCGAAATCGACTATCAGAGTCTTCAGGTTGCCGGCTCCGACGAATACACCCAGCCCATCGTGCGCCTGGTGGGCGCCCTGCTGGTCGATGCGGTCAAGCGCGGCTCCTCCGACATCCACTTCGAACCGGAGTTTGCCTTCCTCAGAATCCGTTACCGGATCGATGGCGTGCTGGAACAGGTGCGCAGCCTGCACAAGAATTACTGGCCCGGGATCGCCGTGCGCATCAAAGTCATCAGCGGCATGAACATCGCGGAGACGCGCGCGCCACAGGATGGCAGGTTGTCGCTGAACCTGAATGGCCGACCGGTGGATTTCCGGGTCTCGTCCCAATCCACCATCTGGGGCGAGAACATTGTCCTGCGTGTCCTGGATCGGGAAAAATCCATCATCAGCCTGGAGCAGATGCGCCTGCCCAAACCGGTGATGTCCAAACTCAACCTGATGCTGGCCAGGCCCGAAGGCATCCTCGTGTTGACCGGCCCGACCGGCAGCGGCAAAACCACGACTTTGTATTCCTTGCTGGCCAAACTCAATGTCGAGTCCGTGAACATCATGACACTGGAAGACCCGGTGGAATACCCGGTCGCCATGATGCGGCAGACTTCGGTCAGCGAAGCCGCGAAAATGGACTTCGCCAACGGCATCCGGTCCATCATGCGCCAGGACCCCGACATCATTCTGGTTGGCGAAGTCCGGGACAAGGAAACCGCCGAAATGGCGTTTCGCGCTGCCATGACCGGACACCAGGTGTTTACGACCCTGCACACCAACTCGGCCCTGGGGGCATTCCCGAGATTGCTCGACATCGGCATCGCACCCGACATCATGGCCGGCAATATCATTGGCATCATCGCGCAGCGTCTGGTCCGGGTGTTGTGTACCCATTGCAAGGAACCCTACAAACCCTCCCTGGAGGAGAGGCAATTGCTCGGACAGGGTGCCGACTCCGATTTGCGGATTTTTCGCCCGGTGGGCTGCAAACGCTGCAATGACCGTGGCTACCGGGGCCGGACAACGGTGATGGAAATTCTCCATATGGACGCAGACCTGGATGAACTCGTGATCCGCCGCGCCAGTCCCCGGGAATTGAAGCAAGCGGCACTTTCCAAGCAGTTCCGCACGCTGGCGGAGGAAGGTGTTGCAAGAGTTCTGGAAGGCATCACCAGTTTGTCCGAAGTGGCTCGCGCCATCGACCTGACCGGACGGGCCCGATGACCCCGGCGATTTCGGCCTTCGTTGTTTGACGGCTTCCAGGCTGCAACCATGTTCGCATTTCAATACAAGGCAATAGACAAGACCGGACGCCCGGCGCGGGGGAAACTCGAGGCGGCCAACGAAATCGACCTGGAATTGCGCTTGAAGAAGATGGGGCTTGACCTCATCACCTCGCGCGAAGTCCGCGCCCAGACAGGCTCCAGCAGCAGTGGGAGCATCACCCGCCAGGACTTGATTACACTGTGCTTCGACCTGGAACAGATTTCACGCGCCGGCATCCCCTTGATTGAGGGACTGCGCGACCTGCGGGATAGCATGGAAAACCCGCGGTTTCGTGAAGTGCTGAGCTCCGTTCTGGAGGACATCGAAGGCGGCCGGACCCTGTCTCAATCCCTGGCGACATTTCCACGGGTGTTTGGCAACGTCTTCGTCAGCCTGGTGCGGGCCGGGGAACTCGCGGGAACCCTGACCGAGGTGTTCGAAAATCTCGGCGCGACCCTCAAGTGGCAGGATGAAATGATCTCCCAGACACGAAAGCTGCTGGTCTATCCGGCGCTGGTGTTGGTGGTGGTACTGGGCGTCATGGTCTTTCTGCTTATGTACCTCGTGCCGCAGATCACCCAATTGCTCGTGACCATGGGCGTGGCCATGCCGATCCAGACACGCCTGCTGATCGGTGTGTCCAATTTCGTTGCCGACTACTGGTATTTGCTGCTTTTGTTACCCACGGTGGTGATCGGCACGATCGTGTTTCTGGTCAACACCCAGCCACGGGCAAAATATCTGTTTGACTACGCGATTCTGCATATGCCCGTGATCGGAGTCATTCTTCAAAAAATCATCCTCGCGCGATTTGCAAACTTTTTTGCATTGATGTATCGCTCGGGCATCACGGTTCTGGAATCGGTGCGAACCAGCGAGGACATCGTTTCCAACCGCGTGATTGCGGAAGGGCTGCAGCGCGCCGGCCAGCAGATCAATGCCGGGGAAAGTCTCTCCGAGGCATTTCATGGACTCGGCATGTTTCCGCCTCTGGTCATCCGGATGTTGCGTGTCGGCGAAACCACCGGCGCACTCGACACGGCACTGATGAACATCACCTACTTCTACAATCGGGACGTGAAGGAATCGGTGGACAAGACGCTCAAACTCATCGAGCCCTCGCTCACTTTGGTACTGGGCGGCATGTTGGCCTTCATCATGTGGTCGGTTCTCACGCCAGTCTACGACGTCATCGGAAAAATCCGGTTCTGACCCACATGGCGGAAAAAATCCTCGTTTGCGTTTCCACTGACCAGGCCACGGCAACCATCTGGCGCGGCCGGCGTTTCGACGCCTGCACAAGATTTGCCAATACCGAGGAAGGTATCGGCGAGTTCAGCGCATTTTTGCGCCGCAGCCGGCGCAGCCCGGTGCATATCGTTGTGGACACCGTTGACGAGGATTACCGTTTCGAATCGCTTCCGCACGCAAGCGGCGGCGAGCGGGCCCAGATGGTCGGACGCAAACTTCGACAGGTATATCGCACGACGTCGTTCTTTTCCTATGGGTTGCAGGATCGCGACACGGGCAAACGCAAGGACGACCGCTACCTGTTCGCGGCGCTGACCAATACGGAACTGCTGATGCCGTGGCTGAAGGCCATCGAGTCCTTCAATATTCCCGTGTCGGGCATCTATTTGATGCCCATGGTGACGGAGTCGCTGATCGAGCGATTGCGGCTCAAGGAACAAAACCTGCTCATCATTTCCAAGAATGCCGCCGGCCTGCGGCAGACTTTTTTCAAGGATCTCAAATTTCGCATCAGCCGGCTGACACCGAACCGCGGCGGGCGCAAGGCAGCCGACGAATTCTACGCTGACGAAGTCGGCAATACGCGCATGTACCTTGACGCGCTGAACGTGACCCACGTGGACGACATGCTCACCGTGGTCATTCTCGATCAGGATGGATCGCTGGCGAGCCTGCCCAAAGCCATCCGGCAGGATCGTCCCAACATGCAGTGCCGGTATATGTCCCCGGCCAATATTCAGGAACAATTCAAGATCCGGACAAACGACCTGGACTCCACGCCCGACGCCCTGCACTTGCTTTTGCTGAGCGAGCGGAGGCCAAGGCTCAATCTGGCATCCGCCACGGTCCGGCGCACCTACCAGACTTTTTCAGCCCGGCGCTGGGTGTACGCCGCCGCGGGCGCGACGCTGGTCGTGGGCGTGGCCTGGGCTGGATTGAATACCAGCCAAATGATGCAGCTCGAACAGAGCACCGGCACGATGCAGCGGGAGACGCAGGACTATCTTCGCAAATACCAGGTCGCCAGCGCGCAGTTCCCCGCCGCACCTGCCTCGACGGACAATCTTCGTCAAACCGTCGAACTCGCGCAAAGGATCGTAACGAGCCTGCGCACGCCCGAAGCCATGTACTCCGTGATCGGACTCGCCTTGCAGGAAACTCCGGAAGTCCAGCTCACGCGCATCGAATGGCACTACGGAGACGATTCGGCGCAATTGAAGACCCTGACACTGCGCACGGAAAATGCCGCGCCCGACGCCTACGCCAAATCGCAAATTGGCATCTTGCAGGCAGAAATCCGGCCGTTCGACGGCGACTATCCCGCGGCAATGAACACCATTAACGTGCTCATGTCCCGGATTGCCAAACACACCTCCGTTGCTGAGGTCGCCGCCTTGAAGCTTCCTCTGGATGTGCGTTCGGATGCAGGACTGGCGGGTACCACCACGGGCGCTATCCGGCCGGAAAATGCCTCTTTCCAGATTGCGGTCGTTTTCAAATCCGGTGCCTGATTCATGCGCCTGTCATCGAAGGATCTGATTGCATTTCGTGCCCCGGGATTAGCCTTGCTTGCCACCCTGGTGATATCGACCCTTCTGGTCCGCTATTCCACGGATTTGCGGGACAAGGCGGCATCCCGCAACAACGAGCAATCCGCCCAATTACAGCAGGCGCGCAATCGATTGCATCAATCCGACCAGGAGCGAACCAGCATCCTGCAGTTCCTGCCGGTTTATCAGCAACTGCAAAGAATGGGTTTTGTCGGTGGCGAACAGCGCCTGAACTGGGTGGAAAGCCTGCGAACCGCCAATCTCCAGGCCGGACTTTTCGGCGTCCAATATGAAATCGCCGCACAGGCGCCGTTTCTGCAATCACCGACCGAAGCGCCGATTTCCGGCCAGTTGAATCAATCGCGCATGAAAATATCCTTCGGCGTGGTCCACGAGGGCGACGTCATGCGCTTTCTCAAGGCGCTTTCCGAACGTCAGGTCGGCCTGTATACCCTCACCGGCTGCAGCCTGGACCGCGGTGGATTGCCGGATGCGCCCGAAGCGCGACGCGCGAATCTGACCGCGCAATGCAGCCTCGCCTGGCTGACTTTTAATCCTCCGAAGGCGACACCATGAAATCCACTCCCTGGTTCCTGGCTCTTGCACTGGCTGGATCAAACTTCACCTGGGCTGAAGATTCCATGGGCAAGCTGTTCTTTTCTCCGGCACAGCGCGAGGCGCTCGACGCCGGCAAGCGGATATTCGTCAAACGCGCGGAACAAAGCCAGGCGGCACCCGCCAGACCACGTGTACCGGATGTAGCGGTCAATGGCGTGGTGACGCGAAGCGATGGCGAGCGCACCGTTTGGGTCAATGGCCAGGCCTTCCACAACGAATCCCCGGACGGGATCCGGGTCAGGACCGATCCCAGCCGCCCCGCGTCCGCCGACATTCTGATTCGGGACTCAAACAAATCGGCTCGCTTGCTGGTCGGTCAACAACTGGACGTCGAATCGGGATCGGTACGAAATACCAAACGCGACGATCCCGTCACAGGGGACATGCCCAAGGCAAGGGAGATTTCTCGGCGTTCCTCGAAAATGAAAGCCGTCGTTCGTGATGAGGAAGCGAGCGCCGCGGCCGAAGTACCCGATACAAATTCCGGCGTTCCCAAATAATTCAGTAGGGATTTCGCCGGCCGTGTGTGATCCATGTACCTTGCAAAGTAGATGAAAATATTGTGTCGCGCCGCTGTTCGGTATCAAGCCGGACAGGCCATTTTGATCATGTTGCTCATTCTGGTGATAGGCGGAACCGTGACATTTTTCAGTTTGGCTCGCGGACAGACTGAAAATCTGGATAGAATTCGCCGCACTGAAATTACGATGATGCAGGTCAAGCAGGCGATCATCGGTTGGTCGGCATCTCGCACGCCAACGGGATCGACTCCCAATGCCCGTCCGGGGGAATTGCCTTGCCCGGACATCGACAATACCGGCACGGACCCAGGCGGCTGTTCCGCAGGAGCTGTCGGGAGAGTCCCGTGGAAAACCTTGGGAATTCCTGAACCCAAGGACAGCGACGGTGAGACGTTGTGGTATGCAATTTCCGGCCCCTTCCGGTATTACCATCCAACAAACAACCCAGCCCCCATTATTAGCGACACCCTGGGAAACCTGACGGTCTATCTGGGCAGTAGTGCGACCACGCTGACTTCGAATGCAGTAGCGGTAATTTTTTCGCCAGGCGAACCAATCGGGGCGCAGAGTCGTGGCTGCACCATTGGGGTCAATTGCAATGCTGAAAGGCACTGCACAACGACGCCTCCGTCGCTAACGCCATTGTGCAATCCAACGAATTACCTGGAATCCACAGGTGGCGGCAACAACGCACAGACGGGTGGACCATTTGTCCAAGCCGCCAAAGCGACTGGGTTCAACGACAGAGTGTTGTCCGTCTCCAACCAAGACCTCATGCCCCTTGTCGAAAAACGCGTTGCATACGAACTGATGTCTCTGCTAAACCAGTACCGCCAGGCGGTTGGCACCTATCCTTGGGCCGATGTGTACGACGGCGACAGTAACGATGGCTATAACCGGCCGCGATTCCCCTGCGGCAACGCCTCGCCGGTAGCCTGGGGGAACCCGGGACCACCGATGACCCCAGTATTGCCCAACTGGCTGGTGAATGGCTGCGGAGATCCGGTCGAAGGCTGGACCAAAGTGATCTTTTATTCCGCGGCAGAAGACGAGCTCTCCGGATCCACGTCTTGCAGCACATGTAGTGAAGACTACCTCGACATTATCAGTGCTGGCGACGCATATCTTTGTACTCAAGGAGCCGCGCCATTTACCTGTATCCCTGCGAATATTGCCTCAGGCGACGCGGAGGCAATTCTAATCACACCCGGGGCATGGGACGGTGTTGCCTTCCGCGAATGGACGTTGGTCGATCCTGCCGTCATAACCGGGTATTTTTCAGATGCCGAAAATAGCGACAACAACGACGACGATTTTGTCATGCCTGCCGCGTCCTATATTCCGAATCGCAATCGTGTCTTCGTCATGCGCTAGTCGGCAGGCTGTCCGGGGGTTCAGTCTGATCGAAATGGCGATCGCGGTATTCGTCATGGGACTGTTGCTCGGCGCGCTGCTGGTCCCTCTGCGCGCACAGGTGGAAAATCGCCGGCTTGCAGATACATGGGCGATTCTGGATCAGGCACGCGACACGCTACTGGGTTATGTGGCAGCCAGAGGCCATTTCCCGTGTCCCGCCAATGCAACGGACGGGGGAGGGAGCGGCAATGGACAAGAAGCGTCCGGCACGAATCACACCGCAGGAAGCATTTCCTGTCCCGCCAGCGTGACGGGATCTGGAACCAGCGTCTATGTCGGCTTTTTCCCCGCTGCGTCCCTTGGATTTGCGCCGGTGGACAGCAATGGATTTGCACGGGATGCATGGGGCACCCAGCAGAACCGCTTGCGATACGCCGTCGCGAGAAGAACCGTCAACCTCGTAGTCGAACCCCTGACCAGGGTGGACGGCATGCGCACCGCGACTATGAATGCCTTCATCACGACAAACGAATTGATTCGCATATGCCGGACCGGCACCGGCGTGTCGTCGAGCGACTGTGCCGTTGCCAATGACCGGCTCGCGAACAATGCCATGGCCGTGATCTGGTCGCTGGGCCAGAACGCGCCAACCGGCGGCTCGGCACCGCATGAGGACAAGAATTTCCGGGCGAACGTTCTGACGAATTTCACCCGGGTCTTCGTTCAGGCCGAAGTGTCCGGCACCGGCGGCAGCGTGTTCGACGACCAACTGACCTGGGTCAGTCCTGCAATGGTATTCAACCGGATGATTGCCGCGGGAACCCTTCCCTGATCTGCCACCTCGAGGTTCAGCCCGGGTGCGCCGGCGCCAGGCCGAAACACACTTTGCCTGGCTGGTTGCTGGACAGCGAGACGACAAAACCATGCTGCCGGGCAAACCGTGCCGCCTGAAACAAGCCCACGCCCAGTCCGCTGTGGGAAGGGACGGCAACCTGGAAGAGTTTGGCGGCAATCGCCTCGGGCACCGGCTTGCCGTCATCACATACCGACAGTACAAAACCGTTTTCCCATTGCAGGGTGACCCGGATTCGAAGATTGCCTTCGAGTTTTTTCTTCTCCAGCGAATTTTGCAGAAAATTTTCTGCCACCGATTCAAACAAATCGGTGGGCAGTTTCTCCGCTTCGGGCAACTCTCCGGCTTCGAATTCGATGCGCTCGTGTGCGTACCGCTGCCGCAAACCCAGCCACCACTGCGCCCCGGAGATGCGGTCCTGCGCCACCAGCGGACGAGTGTTGAGCTTGTCGAGGGTGATCTGGAGCCGTTGGGTAATCTGGGGCAACTGGCGCTGCATCAGCAACCGCACCGCATCCGCATCTTCTTCATTGCTGGTTTCAGCCGCGGAACACAGCGATCGCAACGTCTGCAAGAGATTCTTGACGTCGTGAGTCAGGCGCGATCCGGTTTCGTAAATGGCTTGTGCGTAGGCGTTCTGCCGCTGCTCCTGTTCGCGTCGCTTGGCTTCGTAGTAGTCGCCAAGCAGGCGGGCGAGCAGGCGAATGTGCAATACCAGCGCGGGGCTTGGCGTCCAGCGCGTGTAATACGTGAGCACGAGGCCGCCAAAAGTAAATTCGGTCGGGAAGCGGGTTTCATCACCCGCCACCCCGGTGGAATTCTGGGACTTCCAGCGAACGCCGGACAACCACGGCAATCCGGCCATTTCATGACAGGCCATCACCGCAAACTTGTCCGCATCGCGTTCGCGCTCCGCGAGCGCGGCCAGACTGTGCATCCAGCGCTCGAAAGGCACGCCCATGCTCAGGAAGTAACGGGTGACCAGTTGACCGATGCCGGAGAAGCCGGCGCGCGGATCCCACAGCAGCGACAACACAATCAACAGCCCGGCAATGACGAGCAGCGCCTGCGCAAGGGAGAGTACGTAATTCCCGTGACTGACCTGCTTGATCACAAACGCGCCGAGTACCAGCACCACCACCATCAGAAACAACAACAAGCTGTAAAAAAGGTCCACTGAATACGTGGAGGAGGTCGAGGCCTTCCCGGCTCTGATAAACAGGATCGCCAAAACCGGCACCACGAGTACGTACCGCACCACGATTTGCAACGCCGACGGGAACTGCTGTTCCGCGAACAGATGCGGGACCACCCAGCCCAGCAATACCGAGAACAGATACACGGCCGCCAGCAGGGACACGACACGCTGACCAAGATTCTTGATGCCGGGAACGTTGCCGCCGATCAGCGACAGCAAGACAGCTATCCACAATGCCATCAGCCACCAGCTTGCTGCCGCAATAATGAGGATGGCCGCGCCAACAATCAAAACGACCTGCCCCAGAATCAGGGTCTGCTCACTGCGCCACAATGGTTGCCAAAGCAGGAAAAACCCGAAATGCGAGAGCATCAGCGCCCGGGCAAGAGGATCGGCCAGCTCCAGCATCAAAGTGCCGTGCAAGGCCAGCAACGCAAGGGACAGCCAATGCTCCTGTCTGAGCAAGGCTATGGCACGCCGCATGGGCGACAAGAACTCGGAAGGGATCGCGTTGTTCATGTTTACGTGGACGATTTGCCCACAGGAGTTTACCCCACCCCCACGAAAATTTGATGACCATGCTCACCGGGGTCCAAGCCCCTTGAGTGGCGCCTGACATCACTGCAAAAATTGATGTTGTCGTCCCTCCCAATGGCAACGACGAGAATTCGACGTTTGCTGTCGGCATCGTGACGGTTTATATGGTTCGATTGTCCAAACACCGCCAGACGGCGGTGGGACCGGAATTTCCGCGATTTTGGCTACTGGATTTTAAAAACCAAGAATCATGA
>JBJXFN010000220.1:0-4095 GCA_046155535.1 Burkholderiales bacterium
TCAAATGCCCGACCTCGTGCTGTCCGATCGCATCATGTTCTTCCGAGCAAAGGCGCAATCGATCACCGACGGCGTGAACGAGGCCGAAGTGGCGCCCCGAGAGCCAGCCGTCGGCGCGTCGGACCAACTCCCGGTGGTGGCACTGCTCGATGGGCTGCCGCTGCAGAACCACGCTCAGTTGCAAGGGCGGCTGCTGGTGGACGACCCGGATGGCTGGGAAGTCAACTACGCGGCCAAGGACCGCGTGCACGGCACTGCGATGGCGTCACTCATCCTGCACGGTGAACTCGACGGCGCATCGGAGCCTCTGCACCGACGCCTCTATGTACGTCCCGTGCTGCGCCCAGATCCCAACGACAACTTTAACCCCCGTCGGCGCGAACATACACCGGACGACGTCTTGTTGATCGATTTGATCCATCGGGCGGTCAAACGCATCTGCGAAGGGGAAGGCCAGGAGCCAGCGGTCGCACCCTCGGTGCGCGTCATCAACCTTTCGATCGGCGACGAAGCGCGTTTATTCGACCGCCAGATGTCGCCCTGGGCGCGTCTACTGGACTGGCTGTCATTCCGGTACTCCGTGTTGTTCATCATCAGCGCGGGCAATGACATGCGGCCGCTGCGCCTCGACACTCCAAGTCACACGCTGGAGGGGCTGACTGTTGAGCAGCGCTCTGCGCTGGCATTCAGGGCACTGACCACCGAGAACGTGGCGCGGCGTCTGTTGGCTCCCGCGGAGGCGTTGAATGTGTTGACCGTCGGTGCCTTGCACGCCGACCACGCGAGTGCGCCCGCAGTGCCTGGGAGATATGACCTCTTCACGGCTGGTGGGCTCAGCCCGATGTCGCGGGTTGGCCATGGCTTCCGACGTGCTGTCAAACCAGACATTCTGATGCCCGGTGGGCGTGTGCTCTATCGCGCCAGGATGGAACCTGATCCGGTGGCCAGCACGCTGGAAGCTGTCACGGCCGGAGTGGCGCCTGGGCATCGGGTCGCGGTACCTCCGCTGCAAGGGGAGACACTGGCAGCGACGGCATATTCGCGAGGCACCAGCAACGCTGCGGCGCTCACCAGTCGGGCGGCCGTGCGAGCCTATGACATGCTGGAATCGCTGCGTGCCGGAGCGGAGGATGCACCGGACAGCGTGTATGACGCAGTGCTGCTCAAGGCATTGCTGGTTCACGGGGCGCATTGGGGGGAATTGCCGGAACGGTTGTTGGCCGAGCATCCAGAAATTGCGGCAATCCCGAATGGCGCGGCAAGGCATGCGGCCAAGAAGGATCTGGTGACGCGATGGCTGGGATATGGCCCCGTCGATGTCGAGCGAGCCATTACCTGTGCGGCCGAGCGCGCGACGCTACTTGGCGTGGGAGAGTTGGGTGCCGATGCGGCTCTTGTATTTTCCGCTCCGCTGCCACCCACCTTGGCCGGCAAGATTGCGTGGCGCCGCGTGACCGTTACCTTGGCCTGGATGGCGCCGATTAATTGTTCGCACCAGGGATATCGCCGCGCCAAACTCTGGATGACGCCGCCGCAGGAGCAGCTTCGGGTTAAACGGGCCAACGGGGTGCATGACAAGACAGCGCTGCGCGGCTCTGTTCAGCATGAAATTCTCGAAGGTCAAGATGCCGTGGCATTCGTTGACGGCAACCGGTTCGAGTGCAAGGTGAACTGCGCGGCTGACGCTGGCGATCTGATTGGGAAGGTTCGATTTGCAGTCTGCGTGTCCCTCGAGGTCGGGATCGGCTCTGGCATCCCGGTGTATCAGGAGATTCGCGACAGGATTCAGCTGCCCGTCATCATTCAGCCTGGCACCGGCTGAGTCAGTTCGGATCCGCTTGCTTCAAGTGAAATCGCGGCCAACCGCGCTAGTTGCTGCGATAGTAGTCATTGGCGGGTGTCTGGTTCTGGCCGCGAGTATGAGTCCACCGAGGTCGCTGAAGGCACCCCTTGGCAAGGTCAGGTGCACGGCCGGATCGTCGTCGAGATTCATCGCGCCGACGCAGCCTGACCGCCGGCCGGGAGGATCGCAGTTCATCTCAAACGGATTCGGATCGATGTGCCCTCAGGAACGAGCGAATTTGCCGCACCGCCAGCGGAATAAGATCTTTGGGCACCTTCCACGGATACATGCTGAGCTCCGCCTTTGGCGCGAGCATCGCAGTTTCGATTGCAACCGCGTAGGGATGCGCAGGCACATCGTCCGGAAGAATCAACACTGGCGTCTGGCAGCTGCGGACGAAATCGCGTGTCACGGTCAACACGAAATCCGGATTGGTGCGGTACATCCTGGTCAAGTACTTTTCGATCGATTCCATGGCGATCTCGGGTCGGCGCTTGACGAAATCCGGCACCCAATTAGTCATGCTGTGATCGTATAGCACGTCCGGCTTCTCCGGCGAGAACCCGACCGGCTGTGCGGTAACCGCCGCGACGATGCGACCTGGCGCTCGCTTCAGGAGATTCCAAATGAACGGGCCGCCAATGCAGAAGCCCAGCACCATGAACTTATCGATCTTCAGGTGATCCAGCAGGCCGAGCTGATCGTCGGTATGGGAGTCCCAAGGCCGATCGACTTCGAGCGGCCCAATGGACTCGCCCGGATTGGCGTTGCGAAGATCCATCGCGATGCAGCGGTATTCGCTCTTGAACTCGGCGATCGGGTTGAACGGTGCCGTGGCGAGGCCCGAGATCGCCGAGTTCAATCCGCCGCCAGAGATGCAAAACAAAGGCATGCCTGAGCCGCCGCTGTCCTCATAGCGGATCCGAACAGGCCCTTTTTCGTAGAACTGCATCGCAGTTGCTCCTTACCCAAACTGTTGAGATGACACGCTCGCCCTTGCCCGGCGAGGGGTTTGCTGCTGAATTGTAAGCCTACGAACCAAGCGAATACTCAGGTGCCGTCACCCAGCCTTCGCTCCCGATAGCGTTTGACTGCGCCGCCAAACTTCCTGATGTCGGCGCGAATCATAGTCGCCATTTCATCGGGCGTCGTCGGAATCGTGATGGCGCCGACGTCAGCGATCTTCGCCTTTACCTCCGGCTGCGTTGCCGCTTTGCGGACCGCAGCCGTCAACTTCTAGATCATCGTCGTCGGAGTGCCGACTTTGGCGACGAATCCTTGGTTGCCAGGAAAGTCGAAGGCTAGCTGAGTCACTTCGGCAACGGTCGGCGTGTCTGGTAACTGATTGACGCGTTGCGCCGCCGATGTTTGCCTCTATGAATTCGCCGCTCGCCACGATCCGATGGCTTTCGCGCAATCGCTCTCGCCCATCAATTGCTGTCCGCCGTGAACCCCGATGCCTTGATGACCGGGCCCCAGCGCTCGTAGTCCCGCCTGATCAAGGCGGACAGCGAATCCGCGGTCATGTTCTCAGGCTCCAGGCCCGCAGCGAGTAGCTTCTCGCGCACCGCCGGTGTGTGGGCAGCCGTTCGGAAAATCTCGTTCAGTTTGTTGACGGTCTCAGCCGGAGTGGCGGCCGGCGCGAACACGCCGAACCAGCCCGACAGCTCCAATTTCGGAAAGCCCAATTCTTTCACCGTCGGCACATCGGGCATGATCACCGATCGCTGGCCACCGGAGATTGCGATGATCTTCACCTTGCCGGCGCGTGCCTGTTGCACGAGCGTACCAAGCGGCAGGATCGCGCCGGTCACATGACCGCCAACCAGATCGGTGACGGCGGGTCCGGCACCGCGATAGGCGACGTGCGACAAAGGCGTCTTCGACTCCTCGCCCAGCATCAACCCGTAGAAATGCAGAAGCGTGCCGTTGCCGGCAGTTCCGTAATTGGCCTCCCGCGGATTGGCGCGTGCCCATGCAAGAAATTCCGCGAGTGTATTGGCAGGCAACGCGGTCTTGATCGCCAGCGCCAGATCGTATCGGCCAACATGCGCCACCGGCACGAAATCGCGCAGGGTATCGAACGCCGGTTTGGAAACGGTATGCGGATAGACGACGATGTTCGAATCGGGTGATACGATCACCGTGTTGCCGTCGGGCGCGGATGCCTTGAGCGCTTCGAGCGCGATCTGCCCGGTAGCACCGGCGCGCATATCCACGATGACCGGCCGCCCGATCGCTTCACCCCATTT
>JBJXFN010000223.1:0-16646 GCA_046155535.1 Burkholderiales bacterium
CCCGTGCCGTGCCTGTCATGGCGGCTTCGACCGGTGGCCAAACGGCGTGCCGAGAATGCGCCGGCAGATCCTCGCGTTTGCGCCTTCCGCGAATCCCGTGCGGTTTACCGATCAGGCAAAGGCCGACAAGTGGTTTGGATTCAACTGCACCTATCTTCTCGGTCGCGCTTGCACGCCGCAGGAGAAGGGGGACCTCATCACCTGGTTGCTGGAGCAATAGGAATCAAGAACGGGGATTTCAGTTCCGTTACCAGCGCAGCAGCCCCGCTGTGCGATGATTGTGCCGCGCCGGTGGCCGCACCGGCGAGGCGGCTACGACAAGAAGACGGTGGCGAATGACGTGTGGCGCCTCATGCACGAGGTGCTGGGCGAGAAGCGGATGTTCGTCTTTGACGAGACTGCCCGCGACGAACGGTAAACTTCCGAATTGCCTTCCATCATGCCGGAGGACAGGTTGAAGAGGCGTCAAGCCGCGGCGGGAACGATCTCGCGGTTGATTCGCCTGGCGTTCTCGATCTCCGCAACGCGCAGATCATATGCGGCCTGCAAATTCAGCCACGAGCGCGCGTCTCCTCCAAAGTAGCGTGCCAGCCGCATGGCGGTATCCGCACTCACGCCGCGCCGTTCGCGCACGATATCATTGACGCGCGGGGCCGGCACGTTCAGTGCCTTTGCCAGCGCATTGGCGCTCATGTTGAGCGGGACAAGATAGTCTTCCCGCAGGACTTCGCCGGGATGTACCGCGGGCAAGCCGTTATTGATAGCCATAGCTCTTCTACCTCAGTGGTAATCGACGATTACCGGTCGCCGACCACAAAGAGTGTTGGGTAAGCGAAGCCGAAACTGGCCAAGCCGTGCTCTCACGCCGCCCGCAGGTTGCCTATCTCCCCGATCAGGGATTCCGCCGGTATACCCAGTTCGCGGTGCAGGCGTCGGATCATCTGCAGGGTCAGCGGCCGCTTGCCGTTCAGGATTTCATAAACCCTGTTGATCTGGCCGATCATCGGCACCAGGTCCTTGGCGGTCAGACCCTTCTGCTCCATGCTGAAGCGGATGGCTTCGATCGGGTCGGGCAGCGCCATCGGAAAATGTTTACGCTCATACGCCTCGATCAACGTCACCAGCACATCCAGGCGCTCACCATCGGACGTTCCCTTTCCTGCCGACATAAGGTTTTCGACTTCCTTCAATGCTGCACGGTGGTCAGCTTTCGTTCTAATGGGCTTAATTTCCATACTCTCATCCTCAAATCGTTTGTGCGTCGATCTTGTCGTACTGCGAATGAGTACCGATGAACCGGACGTAAACCACGCGATACGGATAGTTGATCCACACTACCAGCCGATACCTGTTGCCGGCGATATTGAACACCGCCCGGCCGTCTCGCAGGATGCTGGCGGTGCCAAAGTCCCGCTTGACGTCGCTCGGCGTACTCCAATCCGCCCGGAGCACATGTCTGTACCAGGCCAGTACCGGCTCCCGAACATCGGCATACGCTGACTTTCCGCTCCAGAAACTTCGCAGCGTGGAAAGAGCAATAACGCGCATAACCAAGAATAGTCCCATTATGGGACTTATTCAAGTGGCGAAAATGGCTGGGATAGGGTGAGGAGGCTGCGCCGCGGAAGGTGTGTCCCGAAAGGGGGGGGCCGGTCTTCGACCATAAAAGGTGAAGAGTCGGGACGGGCGCCTGCGCCGAGATGAAGGGGGAGGGAGAAGGGTGTCAGCGCGGGGATCAGGCTGCGTGCCAGGCCTGCATAAAGGCCTCTTGCCCAGACAGATTGTGAAAACGCCGCACGCTGTGTAGCGCCTCTGCGGCTCACATCGGTCTCCGATAGGTCATTGACAAGCGAATCAGAGCCGGTGTGCGATGATTGCCCTGCGCCGGTGGCCGCACCGGCGAGGCGGCCTCTCCGCGGCGCGCGGGCGCGGGAGGCCGCGGCATCGTCTGTCGCGACTTCGACGCATTTCATTCGTGCGCGGATGTCATGTTCCCGGGGAATCTGCGTCGAATTTCATCGAGCAACGATTGGTATCCCGACATGAAGTGGTTGAAGGTGAACTGCCTTTCGCCCGTCGCCCTGACGATGTAGATCTGGCCTGGTGCGGAATATTCCACGGACTTGATTTCACTCCAGACAAAAGCTTGCTGACCTCCCCACTTCGAGAACACCGTGATTCCGCCGATACCATAGGTGATGCGAGCGTTGAACATTTCGGAATGCAGAAACGACGCAAGCGCGACGAAGGCCACGGCGATTACCCCGCCGAATAAAGGAAGCACGCCGGTGGAAGGATGAAGGATGAACCCGATGATCGCCAATGCAACAAGCCACGCGAAAATCGCCGCGCCCTTGAACGACCAAGGGTACTCCACGAAGAACGTGCCTCCGGACTCTCGGGCGCCTGGGACGACGAATCTGCGGAGCAAATCAAGAACCAAGGCAGTCATTGGCGGAGAATTATGCGCTTGATCGACTGCGCCGACAGGGTGACCAGTACAATCTTCGCCCACGCAGGTCACAATTGCATTGGCCTGGCCTAAGCGGATACTTGCAACATCGTTCCCCGGCATTTCTTGGTCCCGCAGCCGCAGCCATGGGCCTTGCGCGTGCGCGCGCTGATGTGCCCCTCCCAGGTCAACTGATAGTCGTACGTGAGTTCCTCGCCGGCGCGGATGGAACGCTTCGCGTGGATGAACATGCGCCCGTCTTCGTCCTCGATCGCCTCGCAGTTGGGTTCGCAACTGTGATTGATCCAGCGGGCGGCATTGCCCTTGATGCCGGCGTCGATCACCGTGCCGTCGCTTAGCTCGAAAATGAACGTGTGGTGCGGATTGGCCGGATCGCTTGGCGGGCGTTCGCAGGCATCCTCCATGCTGGAGCGCACACCGCGATACTCGATGATGCAGGCGCCTTTGCGGATGGGTACTGCGGCGAACACGCCCTTGCCGTGAATGCTCGAAGAGCGGGTGACATACTTGCGTTTGGAGCTGGTCATTTTGTCACTGGAAATTTACGATGAGGTTGCAACTTGCAAAGGCTTACCACACGCCGCCGGTGATGGAAGGGGGCGCATTATAGCGGTTGTTTTTTTGAAGGCAAGACGCCGTCCGGCCGTGTGACGATTTACACTTGCCAGCCTACGAACCTTTTGCCTCAGAAGAACGATGAAGAATCTCTTTTCTCTTGAAGACCGCATTGCGCTCGTGACCGGAGGCTCCCGCGGCATCCGCCCCAATCCGCTTCATACCTACTCGTATCACGATTCCAAAGCGGCATTGATCTACCTCCTGCGCGTGCGACTAGGTCGCGGGAGGTGCGATCGTGGTGGACTACGCCGGTATCAGGGTGGGAGTCGCTGTCGATAATCTTTCCAGGGCGTGCACTAACGGCGTCGCGCCACTCAGCCGAACTAGTTGAGTGGACCCCGCGGCAGACGAGGCTCCTGGGATTTCGTTTTCAAGATTGCGGAAAATTTCCAGTTGCAGACGGCTGCCGCCGATGAGGCCAAGCGCAGGGCGCAGCGCGTTCAGATGCGCGGCAGCCTCGTGTGGACGGCACCGCGCGAGTGATTGGATTGCCAGCAGGCCCGGCAGGGTGAGCGATCGCGCCCTCGACGCAGCGAAGTCGTCGCCCGCGGCGCGCGATTCGATGGCGCGCAACAGTTTCCCGAACCTGTCGTGGTGGCCGGCTTTCCAGTGGGCGATGGCCGCATGCAGATCGACGTAGGGCCAGAAGCCGGGCGTCAGCGTCCGGGCAAACGCGTTCGACAATCGTTGCCAGCGTTCGGAGACATCCAGGCCTTCCGCCGCCAGACTCCAAAGTAGCGACGTGGCATCGCAGGAATCGAGTGATGAGGTCATGCTCGCGGGCAACAGCCAGCCATCAAGAATGCCGAGGGCGGATGCGACGTTGCCATCGGTGACGTCGAACATCGCCAGGTGCCAGGCATTGTGTGCGCGCATCCGACTTTCGCCGGCCCAGTGGCCGACCTGGTTACGCATCCACTGCGCGCCCGCGCGCGGCTGCGAGTTTTCGGCAATGGCATGTGTCACTGCATGCACGGCGAACGGACACGCGGGTTCGATCGCCAGGCCTTCCCGGCCGAGTCGCTCGGCCATGTCGGTGTGGCCGTTCTCCGCATACGCGAAGGATGCAAAGGCCAGCACGAACCGGAAATTGTGGTCGTCACGCTGCCAGGCATTGAGTATTGCCTCGTTGGTGGAGCACAGCCGGTCTTGCCAGCCCAGAAAGAAGTAACAGGATTGCGCAAGTCGCAATGCCAGCAGGTCGTGTGGCCAGTGGTGCAGGATCGACTCGTAGATTTGCGCCGCGCGAGCCGGGTCACCCGAAAGCCATGCGTTGGCGGCTGCCAGATGCATAGCGTTCGGCTTCGTCAGGTCGGCCAAGGGAAACGCCTCGATCGACCGCCGAATCGCCGCATGTCCGTCCGGGTCTTTCGCGATGATGCCGGCTGCGATGCGGATCAATAGCGCTCGGGAGTACTCCGCGTCGCCGGGGGCGATGCCGCTCAAATCCACAAGCGGATCGCCGACGGCGCACAACAGATGATCGAGGGCAATGGCGGTCTTCATGGGGGGCATTGTGTCCGAGCCCCAGATTTCCGGCTTGACCCGGCCTCCGCCAAGTTTTGCCCCAAGTCTTTGTGTTGGGTCGACAATCGGTAGTTTTTTGAGGCCATGGATTTTTCTTTCACAAATGGCGGAGGCAGAGATTTGCTGCCAAACATCCCTACCGGCGCGCTTCGAAAATCAGGTTAAAAGGCGTCTCGGTTGCGCGACGGAAGTGCGAGAAGCCGGCCTTGCGAAATACGTCGGCCAACCGTGCTTCGCCTGCCTGAGCGCCAAGCACCAGCGTGCCCCCTTCAGAGATGGCGTGGGCGCTGCAGATCGTCGTCGATGCCGCGTAGAACAAACGGCCTACTACGTTGAAGTTGTGCTCGGTTCGATCATGCGCAAAAGGCTCGACGAGCATCACGGTGCCGCCGGGCGCGAGTACCTCGGCGGCGTGCCGGGCGGCCGCGACGGGGTTCCCGAGGTCGTGCAGGCAATCGAAGAAGCAGATCAGTCCGTACTGCCGATTCGGGTAGTGTGTCGTGTCAGACCGATCGAACGACACTCGCGCCGCAACGCCGGCCTCTGCAGCGTTTCGCCGTGCTTCCTCTATGGATGCCGAGTGCGTGTCGAATCCGTTAAAACGCGAGCGCGGGAATGCCTGTGCCATCAGTACCGTGGAATGGCCGTGGCCGCAACCGATGTCGGCGACCTCGATGCCGGCCTCGAGCTTTTCAACGACCCCGTCCAGGGCGGGCAGCCACTGCGGCACCAGGCTCGCGCGATAACCATTGCGGTAGAACGCGGCCGAGCCGCAGGACATGCGCGAATCGTGCTCGCCCCAGGATACGCCGCGTCCAGTGCGAAAAGCGTCAAGAGTCTTTTCCTCGTCGAACCACATCGAAGCAGGCACGTTCCACGCCGGCGGAATGAATACGGGACTGTTCTCGTTGGCCAGGACCATGGCTTGCTCCGGGGTGAGTTCGTAGGTGCTGCTGACCGCGTGGTAGTCCACATAGCCTGCAGCGGCCTGGGCGTTAAGCCACTCGCGCACATAACGCTCGGCACAGCCGCTTCGCGCCGAGAGTTCCCTGGAGCTGAGCGGCCCGGCGCCAGACATCGCCTTGTACAGGCCGAGCTTGTGTCCGAGACTGATCATCACCCCGCCGTAGGCCGAGGCGATGTCACCGACAGCGCGATTGACGAAGGTTTCAAGTTTGGTTTGGTCGATGACAAGTGTGTCCATGGCTTGCGCTTCCTTTCAGTTGATTGCGGAGAGTAAAATTCGCAGCCATGATCGCCGCAGAAGCAAGTATGCGGAAGTGCGGAAACTGCCAAAATCGGTTCATTCGTGCCACCAGCCATCGATTCACCATGATCAAGTCAACCCGTCGGAACGGATCCAGTCCACGACACGTCAGCCTGGTAGCAGTGCCCGATGTTCTGGTATCCACGCTCGCGGGAATTTACGACGTCATGAATGGCGCCGCGCTGATGGGTATTCCTCCGGCCGGCGCTCCACCGTTTCACATCGAGATCGTGGGTGAGGAAGTCGGGTCTTTGCAACTGGCGAGCGGCGTTCCGATCGAGGTGCAACGGGCAATTGGCACCATCGAGGCGAGCGATATTGTCATCGTGCCATCGATACTGCTGCGACGGGAAGGTTGGAAGAAGGGGCGCTATCCGCGTCTGGTGCGATGGTTGCAGGCGATGCACGATCGTGGCGCGGTTCTGTGTTCGGCCTGTTCGGGGGTGTTCCTGTTGGCGGAGACAGGTTTGTTCGATGGCAAGGATGCGACCGTGCATTTTTCCTACGCGCGTGCTTTTTCAGCGACATATCCGAACACGACGATTCATCCGGAACGCGTACTCATGATCAGCGGTCCGCACGATGAGCTGGTGAGTTCGGGCGCTTCGACGACCTGGCACGACATGGCCCTTTACCTGATCGCCCGGTACGCCGGTGCAACGACTGCGCAGGAATTGGCGCGTCTGTTCGCGTTGCAGTGGCATCAGGACGGATTGACGCCCTACATCATTTTTGAGGGAAAGAGTGATCACGGTGACGCTGTGATTCAGGGCGTGCAGGAGTGGTTGAAGGATCACTTTTCCGTTGCCAACCCGGTGGAGGGAATGATCAAGCGGTCGAAGCTCGCCGAGCGTACTTTGAAGCGACGCTTCGCAACGGCAACAGGGCTCACGCCCATTGCGTATGTCCAACGGCTGCGAGTCGAGGATGCGAAGCGCCGGCTTGAACGTACCGAGGCTCCTGTCGATGAGATCAGCTGGCGCGTTGGCTACGAAGACGCGGCGTTTTTCCGGCGCCTGTTCAAACGTATTGCAGGCCTCGCCCCAGGTGCCTATCGCAAACGCTTCAGGCTACCTGAATTCGCGCGGTAGTAGATGCGACGATTTCGTCAATTGCAGCTTGCAATCGATAGGGAAGCGAAAGGGTCTTGCGTTTTGCCTCCCCGATGCTAATGTGCCTGCCGTGCGAAGACGCCAGACAGAACCAGAACGAAGGGCGGTGTGCTGCTTCCGGGCGCATTCAACTTGCCTGTCAATGATCCCGGGCCGTACATTTCCCAGAACTGATGAAAACACTCTTTTCCCTTGAAGGCCGCGTCGCGCTCGTGACAGGAGGCTCCCGCGGCATCGGCAGGATGATCGCCGAAGGCTTCCTCGAATACGGCGCCAAGGTTTACATTTCCGCGCGCAAGGCCGAGGCATGCAATGCCACTGCCCGGGAACTCTCCGCCAGAGGCGGCACCTGCGTATCGCTCCCGCACGATATCTCGACCGTGGCGGGATGCCGGGCGCTCGCGGAGGACATTCGCCAGCGCGAGCCGAAGCTGAATATCCTGGTGAACAACGCGGGCGCGGCCTGGGCGGCGAACTTCGACGATTTTCCGGAGCACGGCTGGGACAAGGTGATGAACCTCCACGTCAAGTCGCCGTTTTTCCTCACGCAGGCGCTGCACGGCGCGCTCAAGGCCGGGGCGAGTGAGGAGCGCCCGGCTAAGGTGATCAACATCGCGTCCATTGACGGTATCCGGCTCAATCCGCTCGAAACATACTCGTATCACGCGTCCAAGGCGGCCCTGATCTATCTCACGCGTCGCATGGCCGCGAAGCTGGTCGCGGATCGCATCGTGGTCTCGGCGATCGCACCGGGCCCGTTCGCGTCGGAAATGAACCGCGCGGCTCGCGATCATGCAGACGTGGTGGCTGCGCGAACACCCCTGGGCCGCATCGGCCGCGACGAAGACATGGCCGGCACCGCAATCTATCTGGCGTCACGCGCGGGCGATTACGTGGTGGGCGACACCATTGCAGTGGATGGCGGCATCGCCCATGCCAATCTCAGCCCGGGGCCGAGCTGATCCGCGATTTCGCCTCGCCTGACAACGGTATCAGGCCTGCGGTCCGCACGAAGGTTTGGCAGGGCGGGCTAAAGGAAATAACTCGGATGCCCTTAGAATAAGCAGCGTCAAAATCCAATCATAGGTTCGACACCCCATGACCACCCGCCCTCAGGCTACTTCCAAACGCCTCATCGAGACCGATCGGGCGATCGTCACCGAATGGCGCTTTGCCCCCGGTGCGGAAACCGGATGGCACAGGCATGCGCACGACTACGTGGTGGTCGTCCTGACAGCGGGAAAATTGATGCAGGAAACCGCCAACGGGGAGATTGTGACGGACCTGGCGGCCGGGCAGTCTTACGCGCGGAATATCGGGGTGGAGCACAACGTGGTGAATCCCAACCCGCACGAGTTTGTGTTCGTCGAAGTCGAGTTGAAATGACGGGTCTCGCGCAACGCGAGGATACGGAACTACCGGCGATAGGAGAACTTGGCGGAGGCTAACCCACTTGCCGATGCGTCACCGACACGCAGCCGCCGCAATGTATGCAGCCGGCGTGGCGCCCGGACTCAGGTTCCGACCCGGGAAAGTCGCGCAGTCTGTTCGGGCGTTTCCGTTTTTGCAGATTCGGCGAGCACCTTCGTGGCTGCTGTGGCACGCGCTTCGCTCTTGCGAATCGGCTTCACCAGGCCGCCAAAGTCCTCGGCGATCGCGCGGACGCCACGGTCGCGCCCTTCGCTTTTTGCGCGGTAAAGCGCCATGTCGGCAGCAGCCACCATGCTTTCGAGAGGCAAGTCCGCAGTCGAATCGACCACGCCAAAACTTGCGGTGTAGGCCGGGACGGCGCGAAGTTGAAGCTGGTGCGCCAGATGGCTGCGCACACGGTCCACCCACTTCATGGCCTGCTCGGCATCCGAATTCACCAGCACGAAGCAGAACTCCTCCCCGCCCCAACGACAGGCCACGTCACTCTGGCGCACGCACTCCCGCGTCGCATCGGCAAAGACTCGCAACGCCTCGTCGCCGGCCTGATGGCCGTGGGTGTCGTTGAGCAGTTTGAAGTGATCGAGGTCCGCCATGACGAACGCGAAAATCTCTTTGGAACGCAAGAGTTCCCGCATGCGGTGTTCGACCGCCCGGCGATTGACGAGGCCGGTCAGCGGATCCGTGCGCGCCTGAAGCTGGGTGCTTTCGAAGGCACGCACGGAGCCGATGCGCGATCCGATCTGGGTGCCCAGGGTATTGAGCCGGTCGTGTGCCTCGGCGCTAAGCGGCTCGGAGGTGGAGCCGACGGCATGCACCACACCGAGTGCGCGCCCCATGAAGGTGACGGGTACGCAGGTCGCCATGATGTTGGTATCCGTGCGGCCGCGCAGTTTCGGACAGGCGTCGAGCGCTTCGCTGTCTTCGAAACTGACGGTGTGTCCGCGACGCACCGCGACGCAGGCAAACGGGGATTCCACCGTGCAGCCCGGCGCGCCTTTCATGGGATGTAGTGCGGCGCGTTCAAAATGTGCGTCGCTGGAATCGGACAGGAGCAATTCCATGGCGTGGCCCGGAGAGATCTGGCCCATCGCGCGCTCGATCATCTGGCAGGCCTGCTTTTCGTCGTCGGCCATGTCGAGCGCGGTCATCAATTTTGTGTTGAAAGCGTTGCGGTCGGCCTCGGCCCGAGTGCGGGAAATCATTTTGGACAGCTCGTCCGCCATCAGATTGACCGAGGAGGCGATCTGCCCCACCTCGTCGCGGCCGCGCTGGTCGCTGCGCCGGTCCAGATTGCCGCCCGCCACCTCGCGGGCCACGTCGCCCACGTCCATCAACGAATTGCGGATGGAGCGGGCGATGAGTGCCACACCCACCCACCCACCCGCGACGGTAAGAAGTGCCGCCAACAGCAGCCACCGCCGGGCATTGTCCGAGCCAGTCTTGATTTCTGCGTTGGAGGCATCAATCTGCCGGGAAATCAGCTCGGTTTGTGCGGCAAGTTCGGTCTTGGCCTTTTCGAAGTATCCCTGAAACCCGGCACGCTGGGCGGCGGCCTTTCCGGGATTGGACAACGCGAGCAAGACCAGCCTTTCGACTTCCTGCACGTAGGCGAGGCCGGCCTCGCGGGCCGAGGCGGTTTGCGGCCCTAGTGCGGGTCCCAGGGTCATGCTGTCAAGGTTGGCGAACTCACCCCGAAACTCCTGCGCATTGGCACGCACGGACCGCTGCACCTGTGTCCGCGAGTCGGCGGATTCGTCCGCCGCCAACATTGCCGCCAGCAAATCGGCGTGCAACGCATCGCGCAGCATGTCCGCATTCTGGGCGGCACGCTGCGCTTTGCCCAGTTGCGCGGCCTCCAACGCTTCATCGCTCGAGGGCAGATGCCGCCACGCCACAGCCACCAGTGCGACGAGCGATATCCCGAGCAGCGCCTGGATCGCAGCCAGTTTGGCAGTCAGCGGGAAGCGGGGTATCGTCATGGTGTCTTGCTCCTGCACTGAATACGGCCCGTAATGCATAACGGCTGCAGGGCTTGAAACTGAAGACGGAAAAGCACGCAGGCCGGCGCCTCGCGGGCTGCCCATTTCAGGCTTTCACCCAGCCGGCGAGGCAGGCTCGGCAACTCGCTCAAAAGTCCGCAGGCGAAGAAGAGAAACGACCGTCCCGAGGCATTTTCCGATGGCAATCTATTCCCTCCACATCCGAGTCAGGGGACGTATTCAATATCGAGAGTGGCGTCCGACATTGGCAGACTGGCGGACCTGATACAGTGCCACGATGAAAATCGATTACCTCGAACGCATCCTGACTGCGCGTGTATACGACGTGGCAATCGAATCGCCGCTGGAGCTGGCACCGAGCCTTTCCCGCAGGCTGGGCAATACGTTATTGCTAAAACGGGAGGACATGCAGCCGGTGTTTTCCTTCAAGCTGCGCGGCGCCTATAACAAGATGGCGAAGCTGTCGGCGGCGCAATTAAGACGCGGCGTTATCGCTGCATCGGCTGGCAATCATGCTCAGGGGGTGGCGCTGGCGGCGCAGCGGCTTGGCTGCGTGGCGACCATCGTGATGCCGGTCACGACGCCGCGCATCAAGATCGACGCGGTGGCCGCGCGCGGGGCGCGCGTGGTCCTGTACGGCGATGCCTACGACGAAGCCTACTCGCGAGCAGTGACCATCGGTCGTCAGAAGAAGCTCACCTTCGTGCACCCTTATGACGACCCGGACGTCATCGCCGGCCAGGGCACGGTGGGCATGGAAATCCTGCGCGCGCATGCCCAGCCCATCGACGCGATTTTTGTGGCGGTGGGCGGCGGCGGATTGATTGCCGGCATCGCCGCCTTCGTGAAGCGCCTGCGGCCAGAGGTGCGCATCGTGGGCGTGGAGCCGCTGGATTCGGATGCGATGAGTCAATCACTCAAGGCTGGCCGGATTGTGCGTTTGGATCACACCGGGCTGTTCGCCGATGGGGTGGCTGTCAAACAGGTCGGTCGCGAAACGTTTCGCCTGTGCCGGCGTTATGTCGACGAGATGATCCAGGTCGATAACGACAGCATTTGCGCCGCGATCAAGGACGTGTTCGAGGACACGCGCTCGATCCTGGAGCCTGCGGGTGCGCTCGCCATCGCCGGCGCCAAGCAATGGGTAGTGCAACACCGGGCAAAGGGTAAGTGTCTGATCGCGGTGGCCTGCGGCGCCAACATCAATTTCGACCGGTTGCGCTTCGTGGCCGAGCGGGCCGAAATCGGCGAACACCGGGAGGCAGTCCTTGCTGTGTCGATCCCGGAACGGCCGGGGAGTTTCCGTGATTTCTGTTCTTTACTCGGTGCCCGCAATGTCACCGAATTCAACTACCGGTATGCGGACCCCGATGCCGCGCGGGTCTTTGTCGGGGTGCAGGTGGCCGACCGGGCGGAAACGGCGCAGCTGGTGCGCAAGTTGCGGCGCGCCGGCCATGCAACGGAGGATCTGACCGACAACGAGATGGCGAAGTTGCACGTGCGCCACATGGTGGGGGGACGCGCGCCCGGGGTGAAGAACGAATTGCTCTATCGCTTCGAATTCCCGGAGCGGCCGGGGGCGTTGATGACCTTTCTGAACAGCATGACGCACGACTGGAACATCAGTCTGTTTCACTATCGCAATCACGGTGCGGACTTCGGTCGCGTGCTGGTGGGTTTGCAAGTGCCGGTGAAGGAGAAGGCCGCATTCCGGAAATTTCTCGAACGCCTGGGCTACACCTGTTGGGATGAAACCTGTAATCCGGCGTGCGCGCTTTTTTTGACCTAGCAACTTGTTGAAAAACACCTGTCACTCCCGCGAAGGCGGGAGCCCAGGATTTTGACCTTGTGCGAAATCAATCAAATACTGGATTCCCGCTTCCCGACAAAATCATTCGAGGACAAGCTTCGCGGGAATGACACTTCCGGTGCGAATCACGGAAATTTCAACAAACTGCTGGTGTTTTGACGCGCTGCGGATTACCGCCCGGCGCGCGAAGATTTCCCTGCAGGTTTTCTGACTTTCTTGTCTTTGTGTATCGGCGCTGGTGGCAGGCCGGTGTGCTGGGTGCGCATCGGCTGAAATTCTCCTGCGCGCCGTGTGCCTTCGGGCTTCATGCCGGTGCCCAGGGGTTGGTAAGCGGGCACCAGGTGACGCTTGCCGGGGCCGATCAGGTCGGTGCGGCCCATGCGTTTCAAGGCGTCGCGCAGGGTCGGCCAGTTCTCGGCATCGTGGTAACGCAGAAATGCCTTGTGCAAACGCCGCACCCGCAAGCCCCTGGGGACGATCACTTCTTCACTGGTGCGGGTGACCTTGCGCAGCGGATTTTTTCCCGAGTGATACATCGCGGTAGCGGTGGCCATGGGGGAAGGCAGGAAGGCCTGCACCTGATCGGCGCGAAACCCGTTTTGCTTAAGCCACAGCGCGAGTTCCAGCATGTCCTCGTCGGTGGTGCCGGGATGGGCGGCGATGAAGTAGGGAATCAGGTATTGCTCCTTGCCGGCCTGCTTCGAATACTTGTCGAACAATTCCTTGAACTTGTAATAGGTCCCGACGCCGGGCTTCATCATCTTGGAGAGCGGCCCTTCGCCGATTGCCTCCGGCGCAATCTTCAGGTACCCACCGACGTGATGCTGTGCGAGTTCTTTCACGTATTCCTGCGATTCGGCGGCCAGGTCGTAGCGGACCCCCGAGGCGATCAGCACTTTCTTCACACCCGGCAGCGCGCGGGCGCGCTTGTACAGATCGATCAGCGGCGCGTGATCGGTGTTCAGGTTGGAGCAGATGCCGGGATACACGCACGAAGGCAGGCGGCAGGCGGACTCGATTTCTCTGCTCTTGCAGGCGAGGCGGTACATGTTCGCAGTGGGCCCACCCAGATCGGAGATCACGCCGGTGAATCCGGGAACGGTGTCGCGGATGGATTCGATTTCGCCGAGGATGGATTCCGCGGAACGATTCTGGATGATGCGGCCTTCGTGTTCGGTGATCGAGCAAAAAGTGCAGCCGCCAAAGCAGCCACGCTGGATGGTGACCGAGAAGCGGATCATCTCGTAGGCGGGGATTTTCGCTTTGCCATACAAGGGATGCGGCTGGCGTGCGTAGGGCAACTCGTAAATCCTGTCCATCTCCGCAGTGGTCAGCGGAATCGGCGGCGGATTGATCCACACTTCGCGCTCGCCGTGGCGCTGCACCAGGGAGCGTGCGTTGCCCGGGTTGGATTCCACATGCAGGATGCGCGAGGCATGCGCATAGAGCACCGAATCGCGCGATACGGTTTCGAATGAGGGCATGCGGATCACGCTGCGTGCACGGTCGATGTTCTTGACTTCGCGGATGAAGCGCACGACTTGCGATCTTGGTTCGCTACTTTCCCTCATCCCCTTCCCTTCCAAATGAGTACTCCCGGCTGCGCCTGGGTATCCCGGAGGGAGAAGGGGGTCTCGCCCCTCGCCCCCCGGGAGAGGGTGGCGCGCTGCGCCGGGTGAGGGAAGGTTGTCGCGCCGGGCAGAAGCTGAGCGCATCTGCTCTTCCGTGGCGTAGGGATCTACCGGGGGATTGAGTGCACCCGGCAGGTCAATGCGTGTGGAGTCGATCTCTATCCATCCCTCGGGCACTGCCGCGCGCACGAACGAGGTTCCGCGAATGTCGGTGATTTCCGCGGGTTTGTCGCCGGCTGCGATGCGATGGGCGATATCCACGATGGCGCGCTCGGCGTTGCCGTACACCAGCATGTCGGCCTTGGCGTCGATCAGCACCGAGCGGCGCACTTTCTCCGACCAGTAATCGAAATGCGCAATCCGCCGCAGGCTCGCCTCGATGCCGCCGATGATGATCGGTACGTCTGCATACGCTTCGCGCGCGCGCTGGCTGTAGACGATCACCGAGCGATCCGGGCGTTTGCCACCGACGCCTTCCGGGGTGTAGGCGTCATCGTGCCGAAGCCGCTTGTCGGCGGTGTAACGATTGACCATCGAATCCATATTGCCGGCGGACACGCCAAAAAACAGTTTCGGTCTTCCCAGGGCTTTGAATGCCTCCGCGCTTTGCCAGTCCGGCTGGGCAATGATCCCGACCCGGAAGCCCTGCGCCTCCAGCAGGCGGCCGACAATGGCCATGCCGAAACTGGGGTGATCGACGTAGGCATCTCCGGTCACAACAATGATGTCGCAGGCATCCCAGCCGAGCGCTTCCATTTCCGCGCGCGACATCGGCAGATAGGGGGCGGTGCCAAAACGCGCCGCCCAGTATTTGCGGTGGCTGAAAAGGTCTTTCGGGCCGTCCTGGGCGCGCAAGGCGCCGCGTGAGGTGACGGTTTCCGGAACGGGCTTCATCAAAGGGGCAGCGGCCAGGAGGCGGGAATCGAAGGGAACGTGCGAATGTCCCTACTATACAGGCCAATGCCTGTGCCGAGGCACTTGCGCGGGCGCGCGCGACGCCAAAGGTCGGGCCGCGGCCCGAATCAGCCGAGCCGGGACTCCACTCGTCCCAGGGAGCCAAAATCCGCGGTGACGTGATCCCCGGCGCCGATCTCGACCGGTATCACGCAGGTCCCGGTGGTCACCACCTGGTTGGCGGCAATGCCAATTTTCAGGCGCGACAATTCATTGACGAGCCAGGTCAACGCAATGCGCGGATCGCCAAGAACGTTGGCGCCTTTGCCTTCCCGCGTGAGTTTGCCGGCCACGGTTGCGGTGACGCGGTGTTCGGCAAGATCGATGTTGCGCCATGTCTCCGGCGAGGCTTTGCCGAGAACGAAGTAATGCGCACAGGCGTTATCGGCGATGAGCTGCGGCGCGCCGGCGCGGGCAAAATCCCGGTAGCGGGAATCGGGGAATTCGATGGCGGGGTGCAGCGAGAGCACCGCGTCCAGGACTTCCGCCTGGCTGTAAGGATTGGCGCGCGGCGGAAGATTCGCGCGGAACTTGAAGGCGAATTCCGCCTCTGCCACCCGCATTGCATTTCCCGCGAAGGGAACTTTGGCGGTATCCGCGTAGATCCTGTTCTGCAACAGGCGGCCGGCCAGCGGCCCGTCCACGCCGATGTGCGCCTGTCCGGCCTTGCTGGTGGCGGCGATCTTCCACCCGAACTGCGACTGCCCGGAGAGAGTGGCGATCTGCGCCTGGACTTCATATCCATCCTCGATGGTTGCCGGGCGGCAGTGATCGGGGAGCGCATCCATCATTTTCCCTGAGGTCCACGCATTCCAGAGCAGCGCGGCTGCTTCCTTCGCTTTGTGTTTTTCCATGGCTGCTCCTTTATGCCGGTGCACGCACCAGATTGATGAGGGGTTCGCCGCGTGCCAGACGATCCAGGTTCGCGGCAATGACGCGATTGCGCCGGGGCATGAGGCCGTCCGTCCAGCCCGAGGCGTGCGGCGTGAGCAAAACGTTGTCCAGTTCTTGGAAGGGGAAATTCCACGGAGCCGGGCCACGGTTGCTTCCCTGCGGCGGATAGCGGTACCACACATCCAGGATCGCGCCCCCGATGGCGCGCGCTGCCAGCGCAGCGTAGAGGGCCGCTTCGTCAATGAGTGCTCCGCGCCCGACGTTGATGATGACGGCACCCGGTTTCATGGCCTTCAGACGGGCTGCATTGATGACGTGGCGCGTGCTGTCGTAGAGCGGGAGGGCGAGAAGCACAAAATCCGCTGCGTTCAAGATCGCGTCGATTTTGTCCTGCGACTGCACCTGGTCGCAATACTCGTCGCCGGATCGTGCCGAACGCGCGCAGGCGAGAATTCGCATGCCGAAGGCCGTGGCGCGTTTGGCCACCTCACGTCCGATATGCCCGTAGCCGACGATGCCCAGGGTCTTGCCGAACATCTCGCCGTGGTAGGGGCCACAGATATAAGAGCCCGTCCAATCGCCTTTGCGGAACTGCGGGTCCAGTTTCCGGAAGCCGATCATCCATTCGAGCATCGCGCCGATGACATACTCGGAAATCCCGATTTCATGTTCGAAGGTATTACAGACGGCAGTCTGCCGGGGCACGTGGTCGAAGGAAATCGCATCGGTGCCCGCCCCCGGAAGCTGCAGCAGCCCGAGTCTGGGTGCCGGCGGGAAGGACGCCGGCCAGGCCATGGACACAATGGCGTCGGCATCCGCGAGCGCGCGGGCAAACGCGGAAGCATCGCTGCTGTCGGCGACTTCGATGTGCCACGGGGTTTCGAGCAGTTGCGGAACAAGCCGCAAGCGCCCGTCGTTGTCGATGGTCT
>JBJXFN010000226.1:0-2612 GCA_046155535.1 Burkholderiales bacterium
GTCCTGTTGCAGATCAAAAATCCAAAACCACTGATCGAGATTGGCCCGGACGATGGGTTCGATGTTTGCATTGATCGCGGCAACATTGGCGATGAGATCGCGCTTTCGATCGCCGGTATGCACCAGCTCGATCGGAGGCAAAAAGGTCACGCGAAAGGATGCGTCCCGGAGCCGTCGGCAGTAGGCCGGGATGATTACCGCGTTCGTGATTGCCGCCAACCGGGCGGCATAAGCGATGTTGCCGTCGTATCGGGCGGGTCGGCCAAAGAACGGGGCATAGACCACGCCATCCACGCACTCGTCGAGGAAAATCACCAAAACGTCCTTCCGATCGACCAGGACACGAAGCGCAATTCGTCCACCCCCGCGACCGGGCGGAATCAGTTTCGCACCCCAGCGCAGGCGTGATGACACCACCATGTAGTGATCAAAACGACTCGGCGGCTCCTGGTAAACGGCCGTGCAAATGTGCCCAGCGTCGAGAAGTGACGGCCCGATCAATTCCCAATTGCCAATATGCAATCCCACGACAATGATCGGACGGCTTCCATCACGCGCGGCGTCGAGGTGCTGTGCTCCCTCCACCGAAACCCGCCCTTCGTGCCATATTTTCTTCAACGCTGCAAATTCGCATTGGACGCGACCCACATTGCGAAAGGCGGAGTTCATGGCCCCCTCGACCACCGCCGGGTCGTTATCCTGCGCGCGCAGCCATGCCCAGTTTTTCCGGGCCAGCGCTTCGTGCGCCCGGTAGCGGCGCATGCTGCCGATCTTGAAGTTGACATGCCGGCGGCAAAAATTGCCGAACCAACTGCCAGCCGCGGAGACGGCATCCGCCGGTAACAGCCGCAGTACGAAATGAACGCTTGTGTAGCAAGAGCCCCACAACAGATCGTGAACCCAGTATTGCCACGCGATCCGGCGGCGATCGGCGCCTAGCAGGAACCAGTGCAGCGGCGGAGCGTCAATCGGCCTATCCATGGCCGTGCGGGCACGTGAAGGCCGGCGGTTCCGCAGCCGCCCGTTGCGCGATCGGCGGGGTGCGCGAATGCAGATGCATCGGAAGCATGTCACCCGGGCGCAGCGTGAGCCGGGACACCGGCCGGACGTCGTGGCCGGGCTTGAGACGCAGCTTGAACGCCCGCCCCAGCAGCGCGAGACACAGAATCGACTCGGCTAGGGCAAAGCCCATGCCTGCGCAAACTCGCGGTCCGATGCTGAAGGGAATGTAGGCGAATTTGGATGCCGGGCGGTCGCCACCGGGCAGGAACCGTTCCGGAATGAAGTGATCGGGCTTGTTCCAGATCTTTTTATGCCGATGCAAAAGCCATGGCGAAACGACGATGAACGAAGCTTTGGGGACCGTCATGCCGAGCAGCTTCTCCTCGCGCAATGCCTCGCGTCCCATGGTCGGCACCGGAGGGTAAAGCCGCATCGTCTCCTCGATCACGGCACGCGTATAGGGAAGATTTTGCACATCCGCCAGGACGGGCTGGCGGCTGCCCAGGACGCTGTCGAGTTCGGCATGAAATCGTTCCTCCACGTCGGGTGCCTGCGAGAGCAGAAACCACGTCCAGGCCAGCACGTTCGCCGTCGTCTCGTGGCCCGCCATGAACAGGACGGCGACTTCGTTTCGCAACGCCTGCGCTTCGAGCGGGACCCCGGTGTCAGGGTCGCGCGCGTCCATCAACTGGCCGAGCGCCGAGACGTCATTGGATTCGCGGCTTTTCTGCATGGTCTCGATGATCCCGTCGAGCACGGCGTGGATGCGCCTGACCGACTTGCGCACGCGCGGTGAGTGCCAGCGCGGGAGCCAGTCGGGCAGACCCAGCAACGAGGCGACGTCGAGTTGTCCGATGTGGCGCTGGTACTCGCTGAAACCGGACACGATTTGTTCGGCGTTGTCGCGGCCGAGGCGACGGCCGAAAAGCGTGCGGCAGATGGTTTCCGCCGTGAGCTGCGCCATCTCATTGAGCACATCAATTTCGGCGCCCGGCGGCAGGCTGGCCCAGCGGTCGCGCAGTTCGGCCGCAGTTTCGCACATGATCGGCGCAAAACCCGGCAGTCGCGAGACGTGAATGACCGGTGCGACGACGCGGCGGCGCTGGCGCCAGGTTTCGCCATCGCTCACGAACAGCCCGTCGCCGATGAGCGGGAGCAGCGAATGACGGAGCTGAGGCGTCTTGCGCTCGAAGCTGTCATGGTGCGTGCTGAAAACGAACTGGACCGTCTCGGGGCTATTGCACAGGAAGACTCTTCGTGTGAAAAAACGGACCGAGATGAACTCGTAGCTGAAGGCGTTTTCCTCCCAGATTGCGATCGTGCTTTGCCGCCATAGCTTGACCAGCTGCCACATGTTGGGGGGCGATGGCTTGCGGTACGGATACGGTGGAACGAATTCGCTCAAACGGCTCCCCTTGCTGCCCGCAACGTGCCTTTGAGCCCGACGGACCTTGGCCCTGCAGAACGCGGCTCAGAATCCGCAAACGCAAGCGTCTGACGCACGCCGCGGCGCCCGTGCTGGCGGTAGATCGCCGCCAGCGCGAGGTCGTCGTTGGGCAGGATGTCGTGCGCGGCGATCAGCGTGTCTACTCTAGCCTGAGTCGAGGCAG
>JBJXFN010000231.1:0-10341 GCA_046155535.1 Burkholderiales bacterium
CAATGCGGAGGCTCCAATGCAGGACCTGGTGATAGAAAATGCGACGTTGATTGACGGCCTTGGGGGGCCACGGCGCCGGGCTTCAGTTGCCGTCTCGGCTGGTCGCGTCACATCTGTCGGCTCCGATCCGGGACCGGCCCGCGAACGCGTCGATGCCGGGGGGCTGGTCCTGGCCCCTGGCATTGTCGATTTGCACACGCACTTTGATGCGCAATTGACCTGGGATCCTTTTGCCACGCCTTCGGTCGGACTTGGCGTCACGACCGTCGTCGTGGGCAATTGCGGATTTACGCTGGCGCCTTGCCGGAATCAGGATCGCGACCGGACCTTGCGCAACCTTACCCATGTGGAAGGCATGTCGCTTGAAGCCCTGCGTACGGGGATGGACTGGGGATTCGAGACTTATCCGCAATACCTCGACCTGCTGGAACGCAAGGGGACGGTGCCAAATGTTGCCTCTTTTGTCGGTCATTCCTCCGTCCGCACCTACGTGATGGGCGCCGACGCGTCTACCCGCAAGGCCACGGTTTCGGAAGTTGCGCAGATGAAACAGCTCGTACGTGAAGCAATGGAAGCGGGGGCCATTGGCTTTGCGACCTCGACACTTGAACAGCATAACGGCGAGAACGGCATTCCCATGCCATCGCGGCTCGCGGACGAGCATGAAATGTTGGAGTTGACCGGGGCCCTCGGGGAGTCCGGGCGAGGCATTTTCATGTTGACCAAGGGGATGACCACCACAATTCCCTGGCTGGAAAATGTGGCGCAACGAAATCATCGGCCGGTAATGATCGCGGCCATGTTCGTAGATCCGAACGATCCGGAACGCGTGTTCAACGAACTGTCTGAAATCAGCGCCGCTCGCGGTCGCGGACGCGAGTTGTGGGCGGCGACCGGTTGTTTTCCGATCGGCATGGAATTTACGCTTCGTCATCCGTACCCGCTGGAGGCGTTTCTCGCGTGGCGGCCGGCGATGGAGGCGACGGACACATCGGCCTATCGCCGCGTGTTGGCCGACCCGGTATTCCGGTCCGCGATCAAGCAGGAGGCTCGCAGCAAGACAGTCCCCAACCGCTTTTCCTACCACAGCCTTGAAAACATGGTGATTAAAAGCGGCGTTGCCTCCGGCCGCGAGCAGTTGTTGGGCAAAAACGTGGCGGCGCTGGCGCGTGCCGAAGGCAAGGATGCTTTTGACTGGTTGTTCGATTTCGCGCTGGCCGGTGATCTGGACGCCATGCTGGAATGCCAGCTCTTTCAGACAGACGAACAGGCAGTGTTGCGACTGTTTTCCCATCCCCATGCCGCGCTGGCAACTTCCGATGCCGGCGCGCATTTGTCCTTTCTGTGCGACGCGGGATTCGGCTTGCACCTGTTTGGGTACTGGGTGCGAGATCGGAAATCGTTGTCGCTGGAAGAGGCCGTGCGCACGGTGACCAGCAGGGTCGCCGATATCTATCGGATCGCGGATCGCGGCCGTATTGTTCCCGGCGCCTGGGCTGACCTGATTTTGTTCGACCCCGACCGGGTTGGGCGCGGAGCAAAACGGCGCGTCTTCGATCTGCCTGGCGGTGCCGGTCGCATCGATACAGCGCCGGTCGGGCTGCACGGCGTCTGGATTAACGGGGTCCGGATGGTGAATGAGTCCGGGCCGCTTGCGACGGACCGCAGACCGGGGAAATTGTTGCGGGAGTTTTCCGCCTGAACATCGGGCGGAAATCGTCCCCGAACGGGCGCCGATCCATTTTTGGGGGAGTCATGTTGAAGATGCACATCATGATGGCGATATTCTGGTGGTCAACCGCGGTTTGCGCCACCGACTGGATCGAAGTCGGGGCGGATACCGAGGCAAAATATTATGTCGATGTCGAATCGATCCTTGTCGACGGAGAAAACATCCGGTTCACGAAACGTGGCGTTTACACCCGCGTGCTCACCGACAATCTGGAGGGGCATCTCACCGCTTTCAAGGAAACACGCGGCATCGTGGAAGTCGATTGCGGCCGCCGCATCAACCGGGTCACCCAGATTGAACTGGTGGGTGAGGACAGCAAAGTGGTGTGGTCTTCCGGCCCGCTCAAGAAGCGCGCGTGGGAGGATGTCAGAATCAACACCCATGCCGAGTACACGATGAACTTCGTTTGCAGCCGGGTGCGAAGTATCTAGGTCGCATTGCAGCGCCGCGTGGCGGTGGTTGCATCCTTTTTCTGTGGTCATGGCGCAATGTTCGCGGTTGCGACTTCCAGCCTCGACCCCTAACATGCCTTCCAGGCCTCAAGGAGGGGTAAATTGAATCGGGTCTGGCTTGCAGGCGTATTAGGATTTGCGTGCGCAGTGGCTTCTGCCGCGCAGGTTGAGTTCTTTTCCCCGTTGGGAGAAGTCAAAGGCGTGCGCCAGGTGTCGGTGCGCTTTTCCGAACCGATGGTGGAATTGGGGGATCCACGGCTGCCTGCGCCATTTGATACGGATTGCGAGGAGCGCGGGACCGCACGCTGGGCGGACCCAAAAAACTGGGTGTTCGATTTCGGGCGCGACCTGCCGGCCGGGGTGCGGTGCGAATTCCAGGCCAAGGCCGGATTGTTGTCGGTGTCTGGAAACGCTCTGGAAGGCCGGCAGACCTTTGAGTTCCATACGGGCGGTCCGGCGATTCTCCAATCCCTCCCGTATCAGGGTGGCGGAATCGACGAAGAGCAGATTTTTGTCCTGGGTCTGGATGCGGCGGCGAACGAAGCGTCGATTGCCGCGCATGCGTACTGCGACGTCAAGGGTGTCGCGGAACGGATCGAGTTGCGGGTGCTCACTGGTGACGAACGTCAGGCCGTGTTGGATGCGCGCAAGGACTTCGTGCAAGGGTGGCTACGTTCGCTGATGCGCGGCGCCACGACCGACCGGATGTTGCGCAGTGGCGAAACGGGGAGCATGCCCCTGGCCGTAGTGCAATGCCGGCGCCGCTTGCCGAACAACGCAGAAGTGCGCCTCGTGTGGGGCAAAGGCGTGGTATCCGAAAGCGGCGTGCCGACCAGTCATGATCAGACGCTTTCATGGCGGGTTCGGGACACATTCCAGGCGCGTTTCAGTTGTGAGCGCGTGAACAAGGACGCCGACTGCTTGCCCATCCTGCCGATGCGGTTGCAATTCAGCGCGCCCATCCCGAAAGAGGTGGCCGGAAAAATCACTCTGAAATCCCAGGGCAAGTCCTTCGCGGCGCAGTTGCCGGATCCGCAGAATCCGCCGGATTTTGTGGACGCATTGAATTTCACCGGTCCGTTTCCCGAGCGCACCCAGTTCGTGCTGGAACTGCCGTCCGACCTGGCTGATGACGCTGGGCGCAAACTCGCCAACCAGAAAAGATTTCCGCTCCAGGTCCGCACCGATGAATATCCGCCGCTGGCGAAGTTCGCCGCGCGATTTGGCATCATCGAACTCAAGGGGGATGCGGTCCTGCCCGTGACCTTGCGCAATCTCGAAGCCATGGTCGAGGCGCGCTTGTCCCACACTGGCAAACAGGACGATCCGGGCGCCGTTCTGGCCGACAAGGCCGACAGCGCGATCAACTGGCTCAAGAAGAAGTTGACTGAATCGAAAGTCGAGAATGAAGGCGGTGTCCCTGGCTCGTATTCCCGGGTGGCCGATGCGGATGTCTCCTTGATTGTCGAATGGTTCAAACGCCTGCAACGGATGGAATCAGATCGCTGGGAATACGACGAGAAGAAGCAGGAAAACGTGCTCCAGTATCAGGTGGGGCAGGCGTCGGTCTTCGGCGAGAAAGACAGGGTCAAGCGCCTGCAGGTGCCCAAACCCGAGGGAGCGCGCGCTTTCGAAGTGGTGGGCATTCCGCTGAAAAAACCGGGGTTTTATGTGGTGGAGCTCGCAAGTCCGCGATTGGGCGCGGCACTTCTGAAGTCCCGCAAACCCTATTACGTTCAGACCGCGGCGCTGGTGACCAACATGGCCGTGCATTTCAAATGGGGACGTGAGTCTTCTCTGGTCTGGGTAACGGCTCTGGACACCGGCGCGCCGGTGGCAAAGGCCCAGATCGCCGTGCAGGATTGTGAGGGGAAGGTGTATTTCCGTGGACAGACCGATGTGCAGGGGCGGGCGAAAATTGGCGCAGGGCTGCCGCAGCGCGAGCGCCTGGCCGGTTGCCTGAACGGCTATGACAGGCAACTGGTTGTCTCGGCTCGTCTGGGGGATGATTTGTCGCTGGTCATGTCGGAGTGGAACGAAGGGATTTCGCGCTGGCGTTACAACTTGCGTAGCGCGGCCTGGAATGGCCCTTATATCACCACCACCGTCTTCGACCGCACGCTCCTGCGCGCGGGGGAAACGGTGCACATGAAGCACTACTATCGCCGGCACGAGCAAAAAGGATTCTCCTATGTTCCGGTGGACAACCTCCCAAAAAAAATTGTCGTCACCCACGTTGGGTCCGAGGACAAGTACGAACTTCCGGTGCAGTGGGACACCCGCAACAGCGCGGTAAGCCAGTGGAAAATCCCGGACGGCGCCCGCAAAGGGGTCTACCAGGTACAAATGTCTGACACGCTGGACGCGCGTCCGGGCTCGCCAGGCAATACTCGCATTGCCGGTAGTTTCCGGGTGGAGGAGTTTCGCGTGCCGCTGATGAAGGCCGAAATCTCCGGCCCGGGCACTCCCCAGGTCAACGCGAAGAAGGTGGATCTGGATCTGCATCTGCGTTTTCTCGCCGGTGGCGGGGCCTCCGGCGCGCCAGTCAAAGTGCGCGGCCTGCTGCGCCCGCGCAGCGTCGCGTTTCCGGAATTCGACAATGTCGCCTTTGCCAACGGCCGTGTGGTCGAAGGCATCGAACCGCAAGGCGGGGCGCCTTGGATGTCGGGAGAGTACGAGTACGAAGGCCTCGAGGACGAAGGCACAACGCGGCAATCGGATCCCGCGGTACGCACCCTGAAGAGCATCGCCCTCGACCTCGATGGCGGGGGCGCGGGGCGGGTGACGCTGCCGGACTTGCCCGCCGCGGATACGCCGCGCGAAATCCATGCCGAATTTGAATATTCCGACCAGAATGGAGAAATGCTGACCGCATCAACCCGGGTGCCGTTGTGGCCTTCGCGAGTCGTTCTGGGGATACGGCCCGATGCCTGGGCCATGTCTCAGGATCTGTTGAAGTTCCAGGCGATCGCCGTGGATCTGCATGGCAAGCCTGTGAAAGGCCAGCAGGTCAGTGTGCAGTTATTCGTGCGCAAGATGTTCAGCCATCGCAAACGCCTGGTGGGCGGTTTTTATGGGTACGAAAGTGGCGCCGAGGTGAAGAAGCTTGACGCAGTGTGCGAGGGCAAGACGGATGAGCGCGGTCGTTTGCACTGCGCAGTCAAACCACCGGTCTCCGGCAATATTCTGATGATGGCGCAGGCAGCAGATCGCGACGGCAATCCCTCGTATGCCAACGCTTCGGCCTGGGTGGCCGGCAAGGATGCCTGGTGGTTCGACCAGACCAACGACGACCGGATGGATGTGATTCCCGAACGCAAGAAGTACCGTCACGGGGAAACCGCCCAGATTCAGGTTCGCATGCCGTTTCGAGAAGCCACGGCACTGGTGACAGTCGAGCGCGAAGGTGTGATCGAGTCTTTCGTGCAACCGCTTTCCGGAGATGCGCCGGTGGTAAAAATTCCGCTCAAGGCCGCGTACGCACCCAACGTATTTGTCTCCGTGTTGGCGGTGCGGGGCCGCGCGGGCGGCATTCAACCGACCGCGCTGGTGGATCTGGGGAAGCCCGCATTCAAAATGGGCGTCACGGAACTCAGCGTTGGCTGGCAGGGGCACGAACTGGGCGTCAAAGTCAGCGCAGACAAGGCAATCTACAAGGTGCGCGACAAGGCGCGCATCCAGATTCAGGTGACACAGCGTGCCGGTGGCAAGCCGCCGAAGTCCGGGGAAGTAGCGGTTGCAGTGGTGGACGAAGGCCTGCTGGAATTGCTGCCGAACGATTCCTGGAAATTGATTGACGCCATGATGCAGCCGCGCGGTATTGAAGTGGATACCTCGACGGCCTCAATGCAGGTACTCGGCAAGCGCCACTACGGGCGCAAGGCGCTCGCCCAGGGTGGCGGCGGCGGCAGGCAGACTGCTCGCGAATTGTTCGACACCCTGGTGGCCTGGAAGGGACGCGTGCAATTGGATGCAAAAGGCCGGGCCAGCGTCGAAATTCCTTTGAACGATTCGCTGACCTCGTTTCGCGTGATCGCGATTGCGGATGCCGGCACCGGCCTGTTCGGCACTGGCCACACGAGCATTCGCTCGACGCAGGATCTGATGTTGCTCTCCGGCCTGCCGCCTGCGGTGCGGGAAGGCGATCGCTTTGCTGCACGATTCACACTGCGCAATACCTCAGACCGCGCGATGGATGCGGAAGTCAGCGGCACAGTCGAAACGCAGGCACTCCCGGTATTGCGCGCGACACTGAGTGCAGGAGAATCGCGCGACGTGCAGTGGGAGACTGTTGTCCCGCTGAATGGGGCTGCGTTGCGCTGGGAAGTTGCAGTCCGAGATCTGTCGTCCTCCGGCAAGACTCCCGCCGATCGACTCAAGGTTTCGCAGAAGGTGCGACCGGCGATTCCGGTGCGCACCTTGCAGGCCACCCTCACGCAACTCGATCGGTCACTGGAAATTCCAGTGCGTATCCCGGAGGGCGCCTTGCCAGGGCGGGGAGAACTGCGGGTGTCCCTGACGCCAAAACTGGCGGGCGGGCAGGCGGGGGTGCGCGAGTACATGAGCGGTTACCGCTACACCTGCCTTGAACAACGAATCTCCCGCGCCGTGGCCCTACGCGACGAAGCCTTGTGGGCGCATGTCATGGAAGACCTGCCTTCTTATCTGGATCGCGAAGGCTTCGCGAAGTATTTTTCCGTTGAACGTCATGGCAGTGATTCGCTGACGGCCTACCTGCTGGCCATTGCGAATGAGGCCGGATGGCAGGTGCCCAGTACACCCCTGGAGAGAATGAAAACCGCACTGCAAAATTTCGCCACCGGCCGCGCTACCCGGGAGGGTGCTTTTCCGGCGGCGGATCTCACGGTGCGCAAGGTCGCGGCACTGGAAGCTTTGTCGCGACACGATAATATTGAGCCGAACTGGTTGGATTCGATCGAGGCCGCGCCGAATCTTTGGCCGACCTCGGCCGTGATCGACTGGCATGGCTTGATGAAACGTGGCGTGAATCTCAAGGATCGCGAGCGACACTTTGCGCAAGCCGAGCAGATCCTGCGGTCGCGCCTGAATTTTCAGGGCACGACCCTGGGATTTTCCACAGAGCGGCAGGATTACCTCTGGTGGTTGATGGTCTCCGGCGACGTCAACGCGAACCGCGTGTTGCTGGCCCTGCTCGAGGAAGACGCCTGGCGGGAGGATCTGCCGCGCATGACCCGCGGCGCACTCGGGCGCCAGCAATTTGGTCACTGGAATACCACCGTCGCCAATGCCTGGGGCGTGCTGGCGATGGAAAAATTCTCCGCCAAATTTGAATCCGCGGCAGTGACGGGACAGACGCAGGGGCGCCTGGAAGAACAACTCGTCACGCACGAATGGAGCAAGAACGCCGTGGGCGGCGCGATGGAATTTCGATGGCCGGTACAGGCGGCAAGCCTGGCATTGCAACAGGTCGGCAGCGGAATGCCCTGGGTCACAGTGCAGAGCCGGGCGGCCCTGCCGCTGACCCAAGCCCTGTCGAGCGGATTTCGCATCGTGCGAAGCGTACGACCTGTCGAAGTCAAAGAGGCCACTGCAACGGTGGGAGAGTGGACGCGCGGCGATACTGTCAGGGTGCGGCTGGAACTCGAAGCGCAATCCGACATGACCTGGGTGGTGGTGGATGACCCGATTCCTTCCGGGGCGAGCATCCTGGGCACGGGACTGGGGCGGGATTCACAGACACTGTCAGGCGGAGAAGAGAAGCGTGGATTTGTCTGGCCTGCGTTTGAGGAAAGAACCTTCGACGCCTTTCGCGCGTATTACCGGTTTGTGCCGAAGGGAACGTGGGTGGTCGAATACACGATGCGGCTGAATAATCCTGGCCGCTTCGAATTGCCGCCAACTCGTGTCGAAGCGATGTATGCACCCGAAATGTTCGGCGAGATTCCGAATCCGCCGGTCAGTGTAACGCCGTAACAATTCGCGTCCCAATCACGCGACATTTCATGGACGAGAATACATTTCCCCTTCGAGTGGCGGCGGTCCAACTCCGACTGGAATTGGGATCGGTTTCGAGAAACCTGGCCCAGGCGGAAGCGCTGTCTGGCGAAGCTTTCACCAAAGGTGCCGAATGGGTGATCCTTCCGGAATTCTTTCCGTCGGGGGTTGCGTATTCGGAGAAAATGCATTCCGCCTGGCTGCCCATCGATGGGCCTGCCCTCGAGTTAATGAGGCGCCAGGCACGCAAATACGGTGGAGTGGTTGGAGGTTCGTTCATCGCGAAGTCCGGTACAGATTGTTTTAACAGTTTTCTGCTTGTCTTTCCAAATGGTCAGTACTATCGGCACGACAAGGATATTCCGACAATGTGGGAGAACTGCTACTACATCGGGGGAGAAGACGACGGCGTACTGCCTACGCCGATTGGCCCGATCGGAGTTGCCATGTGCTGGGAAATGATCCGATCGCAGACCCTGCGCAGACTCAAGGGAAGGGTTTCCTTTGTGGTGGGAGGATCGTGCTGGTGGGATCTTGCATTCCCGGTACCGGACAAGTACCGTGATCAACAACTCAGGCTTGTTCAAATTCTGAAGGATGCACCTTCGAGCTTGGCAGAAATGCTCGGCGTACCGTTCGTCCATGCCTCGCAGGTCGGCGAATTTGAGGGAACGACACCCGGTGAAAAGGCATCAATTTACGCGTCTCGTTATCTGGGGGAGAGTCAGATTGTCGATGGTGGTGGAAATGTGTTGGCTCGAATGTCGGCGGACGATGGGGAAGGGGTAATTGCAGCCACAATTGACCGAAACTCGAGTGCGCTTCCGACACGACAGATCCCGCAAGGATTTTGGACCGTCGATCTTCCGCCGATCGCCCAACGATCCTGGGACTTTGTAAACGAGTTTGGGAAGAAGTACTACACCAATGAGTTCAAGCGGGTACTCGAAACGCGAGATTGAGGCATTACTCATCCAGTGCCTAACGGGATTGCGGTTCGGCATTGTACGTTGCGCGCTAGATTGGCATTGCCTGAGCGCGTAGCTTCGAACTACATGACCTGGCTGGCATGACACAGTGATTACTTCATGGAGTAACCAATATGGATTCGCGTTTCAGCGAAATCGTCACAACCGAGGCGCAGTTTAGAAACGTAATCGGCAATCCCAGCCATCGCGTTTTGCAAAAGCAAGTGAACGCATTGGACGATAACTGCCGCGCGTTTATCGCGAAATGTCCTTTCCTGCTGATTGCATCATCCGACGCAAAAGGAAACATGGACGTGTCTCCGAAGGGCGATCCTGCCGGATTTGTGCGTGTCCTCGATGACAGAACGCTGGCTATTCCTGATCGACCGGGAAACCGGCGTGCAGATACTTTTGGAAACTTGCTCCAGAATCCTAACGTCGGCATCTTGTTTCTGATCCCGGGAAAATCAGAGACATTGCGTATTGGGGGCGCTGCAAGCATCGTACGGGATCAGTGGCTTCGCGACGAAATGGCGATCGCCGGGAAAGCGCCGGACTTTGCAATCGTTGTACACGTCAAAGAAGTATTTTTCCACTGCTCGAAGTGTGTAATCCGATCGAAGCTCTGGGATGGCGCACATTGGCCGGAGCTGGCGGGTCTTCCAACGCTGGCGCAAACAATGGTCGATGCCGGGAAGCTAAAAGAGACCGTTGAGGAAATGCAGGCATTGATTGAAAAAGATGCAAAGGAGCGTTTGTACTGAACGTGTTTTCATCCCGAATTGAGCCCCACCTCCGCCTGGTTTTCGATGCCCAGAATGGGAAGAGAAAGCTGATCGTCGACTATCGATTTGCATTGCAGGTGTCTGCATCTTCGCAGCGGAAATCGTCGAAGTGATTATTTCCATCTTGTTTTTCCCATGACTTTTGAAGTAAGGGGATTTTTGTTTTTTGCCTTAATGCAGGCGACGCAGGCCGCAATGGCCGTGACGTCGTTCGAATCCGTTCGCAGTGGATTTCATTCCACCGAAGGACTGCTGCTCGACCGTCACGGTGCGTTGATTCACGAACTGCGGGTCGTCGAGAACGGCCGGCGGCTGGATTGGACTCCGTTGTCGGAAATCTCCCCGGCTGCGCTATCCACCATAATCCGGGCGGAAGACAAGCGGTTCTACAGCCATCAGGGGGTGGACTGGCTGGCACTGACCGATGC
>JBJXFN010000232.1:0-23162 GCA_046155535.1 Burkholderiales bacterium
GCCTTATTTGAATTCGTGCAGCGCGATGCGGTTTTTTGCGATGAAGTCCCAGTCGTACTGTACGCCCAGGCCGGGGCCGGTGGGCACCGGAAAACAGCCGTCCCTGCCCACCGCTTCGAGCTGATCGCTGTAACCGCAGGTGTAAACCGGCGGGATGACGTTCGGACAATCCGGTCCAACCAGCCCCACTTCGTAGTAGTTGCTGTTGCGCATTGCCGACATGCAGGCGCGATGCGCCGGACCGCAGACGTGAATTTCCGCGTCCATGCCGAATGCTTCGGCCAGATGCGCAATTTTCATGCAGCCGGTGATTCCCATGTCGTATTCGGGATCGACCCGCAGAAAATCCGTGCCGCCAGCGATCAAAAAATCCGCTTTCGGCTCGACACCGCGCACATGCTCGGTTTGCAGGATTGGCGTTTCCAGGAACTCGCGCAGCTTTTTGTGCGCGAACGCCGACGTGCCGGAATCGCGAAACGGGTCCTCGTACCAGAAATACTTCGCCTCATCGCAGGCGCGGCCGACGTAGAGCGCATCGGCAAAGGTGCGCAACTCGCAGGCCGGATCGAGCATCAATTCCATTTTGTCGCCGATCACTTTGCGCACATGCAGCACGTTGGCCGCTTCTTCGTGCTTGTCGCCTTCGTTCCAGCCGTGAATCTTGAACGCGCGGTAGCCGAGGTCGTAACATTGCTGCGCGAAAGCCGCGAAGGCTTCCTTGCTGTTCAAGCCGCGGCCCGCAGTCGAGCGGTCGCCATGAAACGTGCTTGCGTAGGCGGGCAAACGCTTGCGGTAGCCGCCGAGCAGTTCCGACACCGAGGCCCCCAGCTTCTTGCCAGCGAGATCCCACAAGGCGATGTCGAGCGGGCCGTGTCCCATGTGATCGAACTGGCGCGCCTGGCGTTTCAGGTTGTCATATATCTGCTCGCGCGCCTCAGCCTCATATCCGATCAGGTAAGGCGCCAGCATCAGCGTTTGCCCCAGAGACGATGCCGAGGCCACCCACTGCGCGACATATTCGCCGCGCAAACCATTGTCCGTGGAGATGACGGTCGCGTACTTGGTCACCCTTATGGTCGAGTCTTGCTTGTAACCAAATGCGCCCACCCCCTGGCCGCCCACCCGGCCAAGATTCCTGGCATCGAACTGGAAAACATGGACTTCGACTTTGGCAATCCGGCTCATGATGTCTTCTTCTCCCAAAACAAGATTCTTGCAAAGCATATCACCCGGCCGATGGCATCGCCGCGCGGCGTTTTGCCCGCCGCAGAACCCGGAAAAAAAGAAAACGCGTGAAATAGGCCGCAATTCGCACTGCCGGGGGCGACGCCGAAACACGACAGGAAACGAAAAAGCATCGCGCTCGCAAACGACGTCTGAGAACGACAATCGAAAAAAAACAACGGCGCCAGATCGAACGCATGACGTCGAGTAGCGACATTTTTATCACCCGATGATCGAGTGTTTCGGAAGTTGCATTTTTTACTTCCGGTTTTCAATTTTCGATCGCTATACTCAATTCCACCAATGACCCGCTCGCAGCATGCGAGTTGTACAAAACGGCACGGACGAAGTGTCATTTTTTAAGCCGGGCGCCGGTTCCCGAGATTCGGGATAGATTTTTGAATTCGACCAGGAGATGAGCAATGCGACACTTTTTTCGTCTCGATGCATTCAGGGTAAACGGCTCGGACGGCGCGCGCCACGCGGCGCACGCCCTTGGCTTGCGCAATGGCTGGCTCATGGGGTGCATGGCCCTGGCGCTTGCTGCTTGTAGCGGCGGCAGCAACGACACCAGCATGCCCGCGCCGAGCGGGCCCACAGCGGCCGTGGTGCCCACGACGCAACCGGAGGCTTCGCGCTTTCTTGCCCAGTCGAGCATGGGCGCCAACAAGAGTTCGATCGATTATGTGAGCGCCAACGGCTACCCGCGCTGGTTCGATCAGCAAATGGTAATGCCAGCCGGCTCTCCCCACCAATCCTATCTGGTGAGTGTGATCGCCGGACTGCCTGCCAACGAGAGTCCGCAGGACTCGCATGTGATGAATACCTTCTGGCGGCAGGCCGCCACGGCGCCTGACCAGCTTCGCCAGCGCATGGCCTTTGCCTTGTCGCAGATCTTCGTGGTATCGCTCCAGAGCGACGCCTTGTCCGAGCACCGGCGCGGCGTGGCGTCTTATCTCGACATGCTGGGACAGCAGGCCTTCGGCAATTACCGTGATCTTCTCGAGGCGGTGACACTGCACCCGATGATGGGTTTGTATCTTTCGCATCTGCGCAATCAGAAGGAATCCGGCAACCGGATCCCGGACCAGAACTACGCGCGCGAGGTGATGCAGCTTTTCTCGATCGGACTGCACCACTTGAACCCGGATGGAACGCCGGTGATGTCGAACGGTCAGCCCATCGAGACTTATACCAGTGCGGACATCGTCGGCTTGTCCCGGGTGTTTACCGGCTTCAGCTGGGCCGGACCGGACAAGCAGGATGGACGGTTCTTTGGATCGGACACGCCGACCCCCGACCCGAACCGCAGTGTATTGCCGATGCAGGACTATCCGAAGTTTCATTCGGCTTCCGCAAAAGCCTTTCTCGGCGTGACCATCCCGGCCCAGAGCCCGGCCGATCCGCGAACCAGCCTGCGCATCGCGCTGGATACGCTTGCGGCACACCCGAATGTCGCGCCTTTCTTTGGCCGGCAGCTCATTCAGCGCCTGGTGACGAGCAATCCGAGCCCGGCTTACATTGCACGGGTATCGCAGGCGTTCGAAAGCGGGAGATTTACCTGGAACAATGGATGGAGCACCGGCCGCGGCGGGCGCGGCGATCTGCGCGCGACCATCGCCGCGGTGCTGCTTGACCCGGAGGCCCGGGACATGACTAAGGTTGCCGACCCGACTTTCGGAAAAGTCCGCGAGCCGATTCTGCGCTTCACTGCCTGGATGCGCGCCTTCAATGCGACTTCGAGAAGTGGAAACTTTCTGTTGGGCGTGACGGATAACGCAGGCGATTCACTTGGCCAGTCGGCGATGCGCTCCCCCTCGGTGTTCAATTTCTACCGTCCGGGATACGTGCCGCCGAACACGGCCATTGCCGCGGCCGGCCTGGTGGCGCCGGAATTTCAGATCATTCACGAAACCTCGGTGGTCGGTTATTCCAACTTCATGCGCTCCGTGGTGCAATCCGGCGCAGGCGCGAACAACCCGCGCGACATCCAGCCGGACTACGTGGCGGAACTTGCGCTGGCGAATGATCCGGATCGCCTGATCGATCGCATTGACCTGTTGCTGACTTATGGCACGCTGAGCGCCGAAACCCGCATTGCCATCCGCGATGCGGTGAATTCGGTCCAGATCAACGCAGCCAATCCGACACCGGGGCGGCAGAACCGGGTGTATCTGGCCACGCTGTTCGCCCTGTCCTCGCCCGAATTCTTGGTTCAGAAATAGGAGATCCGCCATGACCGGAAAATATTCGCGACGCGAATTCGTCAAACGTGCCTCGGCCCTTTCCATCGCCGGCGCCGGCGCGCCTTTCGCGCTGAACCTCGCCAGCATCGGCGCTGCCGTTGCACAAACGGCGCCCGAGTACCGCGCCATCGTCTGTCTGTTCTTTTTCGGCGGCAACGACCACACCAACACCATCGTGCCCTATGACCCCACGGAGCACGCCGCTTACGTCGCGGCCCGCCCGGAGATCGCGCATGCCTTCAATGCGCTGACACCAACCGCAACCGCGCCGGTGGCTTCGCAGGGAGGACGACCGTTCGCCTTTCACCCTGCGTTGGGCTCCCTTAAATCGCTCTACGATCTGGGTAAGCTCGCGGTGGTCGCCAATGTCGGGCCACTGGTCGTGCCGACAACCCGGACGCAGTTTCGCAACGGATCGGTGCCGCTGCCGCCGAAACTGTTCTCGCACAATGACCAGCAATCCGCCTGGCAAGCCAATACACCGGTCGGCGAGGGCGCGCAATTAGGATGGGGCGGGCGGATGGGCGATTTGCTGGCGGCGCAAAACGGGCTGACCACCTTTACCTGTATTTCCGCATCCGGCAATGCAGTGTTCCTTTCCGGGCAGGAAGTCATCCAGTACCAGGTCGGCCCCAATGGTTCCACCGCCATCAACGGGATCTCCGGGAATCTTTACAGCTCGGCAACCGCGAGCGCCGCCTATCGCCGTGTGATCATGCGCACGAGCCCACACCTGCTGGAGAACCAGTACAGCCAGATGGTGTCGCGCTCGGTAACGGCCAATTCGCTGCTCTCCGCCAGCCTGCCGCCGGCCAGCACGTTTACCTTGCCGATTCCGGCCAACAACGGGCTCGCCTCGCAATTGAACGTGGTGGCCAGAATGATCGCTGCCCGCGGCGGACTCTCCGCGAACCGACAGGTTTTCCTGGTCAGCATAGGAGGATTCGACAGTCACGACTTTCTGCTCGACGAGCATAATCTGCGCATGCAGACCGTCAATGCGGCGGTGAATGCCTTCTACCAGTGGTTACAGCAGTTGCAGATGGAGAACAACGTGACGCTGTTCACCGCGTCCGATTTCGGACGGACATTGACCAGCAACGGCGACGGCTCAGACCACGGTTGGGGTGCTCATCACTTTGTGCTGGGCGGTGCGGTACAGGGCGGCACGATCTACGGAACGTTTCCGCAGGTCGCGTTCAACACCAACGACGACGTCGGCCAGGGGAGCCTGCTTCCAACCACTTCCGTGGACCAATATGCGGCAACCGTGGCCCGCTGGTTCGGCGTTCCCGATTCCAGAATGGCAGAAGTGTTACCCAACATCGGAAATTGGGGCGCTTCGCGCTATCTGGGTTTCCTGACCTGAGGCAGTTACAGCACGACCCGGCAACGCCGGGAATCCCACGGCAGGCGCGAGCCGGTTCGCGCCTCAAGCTTCGTGTGCGATCAGGGTCCGGGCTTCTCCGCCGGTGAGCATGAAAGACGTGGCTCCCAGCGCGAATTGTCGCGTGATGATCTTGCCGATGCGCATGCGCAGCAGATCCTTTTCAGCAGCCTTGATCATCACCGAGTACATCGGCGGTTTGCCGTGGGTGCGGATGAGATCGACCCGGAAGGGTTCGCGCGATTCTTTGGACGTTACGCCGGCAAGGGTTGAAAGACAGGCAAGCAGTTCGTCGGAAGTCGGAAATTCGTTCATGAAAGGCTACGTTTGCACACACCGGAATTGGCAAATCAGGGACACACGCTGCAACGCGCAGCCTTTGCCGTAAACATCTCGTCAGCAAAGGCAGGAAGCCGCAGTATAGACCAGAAGCCGGCATACCGGTCGCCGCGCTGAGGGCCGCAGCGCGCGAATTTGCGACGCGCGTTTCCTCGGGTACACTGGGTCCACGATAGTTGTTGTGCATTTACGGGCCGGCGTCCCGCGTGTCGCACCATGAATAGCTTTCCTTCCCCAGGGCCGGACAACAGGCCGGATCCCAGCACGACCGGCAACGCGGTCGAACTGCGGAATGTCCGGTTTTCCTGGCCGGGATCGGTACCTGCCATTCTCGAGATCGACCACCTGCGCATTCCGAAGGCCGGGCGCGTGTTTCTGTTCGGCCCGAGCGGCAGCGGAAAGTCCACGCTGTTAAGCCTTATCGGCGGGCTCCTGGCGCCGCAATCCGGCACGGTGCGGATTCTCGAGAATGAAATCAGCGCCCTTTCTGGTGCCGCGCGTGATCGTTTCCGCGCTGACCATATCGGATTCATTTTCCAGATGTTCAATCTGATTCCCTATCTGTCGGTGGTGGAAAACGTCTGCCTGCCCTGCGGATTTTCGGCTCGGCGGCGCCATCGGGCAATGCGCAACGGCGCAAGCGTGGAGCTCGAAGCCTTGCGCCTGCTGCAACGGCTCGACATGGGCGGGAACGATGTTCTGCGCAAACCGGTGCGCGATTTGAGTGTGGGTCAGCAACAGCGGGTGGCAGCGGCACGTGCACTGATCGGTGCGCCAGAGCTCATCGTCGCGGATGAGCCAACATCTTCCCTGGATGCGGACCGGCGCGGCGCATTTCTGGACCTGCTGTTCCAGGAGTGCGGACGAGAGCGTTCCGCGTTGATATTTGTGAGTCACGACGCATCGATCGGAGCGCGTTTCGACCAGATCGTGAGTCTTTCGGACATCAATGTCGCAGCCGGGGACGGCGTAGCGGCATGATGCTCTCCCTGGCAGTCAAAAGTTTGCGCAATCGCCGGCTGACGGCGGCACTGACCGTCCTCTCGATTGCACTGGCCGTAGCTCTGCTGCTGGGCGTGGAGCGCATCCGCCAGGCCTCGCACGAGGGATTCGCCGATACGATTTCTGGCACCGATCTGGTGGTCGGTGCGCGTGCGAGTCCGGTGCACCTGCTCCTGTATTCGGTGTTTCACATCGGCAATGCCACCAACAACCTGCGCTGGGAAAGTTACCGCGCTCTGGCGCAGCGTCCCGAAGTGGCATGGACTATTGCATTGTCACTCGGGGATTCCCACAAGGGTTACCGGGTCGTGGGCACCACGCCGGATTTTTTCGCGCATTACCGTTTCGGAAGAAACCGGCCGCTGGAGTTCCATCAGGGATTTCCTTTCGAAAACGGCCGTGAGGCCGTACTGGGCGCCGAAGTCGCCACAGCCCTGGGTTATCGCGCCGGTGATTCGATTGTGATTGCGCATGGCGGGGGAGACGTGAGTTTTTCGCTCCACGATCGCCATCCTTTTACTGTCAAGGGCGTCCTGGCACGCACCGGAACCCCGGTGGACCGCGCCGTGCACGTTTCGCTGGAAGGACTCGACAGCCTGCACGAGGAAGGTGCGAACAGCGACTCTGCTGATCCGCTTGCGGCCATGATGCGCGACAACGCCGGCAGGGGGGGCAATGCAATGCCGGCATCGCGTACCCTAACGGCGTTTCTGGTCGGGTTGAAATCACGCAGCACCGCGCTGGCCATGCAACGCACGGTGAATGCATACGCGGACGAGCCCCTCACCGCGGTGCTGCCCGGTGTTGCTCTGCAGGAAATCTGGGAAATCACCGGGGCAGCAGAACGCGCACTGTTCGCGGTGTCTGCATTGGTGGCAGTTGTCGGACTGGCCGGCATGCTGGTGGCGTTGTTGACCGGGCTGAATGAACGCCGCCGGGAAATGGCGATCCTGCGCTCAGTGGGCGCGCGGCCGTCGCAAGTGTTCGCGTTGATCCTGGGGGAAGCCACCTTGCTCACGCTGGCCGGCATTACACTCGGCGTGATTGCGCTTTACACGTTCCTGATCGCCGGCCAATCCTGGCTGGAGGCCAGACTCGGACTTTTTATCGTGGCTGACTGGCCGGGCGCCAGGGAATTTGGACTCATGGTCATGGTGGCCTTCGCGGGCATGGCCATCGGATGGATACCCGCCTGGCAGACTTATCGTTATGCTGTGGCCGACGGACTCACCTTGAAACTCTGAATGAAAATTTTCGCCATGACACGATGGGCACGCAAAGGCGTGTGGTCGATGCTGGCAGGCGTAATGATTCCCTGCCTGGTGGCCGCGGACGAAATCAGGCAGGTAATGTGGGCGGACTTGTTGCCCAGAGCCGCCACGATCGACAACCCGTTTCAGAAATTGAATCGCGACCAACTCCAGCAGATCAGTGACGTTGCCGCCATCCGGGACCGGCGCGCACGAGGTGACCCGGGCCTGACGGCGGCGGACGAGGATCGGGCGGTGACTCTTTCAAAGGAATTGGAACGCGGCGGCGTGGCGGTGGACGCTTTGCTGGCACAGCGCCAGGAAATCATCGAACGCGGCCGGTCGGTGAATCCCTTGCTGAACGGACAAATGATCCGGATTCCCGGTTATCTGCTGCCCCTGGAATTCTCCGGCAAGCAGGTCACCGAATTTCTGCTGGTGCCCTGGGTGGGCGCCTGTATTCACACACCGCCTCCGCCGCCGAACCAGATCGTGCATGTGAAACCGGCCCGACCGGTTGCCATGTCGGGCATGTTCGACCCGGTCTGGGTCAGCGGCCAGCTCAACACCGGAGGTCTGAAAAAAAACCTGTCGATGGTGGATGGTGCGGCCGAGATTGAAGTGGGGTATTCGGTGAAGGCAGCCCTCGTCGAGCCGTACAAACAATAAATACGCTGCCACGCGGGTTTGCAGCGTGCGCGGCGGGCCGCTATTTGAATGCAGGCAATACTGGCGCTGCGGGGGCCTGTCCGAGCAGGTGTTCGTGCGGGGCTGGTTTATTCATGACAGTACGGATTTTGAGGCTTTCGACACCCTCTTCCGCGACGTCCACACGCAATACCGCCATGGTCCCGAATTTCAACTCCAGCATGTACCAGAGAGTCATGGTGCTGGTATTCCCGTCGGTCACGACATTGGTCACCATGAGTGGGGTATTCAGTTGCATCCAGGGCTTCTTGAGATCGGCAAACGAGGCGGTGATCGCCGGTTCGCCATCCAGTTCCAGCGTCACCAGCGTGTTGTCGCCAAAGCCGCCCACTTTGACCACTTCTACCGCCCGAAACCAGCCGGCCCCCAGAAACGGGAAGGTGGCTGATTCACCGGACAGTGCGGGCCCTGCTTCGCGAGAGGAAACGACCATTTCACCCCGGAGTACTTCGCCGCAGGCCTGTGCGCTATTCGTGCCAACGCATGCCAGCGCAAGACCCGCGACCAGCATCCGAGTGATCTTATTGCGCAAAACCGATAGGGCCAATGGATTCTCCTGAAAAGGCAAGATCAAGTGTATCACTCCGCGCCGCGGGAAAATGCTTCCCTTCCTCGCGGATCATCAGGGCGCCGGCCTTTATCGCTCGCAGCAAGCGCGAGCACATTTTAGTTGTTCACCTTTTCACCGTCAGCCATTAACATTCAAGCATATGGATGAACTGGATTTCACCGGCCCCGCGCGCAGCGCAGATGCCCCCAAACCCGATTTTGCGCGTCAATGCTTCGAATCCCTTGGCAAGAGTGAGGAATTCGCGGAGGGCGCCTTGATTTTCAAGGAGGGCCAGGCCGCGGACCGAATGTATTTCCTGGTGGCGGGCGAAATCACCCTGGTGCGCGCCGGCAAAACTCTGGACATTGTCAGCAGCGGGGAGATTTTTGGCGAAGTCGCCGCCGTGACGGAACAATCCCGCAGTGCATCCGCGGTAGCCCGCAAGGCGTGCCGTGTGTTGTCACTGGACGTCAATCAGTTCCGGCAATCGGTACAGGCCACGCCGGAATTTGCGCTGCTGCTCATGGGCGTTTTGAACAACCGCCTTCGCCTGACTGTCGCGCTGCTCGGCCGCAATCGTTCGCTGGCAAGCGCCGAATCGCGGGAAGAAAAGGCGGTGTTCAGCAAGCGAGAACTCGAAGAACTGGCCTCTGCAATGCGGGCGCGACCGCCGCAGACTTACCCCGCAGGGCGCGCGGTAATGAAGGAAGGTGACGCCGGTGTTTACATGTACGTGGTGTTGCGAGGCAAATTGTCGATCTCCATCCAGGGCACTACCGTTGGACAGGTGAATAGCGGAGGAGTGGTTGGAGAAATGGCGCTGGTGGATCAGTCGCCGCGCGCAGCCAGCGCCACTGCCGACATGGAAAGTGTGCTGCTCCAGGTCAGCCGTGCGGATTTCCTCAATCTGGTCAAGACCAATCCCGGCTTTGCCGTGGCACTGATCAAGGCGACCGCTGGCCGGCTGCGTCACATGACGGCGCAACAGAAGTGAAAATTCTCTCCCGGATTTCGGTGCTGTTCTGGTTCACGCTGGCGTTGAGCATCGTGATTCTGATTTCGAACATTCTTGTTCAAACGCCAATCAACAACTGGCTGACCTGGGGCGCCATCACTTATCCGTTTTCGTTCTTGATCATCGATCTGGCCAACCGCTTTTATGGCAAGAATTTTGCCCGGCAAGTGGTGTATGTTGGTTTCGTGATCGCGGTTGTATTGTCGGCCTGGTATGCCACACCCCGTATCGGCGTGGCCTCCGGACTGGCGTTTCTGAGCGCAGAATTGCTCGATGTCAGCATCTTTGACTGGCTGCGGCGCAGAATCTGGTGGCAGGCCCCGCTGGTGTCCACTTTGTTGGGCTCGGTCGTGGACACGGTGGTCTTCTTCACCCTGGCTTTTTATGGCACGGACATGCCCTGGATCACCCTCGGGGTGGGTGATCTGGCCGTGAAATTTGTGCTGGCGTTTGCGACCCTGGTCCCGTTTCGCGTGGCCCTCGTGTGGGCAAGAGCCGCCCGGTGAATTTCGTCGCCGCCCTGGCCGGCACGCGGCAACAGCGTGCCCGATTCGCAATTGCAAACGCCTCCGCCCTGAGAGCCGGCAGGACGGGATTCTGTCTCATTGCCTGCCTCGCCATGCTGGGCGGCTGCCAGTCGTTGACGGACCTGATCGACACATCCCCCAAGCCCTCGGCTCGCATCATGGACGTCGGTCTGCGCGGGTTGTCGCTACAGGGCGCCTCCATAGTGTTTGATTTGGAAGTGTCCAACCCCTATCCGGCCGGCCTGCCACTGCGCGAGCTTTCGTATGCGCTCACAAGTGACGGCAAGAAATTACTGGACGGGCGCGTGCAACAAAATGGCTCGATTCCGGCGCGCGGCCGGCAGGTCATTCAACTGCCTGCCAACTTGCAATTTGCCACGTTGCCGGATGCACTCAAAAGTGTGAAACCGGGCTCGGTCATCCCATATACCGCGGATTTTTCCATCGGCGTGGACGCACCCGTATTGGGCCCGCTGGCCATTGCGCTCACGCATCGCGGTGAACTGCCAATTCCCGCAGTGCCGAATGTCGAGCTTGTCTCATTTGACCTTGGCAAACTGGCACTGGACGAGACCCGCGCCACCGCCCGGCTGCGGTGGAAAAATACCAATCAGTTTCCTCTGGATCTTTCCAAGCTGAACATCCGTCTTGCCCTGGGGGAACAGGAAATTGCCCGAACGAGTCTGGCCGACGCGATCAACCTGAAACCCGGGGAGAGCGCAACCCTGCTGATGCCCTTGTCGATTTCGCCGCGCGCCATCGGCGCCGGCTTGGTCAATCTGCTGCGTGGCAATGAGATCGCCTACCAACTTTCCGGTTCACTGGAGGCGAATTCCCGCTTTGGCCCGCTGACGCTGCCGTTTAACCGCATCGGCAATACGCCGGTCAAACACTGAATTTCCCGGACGATTCGTTCCGGGCTTTCCGGCATTACTGCGAGCCTGCATACGCCAGGTACGGCTGCTACACCCGATGGCGTCACGTGGCGGACAAGCCGTTGCTATGCGGAGTGACGCGCACTCAGTTTTTTTTCAATCTGGCGGCAAACTTCTGCCTGAATTTTGCAACCTTTGGCGCCACCACAAACTGGCAATAAGGCTGGTTGGGATTTTTCTCGAAGTATTCCTGGTGGTAGGCCTCGGCAACGTAAAATTCCTGTGCCGGCACCACTTCGGTAACAATGGGTGAATCAAATGCCTGGTCATCGGAAAGCTCCCGAATGATGGCTTCGGCCTCGGCTTTTTGCGCCGGTGTGTGATAAAAAATTGCCGACCGGTACTGTGTGCCAACGTCGTTTCCCTGCTGATCCAGGGTGGTCGGGTCGTGAATGACAAAAAAAACTTCGAGCAGATCGCGAAAAGAAATGACGGCGGGATCATAGTGCACCCGCACCACTTCGGCGTGGCCGGTGTTCCCGTCGCACACCTGATGATAGGTCGGGTTCAGCACCTCACCGCCCATATAACCGGATTCGACGGCCTTCACGCCGGTAAGGCGGTCAAAGACGGCCTCCAGGCACCAGAAACACCCCCCCGCCAGCGTAGCAGTCTGTGACGTGTCCATCTTGCCTCTCGTAATGTGAAATGATCCAGTCGTCACACTACCACCGTCTCCTGCCCGAAGGCAGTTGCCCTCCTCGATCGAAAATCCGACAATCCCTCCTGCCAATCACGCTAAAAATGTCATAATTTGTCCGCGAAACAAACAGATGGATTTCGATTCCACGGTTGTGGCGTGGGCACCGGGAGAGACCGTAATTTCGACAATGCGATGGGCCGAATCCGGGCGGGGTGGAGGTGCCGCAACGATGGACGAATGGGTCCACCACACAGGCGACTGTTCGACGAAGACACCGCTGACGGCCGTACAGCAGACAAAAAGAAAGGCTAGCCCTTGCGCCAAACCTTGAACCTTTTCCCCTGCAATTTGGTGCCAAATCGGCACACCACGATCTGATGCCCAATTCACCCGGAACTCCGGCCTCCCTGCCCCGCGTATTGCTGGTGGACAATGCACCGGACAACCGGCTGCAGATGTCCTTGTATCTGCGGCGCTCCGGTGTCGAAATCCTGACTGCGCAAAATGGCGAAGAGGCTTTGCAGGTGGCCGCCACCATGAAACCCGAACTGGTGGTGCTCGACCTGTCGGTCTCGGGCATGTCGGGTTACGAAGTCTGCCGACGCATCAAATCCAATCCGGACACCGCCGCGATTCCGGTGGTGTTCCTGACCGCAAGCGATGAGAAAGAAGAACGCATCAAGGCCTTGCAGGCGGGTGCCGACGATTTTTTCGCGAAACCAGTCGTCCGGGACGAATTCCTGATTCGCGTGAAATCCATGGTGACAATGCGCGAATCCCGGTTGGACCGCGATCCGGCCGGGGAGAATCATCACGCTCCCGCCACTGATTCCGAATCCGCGCGCTACGAGCACGCCAAGTCGCGCAAGCTGATGGACCAGGTCCTCGCCCCCGGCGCCCAGGATGCCGCCGCCAGTTACCAGACGCGTTTTGACGCGGTCATCCTGTTTGCAGACTTGCGTGGCTTCACCCGCATGGCGGAACAACTTTCACCCTCGCAGGTGGTCACCCTGCTCAACCAGTATTTTTCCCTGCTCACCGATGTGGCCTACAGGCATAGCGGGGTCATCTTCAATATGGCTGGCGACAGCCTGCTGGTGGGATTCGGTGTGCCTTTCGAACACAAGAATGCTGCGGCACACGCCATCCATTGCGGGCGCGACATGTTGTCGGCCTTTGAGGAGCTATCGGCCGTATGGAGCCAACGCTACGGACTGGAAACCGGACTTGGCATCGGCGTGAACAAGGGCGAAGTCATTGCTGGCAACGTCGGTTCCGCCGCCTATTCGAATTTCACCATCATCGGCGATGCGGTGAACATCGCATCGCGCCTCATGCAACGGGCACGCGCGGGAGAAATGCTGCTCTCCGAGCGCGTCATGGAAGCGCTCAGGGTAATAAAGCTGGAAATCGACGCCATTCCGCTCTCGCCGCTGACCTTGCGTGGGCGCAGCGAACCCATCGGCCTGTATTGCGTGCCTTTTCGCCCGCGCATCGATACGCGCCCCTGAAACGAATCGCGGCCGGGCCCGGGAAAATTTTGTACCATGGCGGCATGCATCTGCCAATCACCTGCAAGGAGTCATCATGAAACGCTTCGACCCGGTCACCCAGGCCCGCATTGACCTGACCGCCGCGCTGCGCTCGGCCGCGCGCATGGGCCTGAATGAAGGTGTGTGCAATCATTTCAGTCTGGAAATGCCGGGAAATCCAAGCCGCTTTCTGATCAATCCACAGGGCCTGCATTGGTCCGAAATCACCCCGGCCGACCTGGTGGTAGTGGACGAACAGGGCGTTGTGGTCGAAGGCCGCCACAAAGTCGAACCGACCGCGTTTTTCATTCATGGGCGCATCCATCTGGGCAAACGCAAGAAATGCGTGTTGCACACTCATATGCCCTTCGCCACCGCGCTGACCATCCTGGAGAACGGCGAACTGGACGTGCGCGCCAACCAGAGCGCGATGCGCTACTACGGCCGCATCGGCTATGACCGCAACTACGGCGGCGTGGCGCTGGCCAACGAAGAAGGCGACCGGATTTGCGACGCGCTGGGCGACAAGGAAGTGGTGTTCCTGGAACATCACGGGGTCATTGTCTGCGGAGATAACGTCGCCTACGCCTTCGATGATCTTTATTACCTGGAGCGTTGCTGCATGGTGCAGGCGCTGGCTCTGGGCACTGGCGGCAAACTCAAACGCGTGCCGGAGAAAATGGTTGCCGAAGTGGCAAAACAGATCGGTGGCGAACGCCAGCAGTCCGTATTGCACTTCGAGGCCTTGAAAAGACTGCTGGACCGCGACGAGCCCGGCTGGTCCAGGCTGAACTGAGTTTCCCGGGGGTTATTTTCCGTCCGGAGGCTGCGCCGGATCGAGCCCGAACACCTGGCGCAAATACGCCAGGTATCCCGGATCGGTGCTCATCATTTTCCCGGGGGAGTCGGAGACTTTGGCCACAGGCTGCCCGTTGCACCGCGTCATCTTGATCACGATATTGATCGGCTCGAAGCCAACGTCATTGGTCAGATTGGTGCCGATGCCGAAGGCAGTTTTCGCGCGGCCGTGAAAACGGCTGGCGATTTCGATGGCCAGCGGCACCGACAGCTGGTCTGAAAAAATCAGCGTCTTGGTGCGTGGGTCCACACGATTCCTGTGGTAGTGCGCGATGACTTTTTCGCCCCAGACAAAGGGATCGCCGGAATCATGGCGCGCCCCGTCGAAGAGCTTGCAGAAGTACATGTCGAAGTCGCGCAGGAAAGCGTCCAGCCCGTAGGTATCGGATAACGCAATCCCCAGGTCGCCGCGGTATTCCTTGGCCCACACGTCAAACGCGAACACCTGGGAATCACGCAATCGGGGCCCCAGCGCCTGACACGCCTGCATGTATTCGTGTGCCATGGTGCCCAGCGGCGTGACGCCGTGTTTCATCGCCAGCCATACATTGGAAGTGCCGGCAAAATACGGTCGGATCTCGCTCGCCAGTGTGCGCACGATTTCCTCGTGCCAGTCCACCGAAAACCGGCGCCGGGTGCCGAAGTCGGAAATCTTGAATTCCAGGGCCGAATCGACTTCCCTCACCAGACCGATCTTTTCCCGGAGCCGGGCGCGCGCGATAGCCAGGTCGGCGTTTGGCCGCGTATTGCGGAAATACACCTCCGAGACGATCGCCAGCACCGGAATTTCGTACAGAATGGTGTGTAACCAGGGTCCGCGAATTGCGATATCGATTTCGCCGGGCTCGCTGCTTGCGGTGACCTGAATCGTTTTTTCGTTGAACTGGAACAACGCCAGGAAATCCACGAAATCCGACTTCATGAAGCGCAGGCTGCGCAGATACAACAACTCTTCTTCGCGAAAACGCAGTCCGGCAAGTGAGGCCACTTCCGCCCGAATCGCATCGAGGTGCGAAGCCAGGTTCACGCCTTCGGTCCGGCACTTGAACCGGTATTCCACCTGTGCGCCGGGGAAATGATGCAGCACCACCTGCATCATCGTGAACTTGTACAGATCGGTGTCGAGAAGCGAGCGGATGATCATGGACGGATTCTACCAACCGCCCGCGCCCATCACACGAAAATCAGGCGCCTGGTAAGGCAAAGGTGTGCTGCCCCATTGGCGGCGGCGAAGCGGATTCGACATCGCGCCGATCGCAAGCAGCTGTTCTAGCCCGCATGTGGTGCTCGCCATGATTTGGCGGTATACATTGAGACTCAATAGCTGCGGCTCGAAAGATTATTTGCGAATAAATTAATTCGTCAGTCGCTCGTCAGCACCGCGTCATCCGCCTGAATGTGCCATCTCAGTAGTCTGGAAGCGCGCTCTATCGTGGCGCGCAACCACTTCGTAGGAGGAGAAATCATGACCAAGACACTAAAAGCATCCCGATTGGTACATTTGGCTGTTTCGCTGTTCGCAATTACTGCCTCGGCGCAGGAGGTCCCACCGCCTCCTTGGGTAATGTCCGGGACTCACGGGATCGAGGTTGGCTACCCTCTGGACGAGGCAACCGTGCGGCGCCTTCTGCCCAAGGGCATTGAACCCGTGAGGGAAATGACTGGCGGATTCGAGCTGTACATAAGTCCCGAAGGCTACGGGATTGCGCCATACTCGGCCTTCAACGTGTTCGTGGACGTGGAGGGAATCGACATGCCCGACGGCCGGAAAGGGCGGTGGATGTTGATGGGATTCTATGGACCGTCGGAACAAGTTGCAGGGGCGCTTCGGGACCATTTCGCTTGGCCAGTGCGCGCCGGTTCCTCCCGCGTGCAAAAGAACGGGCAAGTTTGGACCTGGACGGGTTCGGCAAACGGCAAGGATTTGATCGAAGTTCGCGTCAAACGTAAATCCAATAGTTGCGAAACGCATCGCGCCCTCGACCTCTGGTCAGGTCAGTCCACTTCAGGAACCGTTCTGATCACCCCTATTCCGAACACCCTTTGCATCCGCGACGTCGAGCTATCCGGCGTGGAGGTACGGGCGTCCGCGGGAGACCCGCTGGCGGCGCTCCAACCGGGGAAGAAGCCGATCGCATATGCCGTTGAATGGGAAAACGGCGCGTGGTCCTTTACTACTCCGGTACGCAAGCCTTAACGATTTCCTCGTCGATCCGCCCGGCATTTTGATTCTCCGATGTGCCGGGCGCCGCAGCGGGCGTCGCCGGCCTTAAACTCGTAACCGACAGCTTCACAATCCGGCCTCGGCAAGTGATTGGGCCAGAATTTCCCTAAATTCGAGATCTCGCCAAGCGAGCAGATAAAAATTGTCCCGGGCTGTAATCCTCGGATCGATTCGCCGCCAAATTTCGGCGGAACGACGCGCATCGTCCACTCGCCCGGCGCGTACATAGGCTACGGTCAGGCCGGCACGGCACCATATCAGTCCCGAAGTTTCGGCCACACAACGCTCGAAAACAGGAATGGATTCTTCCCATCTCTGCAATCTCAGGTAAGTATCGGCCAGAGCACCCCAGTACCATCCCGGGGGTACAGGGTCCAGTCGCAGTCCTCGCAAGGCCAGCGGCAGAGCTTCGGCCGCATCTCCCACCGCGGCGATACCCCAGGCGCTGAGCATAAGACTTTCCGCATCGTTAGGGCCCTTCTCAACTGAAAATTTGAATTCGCGCACGGCTTCTTCGTGACGTTCGAACTGCTGGAGCACGGAGCCGCGGTAAGCTCTGGCAATTGGCAAGTCGGGATTCAGACGAATCGCACGCTCTGCATAATTGAGCGACGTTTGATAAGACACGTCGGGCTCGGAGACATACCCATTGTCTATTAGATGCTGGTAAACGCCCGCCATGAAGGCCCACGGCAATGCGAAATTGGGGTCAAGGTCAACCGCGCGCCGCAAATGAACACGAGCTCGGAGCATGCTGTCGATCGAATGATCGCGGCTAAGAATCGCCCGACCCACCAATGCTTCCGAGTAGGCCGCCGGATTTTTTGTCATGCGCCGCCAAGCACGCGCCTGTTCGCCCGATACTAGTCTGACATCGAGTTCCTCCACGACGCGATTAACAATCTCATCCTGGACCAGAAAAATGTCCTTGACTGGCCGATCATAGCGTTGCGACCACACGTGATTACGTGTCGCCGCTTCGATCAATTGAACATTTATACGCAGCTGATTGCCGGACCTCTGTACGCTGCCTTCCAGAACATGACGCACCCCCAATTCCCTTCCGATCTGTCTCACGTCAACGGCACGGCCCTTGTAGGAAAAAGCCGAGTGGCGGGCGATAACGAGAATCGCCTGCAGTTGCGACAAGTCCGTAATCAACGTATCGGTGAGGCCATCGGCAAAATCCTCTTGCTGCGGGTCGTTACTCATGTTCGAGAACGGTAGTATCGCGATGGATGGCCCCGCCGGCACTTCGAGTGGCACGGCGGCCAGCCGTGGTAACTGCGCATCTTTCTCTGCTCTCTCCGGCCACAACGCGAGTGAGGCGACACCCAGAACGATCAGCGCAAATCCGGCGAGCAACCACGCGATTGGAATCGGTTTGCGCCTCTGTTGCAGGGGTGATTCCTGCTCGGAGTGGATATGCTCGTTCGTTTGTTGCGCGACGACGGTTCTTTCTGCTGGCGAGGCGGATCCTTCGATTGCATCGTGGCTCTCGGACGGCCGCTTATCTTGAGTGATTTCGGAAAAAATCGCGTCGGTCTGCCTTGACGGCATGGCCGCGCCCTGAGCCGACATTTCGCGGCGAAGCCTCTGATAAACGCTTGCGGCTTCCGCGTTGCGCCCCACCGCCACGAGTGCGCGCATCTGGCGCTGGCACAGTTCCTCTGCCAATGGGTGTAATTCGAGAGCCTTGCCGTAGATCTCAATTGCAGCGTCCCGCTGCTGTGTGGTCTCGAGCGCCGCACCCGTATCGCGGATGGCACGCAGGAAGCGGCTCTGTAACCGGTCGCGGGCGGAGAGAATTTCGACGGGATCGGACTCACCGCTGAGGAAGGGCCCTCGGTAAAGGGCGAACAATTTCTCGACTGTAGGGATAGCTACCATACCGGGACTGCTTCCCAATTCGTCGAGAACCGTTTCGAACTCGTGAACGTCCCACCATATATGCTCTGAATTGAGACTCAGTTGCCGGTTGCGCAATACCAATGCGCCATGTCCAACCAGTTGTCGCAAGCGGTACAGGGTGCTGTTAAAAGCGATTTGCGCTGCATCGCCCTCCGAATCCGGCCACAGTGAGTCAAGAAATTTATCCTGCGGAACATGTTGCGAGCCGAGCGCAATCAGCGTCTTCAACAATGCGAGAGGTTTGGGTTGGGAACAATCCAAAGGTGAGGCGCCACTGTTCCGCTCGATGCGGAAATGCCCTAGGCAATAAACGCGAACCAACGGATCAGTGGGCATGCTTCAATTCGCACGCAACGCAGGGGTCAAGTCGTGAAACATAGGATTTATTTCCCTCAAATCGCTCGACTGACGGCAGAGTAACGAACGCCACAGACATCGGCCATCATCTTCAGGGCGTAATCCCTCATTGCATAGGCCGCCGGCATTCCTGATTTGGCATCATCGAAGCCGTCGCGTTAAAAGTCCAGCGATTTGGCCAGGGCGCGACGCTGCAATCTGGGGATTTTCCTGACGGTGTGCCGGGCTGCTTCCTCGAGCCCTCGCTACATGGTTTCGACACCGCGGCAATACGTTCCACTTCCACCCCGGCCTCCCAACCCGACGCCGTTCTGCTCAAGCACGCGGCAAGCCGGAAAGGGCTGGAAAAAAGGTCTTCTACACCTCATCGAATGTTGCTCATCGCGCAATGTCAGCCAGCATGACAATGCGCTTGTTCGAAAGCGTCGCCATCCTGACCGAATCCCCGGTCATCGCCAGACCGAAAATCCAGTTTCCGCGCCCGTCTGGCTATCTTCTCGATTGTGCCCACGCCAATTGCTGTTCGAGATGTTCGGCTTCACGCGACAGATCTTCCAGCCGCTCTGCGAGTTGCCCGCGAGTGCGCGGGCTGATGCCCGGTTCGGCGATGCCTTCCTTGGTCTTCTTGATATCGGCGTTAACCGCTTCCAATTTCTTCTTCAGGTCGTGGATATTCCGTCCACGGTCATAGCCGGCGAGAAATTCGCGTGCCAGCGGCTCCGGGCAGACGTCGTGGAATGCAGTGCCGGCGCGTCCGAGACGCAGGCCCCTCTCGTAGGTACAGAAACTCTTCAGGCCTTCGTTCCTCCCCAGGGCATATCGCTCCGCATCGGGCTGGATGCCATGATCGGCGCAGGCGCGGCGATGCTTTCCGATTTGCTCGAGCGCCCGTCCCTGGGCGCCATCTTCCACTCCGATGGCATACCAGTTGGCGTTCTGGCATTCGCTTTCGTCCAGCGTGGCACAACCCGCAAGAAACAATACGGCACCACACAGCAGTAGTTGAATATTCATGACCTTCTCACTGTGAGGACTGGCAGATGTTGTCGACACGAATACGTTGGTACGCCTGGATATCAATTCAAATTACCCGCCGATGCACGCATTTTTCCTCCCGCTTCGGTGTGTTCCCCTGCCTTGTTCGCAGCACCCGCTGCGAGCGCCGCCTTTGCCAATGCTGCGGCAAACTGCGCTCCGGTGTCATCGGCAAGCGCGGCATCCCGCAATCCGCGAAGAACTTGGCCGGCGTTCGGCGTGCCCGTCAATTTAGGCAATACGGACATCAGCGTGGAAAAGTTGGTCCAGCCGCGGGCATGGGTATCGCTGTACCCTTTCACCAGCCTTTGGCATTCCGCAACCGCCACAGCAAGATCGTAGTTGACCCTCGCCGAGACACCGATGGCCTCCAGCCAGGCCGCGATGCGCAAATGTTCTTCGCGGAAACGCAACGACGCCCTTCGAATGGGCCGCAGCGCAGCGATGGCATAAAGCAGCAGAAAACCGCTGACGGAATTGGTATGGACCACCCTGCCTTTGCTGGTGAAGTACCCGACAAGTCGATGCGCCCAGGAGGTGCGCAACAGCCAGGCACCCAACGCTGCAGGGAGCGTGTCGGCAATTTCCTGCGCGCGCGGGTGCAGAAATTCCTTGATGCCGACAATCTGATCGGACTGCAAACGGACTTCGTCGCGCACCCGCTGAAACCGGCTGCGCCGTGTTTTCAGGTCTGCCACGCGAATGGTGTCTTCGTAACTCATCCACAAGGCCAGATAACGCGCAGATTCCCGCAACAATTGCACCCCCGCGTCGGAAGCGCGCGATGCCAGATCACGAATGGGTGCCAGCCAATCGAGATATTGTGCGGCGTAGCGCAAGTCCTGATAGTCCGCCAGCCGGTGTATGCCGGCGCGCAGGATATCGTGGGCCGGCACCGGGAACTCGGCGACGATTCGGGCATTCAACCCGCGCAACTTTTCACCGACGAGCGCGGTGGCCGGCGCCGATGTCGCCGGCGCTGCCGCGCCCGGGTGGGCCAATGCGATGCCGGCCTCGAAAGCCCGCAAACTGGCCTCTACCCCGACGCCGCCGCGACGGATCGCATCCTCAAACGCACCGCGCGCAAACGGCAAGCGCCCGCTTGCGAACAAAGCGCCAAACAACACCGCGCTGATCACGCTGCCCGTGTCTTCCGCAGCCCGGGAAAAATCCGCGCAGATCCACTGCTTGGCCGCCGCTTTTCCCGAATCAAGCAACTGCCGGACATCGACGCGTCCGTCACCCATGGCAGTTTTCTCGGTCATCGAGTACACCCGGTTCGTCGAGGCAATGAAGGTGGTGCGCTCGGGGGTCACCAGCCCGCGCTGGATGGCGCGGCCGGCTTCCATCAATTCGGAGGCAATCACCACGTCCACATCGCCCGGGAATGGCGCCAGCGCGAGCACGGGCTCGGTCGCGCCCGCCGGGCACTGCATCATTTCCAGGTAATAGATGGTCGCGCCCGTGCGCTGCGCCACGCCCGGCACCGAAGTCGCCTGCACGCGATACCCGGCATTCTCGGCAAGATCGATAGTCCAGTCGGCGAGTACGCCGCCGCCCTCCCCGCCCATGGCGAGGATGGCGACGTTGATGGACGAATTCGGGGAGGAGGTACTCACGCCTGGGGATGCAATCCGGCCAGCCGCCGGTCGATTCGCCGCTGGAAATATTCGATCACAGCGGTGCGCAATGCACCCTTGAACTTGTCCCATCGAGAGGGATTGTGCACGATCTCGGCACGATAAAAAGACGGGCAAAGGACAGCGGCATGGGCCACCTCCCCGCACAGTCCGCAACCGACGCAACTCTCGAGTACCGTTGCCACAGGATCGGTGCGAAGCGGATCGGGGTTGGTTTTCACCGACAGCGAAGGGCAGCCCGACAGGCGGATGCAGGAATGATCTCCCGTGCAGGTATCGGAGTCGATGCCGAAACGCTCTCGCACCATGCGTTTGCCCTGTTTGACGTGCTGCCGGAACAAGGGTTTTTCGCGCCGCTGGCGATTCAACATGCATTCGCTTTGCGCCACGATCACCTTGGGGCCTTTTTGCTTGGTCGTGAGGGCTTCTTTCAGCGTGTCGCGCATCTGGGTAACGCTGTAAGTATTGGAAACGGTTTTCACCCAGTTCACGCCCACGCCACGCACGGCGTTTTCAATGGAATGGCGTGTATCGCGGATCGGATTCACCCCTTTGGAGGACAACAAATCCTGGCCGCCGGTGGCGGCGGAATAGCCGTTGTCCACCACGATCAGCACATTGTCGCTCTGATTGAAAACCGCATTACCCACGCCGCTGGTCAGGCCGTTGTGCCAGAAGCCGCCGTCGCCCATCATGCTGATGGTCCTGCGGCTGGTTTCCTTGCTGCTCAGCGCCGAGGCACCGGCCCAGCCCAGGCCATATCCCATGGTCGTGGCGCCGATGTTGAACGGCGGCAGTACCGAAAACAAATGACAGCCGATGTCGCAACTTACGTGGTGCACACCCAGCTCGCGCTCCACCAGCTTCATGGCGGTAAAGATCGGCCGTTCCGGACATCCTGTGCAGAACGACGGCGGGCGCGCATGTACCTGGGTTGCGATGGCAACCGAGGATTGCGCCACATTTGTGGCCGCGCGCACCGGCAGACTCGCGTCGGGTGTCACGGCTTCCAGGAAGCGGCGCAGGCCTTCGAGCATCGCCGCGCCGGTGTATTCGCCGGCCACCGGCAGCATTCCCTTGCCGTACACCCTGGTCTGGACGTCCGCCCGGCGCAGGACAGCGTGCAGGTTCTGCTCGAGGTAATCCGGCTGCCCCTCCTCGACCATCAGCACCGCGCGTTTGCCTGCGCAAAATCGCGTGATTTCCGACTCCACCAGCGGGTACGTCACATTCAAAACATAGAGCGGCACCTGAGAATTGCCGAAGGCATCCGACAGCCCGAGCAACTGCAGTGCGCGGTTCACGCTGTTGTACATGCCGCCCTGCAGAATGATGCCGACATCCCGGGCATCTTGGGCGAAGAATTCGTTGAGTCTGTGCTCCTCGATAAACCGGATCGCGGCCGGCCAACGCTTGAGGATTTTTTCCTGCTCGTGAGCGTAACTTGCGGGCGGCAGCACCACCCGAGCGGTATCCCGCCGTGGATTTTCGATTGCCTGCTTCAATCCGAAGGCCGGACGCACATTGTCCCGCGCCAGGAATCTTCCGTGCACATGGCAGGCGCGAATGCGCAGCTCGAGCATCACCGGCGTGTTGCTTGCTTCTGACAACTCGAAGCCTTTTTCCACGGCGTTGACGATCGAAGGCAGATTAGGGCGCGGATCGAGCAGCCACACCTGGGATTTCATCGCAAACGCATGCGAGCGTTCCTGCATGATGCTGGAGCCCTCGCCGTAATCCTCGCCGACGATGATGAGCGCCCCGCCCGTAACGCCGCCG